>NZ_DAIESY010000136.1:0-58063 GCF_027346185.1 Halothiobacillus sp.
CGTTGAAAATCCATCTGATCAGTGTCGGGACGCGTTTGCCCGACTGGGCCAATGCAGGCACGGCGGAATACCTGAAACGGATGCCGCCCGCCTGCCCGGTTCAGTTGCACGAAGTCCCCGCCGTGGCGCGCAGCAAGACCATGGCAACCGAGCGCGCGAAATCTGAAGAATGTGCGCGGATCGAGGCGCAAATACCCAAGGGCGCCTGGAGAATCATCTGCGATGAACGCGGCAAGTCGTGGACGACCGCCCAACTCTCGGCTCAAATGGCCGACTGGATGCAATCCGGGCGTGATGTTGCCGTGGTCGTTGGCGGTGCCGATGGCATGACGGACGAATTTCGCCAAGGTGCCGACCGGCTCTGGCGCCTGTCCGATCTTATCCTGCCGCATCCGCTGGTTCGTGTGCTTCTGGCCGAGCAGCTTTACCGGGCTTGGTCGTTATTGAATGGACATCCTTATCACCGTGAATAAATGCAGGGCACCTCGAAAAACCTACTGCGCTGTCCGATTGCAGCGTCGCGTGCTCGTTCGCGCCTCGCCTATCTACTTGATATGTCTCGTTGCTCACTGTGCGGCTCCTTGCACTCGAACATGCTCGTGACGGTTTTTCGAGGAACCCGCCGATGAATCGCTCCAAACCACTGTTTTTGGCTTCCAGCTCGCCGCGCCGCGCTCAGTTGCTGGCAGATATGGGGTTCGAGTTTCAGACCTTGCCGGCTGATGTCTGTTCGATCGATGAAACGCCGCAAGAGAATGAATCAGCACGGATTCTGGTCGAACGATTGGCGCGCAGCAAGGCGGCAATGGCATTGTCCATGGCCGATTTGCCTGACGGCAGCGTCGTGTTGGCCGGAGATACCGTCGTGATCCATCAGGGCCGCATTTTCGGCAAGCCGGTCGATGAACGCGAAGCGGCCGCGATGCTGTCAGCCCTGAGCGGACAGACACATGCCGTGGTAACTGCCATCGCCGTCGCCGATCGCCTGCGTTGCGAATCGGTGATCGTACAAACGGATGTCACGATGATGCCGCTTGGCGAGGCACAGATCGCCGCCTACCTTTCGACCGGCGAACCGCTGGATAAGGCCGGTGCCTATGCCTTGCAAGGCATGGCAGCCCAGTTCGTCGAACGGATCTGCGGTTCCTGGGGTGCGGTGGTCGGTCTGCCTCAGTTTGAGACGGCGCAACTGCTGGCAGAATTTGGCATTCATCCTGTTTGGCTGCAAACACAACGAGATTCGATTCATGAGTGAAGAAATCCTCATCAATGTGACCCCGCAGGAAACCCGGATCGCCTATGTCGAAAACGGGGTCCTGCAAGAGATCAATATCGAACGCTCACGGTCGCGCGGCATCGTCGGCAATATCTATCAGGGGCGGGTCAGCCGAGTGTTGCCGGGCATGGAAGCGGCGTTCGTGGATATCGGGCTGGAGCGCGCCGCGTTTCTGCATGTCTCGGATATCGAGCTCAAGCCGGAGGAAAAGGAAACCGGTGTCGAGACGCGCCCGCGGATGATCTACGACCTGCTGCGAACGGGGCAGAATCTCGTGGTTCAGGTCATCAAGGACCCCTTGGGCACCAAGGGTGCGCGCCTGACGACCGAAATCACCATCCCGTCGCGCTATCTCGTGTATCTGCCCAATGGTCGGAATATCGGTGTATCGAGCCGGATTGAAGACCCGATACAGCGCGATCGCCTCAAGGATTTTCTGGGCAAATTCATGGCCGAATCGATCGAGCGGACGGGCGACAACGAGATCGGTGGATTCATTCTGAGAACGGCAGCCGAAGGGGCGACTGCCGAAGCGCTGCGACAGGATTACGACTTTCTGCTGCGGTTGTGGGCCAGTGTCCAGGAACGCCAGAGTCAGACCAACGGCGTGGGGCTGATTTTCGAAGATCTGCCGATTGCACTGCGGACTTTGCGCGATGTGCTCGGTCGCTATGTCGAGAAAATCCGTATCGATTCACGCGAGACCTATCATCGGGCCATTCAGTTCGCCCAGGAAATGGTGCCGGATATTCTGCCGATGCTGGAACATTATCCCGGTGAGCGACCCCTGTTCGACATGCACAACATCGAGCAGGAAATCGCCAATGCGATGGAACGCCGCGTGCCGCTCAAATCCGGTGGGTACATCATCATCGATCAGACCGAAGCGATGACCACGATCGATGTGAATACCGGCGGGTTTGTCGGTTCGAAAAATCTCGAGGAAACCATTTTCAAAACCAATCTGGAGGCCGCAAGCACCATTGCGCGTCAACTGAGATTGCGTAACTTGGGCGGCATCATCATTCTCGATTTCATCGATATGATCGAGCCGGATCATCGTTTGGCGGTGCAGGAAACACTCAAGCGCTCACTCGAAGCCGATCATGCCCGCACCAAGGTGTGCGAGGTTTCCGGATTGGGGCTGGTCGAAATGACCCGCAAACGCACGCGCGAATCGCTGGAACATATTCTCTGCGAGGTCTGCCCGACCTGTGGTGGGCGCGGTACGGTCAAAACGGCTGAAACCGTCTGCTACGAGATTTTCCGCGAGGTGACCCGCGAGGCACGCCAGTACCATGCGAAGCAGATGCTGGTCATCGCCTCATCTGCGGTCATCGATCGTCTGCGTGAGGAAGATTCGACCTCGCTGGCCGAATTGCAGGAATTCATTGGTGTGCCGCTGCGCTTGCAGGCCGATGTTCACTATTTACCGGAGCAGTACGACATCGTTCTTATGTGAATGTATCGCTCCAGACTCCAGTTCACCGGAGTGGCATGTGGCGCTGATATACTGCGTTCAGGGTAATTTCTACCAAGGTGAACCCCAGCTGTGACTCACATTCATCTGCCGCATGCAATCCATCTGTCCTCCCGGCCTCTGCGCCGGTTGATGCGGTTATTGCTGGCATCTGTGGCCGTGATCTTGATTTTGTTTGCGCTGGTATTCAGTGCATTGCGCGTCGCCTTGCCCTACATGACCCAATATCGGGCACAGGTACAGGATGTGTTGTCCCAGGCTTGGGGCGCACCGGTGCGGTTCGGGTCGATTGAGATAAGCTTCGTCAATTACCGCCCGCAGCTAGTACTGACGGATCTACGCTTGGGAGAGAATGGCCCGGCCATCTCGCGTTTTGGCATATCGCTTGCGCCTTGGCGCAGTTTGGTTACCCGGCATTGGGTCGCCGGGAAGATCGTGATCGACAAGCCGCACCTGGCATTCATTCAGCAAGCCGATGGAAAATGGACACTCTCAGGCGCGCCGCAAAATGAACCGGAAAAGAAGGCGAATTCATGGTCCGACTGGTTGTCCAGATTGCCGGACTTGGGCGATGTATCCATTCATGATGCCGTGGTTGAGTGGATTAGACCGGCGACATCCGATCTCCCCGAGACCCATCAGACCATCAATCTGAACGCGACGGCGCGGCTGGCGTCGCATGGCTGGTCGCTTTCCGGGGAGCTGTTCGCACCCGGATTCGGCACCACGCCGGTTAGTTTGCGGGCGGATGGACATTTGGGCGATGAACCAAACGCCGAAGTGTATTTGGGTGCCCATAACTGGAACCTGCCCGCCATGCAGCAGGCCGTTCGCGACTTTACTCATGGACCGGTTCGGGCCGAGCTCGGCGGCTGTGCCGAACAGGTAGAAGACCTGGATTGTTCAGCTGGGATGCCACTTGTCAATCAAGGGCAACTGACCGGCGAGTTGTGGTTGCGCTTTGCCGGAACGAGTCTGAGCTCGGTTTCGGCCGATTTTGATATTTCCAACCTCAAGGTCAGCCGGATGGCGAAGATTGCGGGTATTGGTGTGCTGGCTGCAACTCAGTCTCAGGCGGATTTGCGTCGGATTGGCGGGCGGTTGATCTGGCAGAAAACGGCGGACGGCTGGCGCATGGATGCCGATGATATCCACGTAGTGACCGCGGACGATACTTACTGGCCCGTTCATTCAATTCACCTGATCCACGCCGGAAACCGGACCGATTACGCATCGAGTTACGTCGACCTGCATCAACTTGCTGTCTGGTTGGCGACCGCACCTTTGCCCAAGTCATTTCTGGAATTGTTGGGGCAGAATGCGCTGCGGGGCGATGCCCGGGATATCCGCCTGCATCTGGTCGGCAATACGCTTGTGGCGGGTTATCTCGAATTGCAGCATTTCGGCAACGTGCCGGGGCGGCGCTTGTGGCCGGTCATTGGTCAGGCCGATGGACTCGGCGGTCTGAACCTCAAGCTCTACAAACAGCCAGCCGGCTGGTTGGCGCGTTTTGATCAATCGAATCTCGTGCTTGCCGTGCCGGGCATGTTCCGTGAACCAATGACCATCGATGCCCTGAAAGGTGATGTGTATCTGCACGATGCCGATTCAGGGGGGCTTATGGTCTATAGCCCGGGTTTGCGCATCAAGAATGCCGATCTGTTCACGGATACGGGTTTCCGATATCAGGCCGCAGACAAGGATCATCCGGCTCAACTCACCATCGACAGTGAATTCGGCGATATTCATGTTGCGCGCGTTCCGGCGTATTTGCCGCGGAACCTGCTGGGCAAGAATGTGCTGCACTGGCTGGATACGAATCTTGAGTTGCCCGAGAAAGGGGGCGGGCAACCCGGTCGAGTGGATCGCGGGCATTTTGTATTCAATGGCGACCCGGCTCGATTCCCATTCATTCTTGGCGGTGGGTGGTTCTCGGTGGTGTTTGATTTCAAACATCTGGTTTTGCCTTTTCTACCTCATTGGCCTGCGCTCAAGGATGCCGATGGCAATATCGCATTCGTCAATCAGCAGTTCCACGCATCGATTGACCACGGAACGCTGGCCGAAGTGCCTATGGATGGCTCACGCGTGAGTATCTTTGATCTGGACAAAGCCGCACTCGATATTGCCGTAACAGCCAGAGCGCCTTTGAGCCAACTGATCGGATTTATCGGGCAAACCCCACTATTGGGTGCCGGCAGTTTGAACGCGCTCAAGGCCACGGGACAAGCCGGGTTGGATATTTCGGTTCTCGTGGGATTGAAGCATGTTGAAAAGCCCGAAGTAAACGGCCATTTGGTATTGAAAAACAACGACCTGTCTCTCGACAAAACGCCGATCAAAGTGAGCCAGATTTCAGGAGCCATCGATTTTCATAACGTGGATTTCTCCGCCAAGAGCCTTTCTGCCCGTTTTAATGACGAACCGACAACGATAACATTAAAGCCCGGTAAATCAGACGATTCGACCATCGTGAGCTTGCAAACGCGCCTTGATCCCTTGTTCGCGTTGCGGGAGAAGCCCGTCTCGGCGTTTGGGCCCCTGCTTGATCGGGTGCGCGGCAAGGCGGACACTACGATTGAGCTGAACATTCCTCATCACGGCGATCAATTTACAGTCCAGGCAAACAGTGATCTTGTCGGCGTATCGAGCCAGCTGCCGCCGCCGTTCGGCAAAGCTGCCGATGCGGTCTGGCCACTCGGAGCCGACCTCAGGTTTACCGGCGGCGTTTTGCGCCAATTGGATCTTAAAGCGCAAGGCAGCGTACCGTGGCAAGCCACTCTGGGGTTCAATAACCGCGGCGCTCTGAGTGGGGGGGATGTCAGTAATCGCGCTGAAAGTGCCGATCAATCCGTCACAGATTCTGCGATCAATCCTCCGGCGAATCTGGCCATCAATCTGAATACTCCAGTGCTTGATTGGGACGCATGGCAGCCGATCCTGAGTAGTAACGCGTTCTCCCGACCGGGAAAAGTATCTTCCAGCACGACTGTCGCCCCCTTCGACCTGAATATTCAGACCGATCGTCTCAAGGTGGCCGGTTTGCAGTTTGGCCCGACCCGGTTGAATGTCCGCTTTGCGGATGAGCGGTATCTCATCAAGGCTAGCGGCGACGCCTTAGACGGTAACCTGACATATCAACAGCCCAATGCCGCACATCCGGCTGGCCAGATAGCGATGCAGTTCAAACGGTTCCACATCGAGGATCAATCTTCATCCAATTCGGCATCTTCCGGTCAGGTGACACCGTTAAGTTCGTGGGATCTGAAACAGATTCCCGGCACACAGGTGATCATCGATGACCTGCGGTTCGGTAAACACCGACTGGGCAAACTCGTGCTCAATAGCGAGGCAGCCATGCCGGGGCGCGACACGCTGGAGATTCCGACCATCGACTGGCAACCGACAGCGAGTTTTCGTCTGATCGGTCAGGGTACGGTAGCCAAAGAGGGTGACAAACAGCAGACGAAATTGAACTTGTCGGCACAAGGGACAGACCTTGGTGCCGTGTTCAAGCAGGTGGCTGGCGATAATTCACCGATCAGCAATGGGGATCTCAAACCGTCTTCATTCTCGCTATCCTGGCCCGGTTCACCGGTGGCATTTGCCCTTGAGCGGCTGAGTGGTTCCGGCGCGATTCTAATGCAGAACGGCCAACTTAACGAAGTCAATCCTGGCGCGGGACGACTGGCCGGATTACTCAGTTTGGGGGCGATTACCCGTCGATTGCGACTGGATTTCAGCGATGTGGTCGATCAGGGTCTTACATTCGATTCGCTCAGCGCCGACTGGACCATAAAGCAGGGATTGTTGACTATTGATCCTCTGGCACTCAAAAATGCCTCTTTGCGGTTGACGGCGTCAGGACAAACCCAGCTAAGCGACAACAGCCTCGATTACACCGTTAAAATCTATGCCGATATCGGTATGCTCCTGCCCATTATCGGGACTGTGGCCGGTGGCCCGATCGTGGGTGGCGCCGTGCTGGCTATTCAGCAGGCACTCAAGACCATCAATAAAAATCCTGCACCGACGCTGGTTTACAGGGTCACGGGCACCATCGCCGCCCCCGTCGTCAAAACCACCGATGCCCTTCCGGAGCTCTCCACCCCATGACAACCACGTCTGAAATCACCCGCATGAAAAAATCAAAAATTGCCGCAATACAGCTCAATGGCAAAGCAACCTGGGCAGAAAATCAACCGGTGATCGCCCGCCTGGTGCGTGACGCAGCGGATGCTGGCGCAGAAGTGATCGTTCTGCCGGAAAACTTGTATGCCATGCCAGCGAATCCGCACGAGCTGTTCGCTCTGGGGCTTGGCGTAGAGGGTGAAAATGCCCCACTGGACTGGTTGCAGTCACTGGCCCGCTCTAAAGGCGTATGGATGGTGGCCGGGACATTACCCATTCAAAATGACAGCAGTGGTGCAGATGAAGGCAAATTGTGGTCGCGCAGCTATGTGATCGATTCGCAGGGTAAAATCCGGGCGAAGTACGACAAGATTCACTTGTTCGATGTTGATGTGCCACCTCGTCGGTCCTCGCAATCGGCGACCGCTGAATCCTATCGGGAGTCGGATCAGTTCCTGCACGGCACCGAGTTGGTGCTGGTCGATACACCGGCTGGTCGTTTGGGTATGGCTATCTGCTTTGATTTGCGTTTTCCCGAGTTGTTTCGCCGTTTGACCGAACAGGGCGTCGAGTGGATTTGTCTGCCTTCTGCTTTCACGGAAACCACGGGGCGGGCGCACTGGGAACCCTTGCTGCGTGCCCGTGCCATCGAAAATCAGGTATATATGGTGGCAGCCGCACAAGTCGGTGTGCATGCCAGCGGGCGCAAAACCTTCGGTCACAGCATGGTCGTCGATCCTTGGGGAACCGTGCTCGCCAATGCCAAAACCCTGGCCGACTGCTTCGTCATGGCGGAAATCGACGCCGAGGCCCAGGCGCACATCCGCCAGCAATTTCCGGTACTGGATTTGCGGCGGTTGGTTTTGTGAATTTGCTGCATGTATGAAGATGACGTACATCGCCAAGCCAAGTACTATTACCGGTTTAGGGTTGAAATGAGACACCCATTACCGATTTTGTAGCAGGCCGCAGACCATGACGCATCGTACCGATGACTTACGTATTCTCGATATCCATAATTTATTGTCGCCAGATCAGATTCGTGCACAGTTTCCGCTGACCGAGCGCGGTAGCGAGACGGTGTACGCGACGCGTCAGGCCATCAAGGCGATCCTGAACCGCGAGGATGATCGGCTGCTGGTCGTCATGGGGCCGTGCTCGATCCACGATGTGAAAGCCGCGCGAGAGTATGCCTCGCGCCTGAAAACACTTGCCGATGAAGTAAAAGACGACATCCTGCTGGTGATGCGGGTGTATTTTGAAAAGCCACGGACGACCGTCGGCTGGAAAGGCCTGATTAACGATCCGAACCTAGACAACAGCTTCGAAATCAACAAGGGGCTGGGTGTGGCGCGTCATTTGCTGGTTGATCTGGCGGATATGGGCGTGTCTGCGGCGACGGAATACCTGGATCTGATCAGCCCGCAATATGTTTCGGATGCGGTAGCCTGGGGCGCAATCGGCGCGCGGACGACCGAATCCCAGGTGCATCGGGAACTGGCCTCCGGCCTTTCCTGCCCGGTGGGGTTCAAGAATGGTACCGATGGCGGTTTGCAGGTGGCCATTGATGCGATTCGCGCAGCGGCCCGTCCGCATCACTTCCTGTCGGTTACCAAGGCCGGGCACTCGGCCATTTTTTCGACTGCGGGCAACGAAGACTGCCACCTGATTTTGCGCGGTGGCAAAAAACCGAACTTTGATGCCAACAGTGTCAACGAAGCGCTTGAAAAGCTGCGTGGTGCCGAACTGCCCGAGCGGTTGATGATCGATTTTTCCCACGCCAACAGCCAGAAGCAGCACGCAAGACAGATTCAGGTGGCCGAAGAGGTCGCCACGCAGATCGCCGCAGGCAATGCCGGCATCATCGGGGCAATGATTGAAAGCCATCTCGTCGGTGGACGGCAGGATGTGCTTCCGGGGCGGATGTTGGTGTATGGGCAGAGCATCACGGATGCCTGTATCGCCTGGGAAGACAGTGTAGGCGTTATCCGCCGTCTGGCCGAGGCGGTGCGGATTCGACGAGCCGGCGGCGGTGTACTGGTTGATGTTTGTGCGAGTCATGAGCAGACAATGCATTGACTGCTGCAATGATTCGGTGAACGATGAACTTCATTCGGCCAAGGCAGGATCAAAGGGATGAGCCAGAATATGGTTGATGGCAATGCAAAGCTGATCGACGAATTTTATTGCAACTTGAATAGATTCGCCGCCCGGCAATCCCACGTGCTTTTGCGTTGTCTCTTGCTCTGCCTGGTGCTCTGCCTGCTGATCGGGCTTTTATGGCTGATGCCTGTGGCGGAAGCCGCTTCCGAGGTAAAGCCTGCCTCTGTCGAACAGGGCGAACTGGTGGCGACCGGTTTGACAAGCCGAATCACTGAAGTGACTGTATTGCCTCAGGGGGCTTGGGTTACGCGCCGAATCGATGTTCCCGCCGCCATGGTGCCTGTTGACGCCGATCACGCTGCCGGAGCCAAAAATGAGCAAGCCGGCAAATCGGTTACCGTGCTTGATCTGCCGGGAAATATCGATCAGGAAAGTGTCCAGATTTCCTCCGCCGATTTGTTGCAATCCGGGCCGCTGCAATGGCTCAAACAGTCGGTGGAAACCTCGCCCGACTATATGGCGATTGCAGCACAAATCCATACCCTGCGCGCTCAACAGGCGGATGCGCGAGATGCATTTGAGGCAGCGCGGGTTCGTTTGAGTATTTTTCAGGCACAGATGAGTGCACCAGCGACCGTAACGAGCAAGGCCGGGCATCAGGCAGGTGCGTTTCTTACTCAGCCCGCCGCCCGGCAGTCATTCGACAAGCTGCTGGCGGATTTGATTTCTGCGCAGCGTAAAGCCCGAAATGACTTGGATAAGGTCAATGAAGCTTTGACGAAACAGGAGGCTAAGCTGGCCGAATTTCGTAAACAGCCGGAAAAAATGAAGTTGATCCTGCCACTTGAACGTAAAAAATCGGCGAGCGGCATAGTGGATTCAGGACTTCTTCCCGCTTATCTGCGCTACCGCGTGAGTGATGCGGGTTGGCAACCGGTTTATCGTGCCGATTTAATCACCTTGCCGACGACCGCTACTGAGGCGAAGAACGTACCAGAGAAACCCACGCTGACGGTGGCAACAGCGAATCCGCCCGCCAACCCGATTGGTGACGAGAATGCCCAGCTCGACTGGTCATTTTCCGCCAGTGTGCATCAGAACAGTGGCGAAGACTGGACGCATGTGCCGATTACGCTGTCGCTACTCGACAACCGGCGTTATTACCCGGCGCCAAAATTACCGCGCTGGACGATTGGCTTTGACAGTCATCAGCAAGCAGAGCCTGCGCTGGAGGTTCGATCGAAACTTGCCATGAACATGATGGCGGCTCCTGTGGCGCAACCCGTTGATGAAACCGGTTTTAATGCCGAGTACAAAAGCGTGCTGCCGCTAACGGTAGATAGTGGCTCGACCGCTACGGTGATCCCACTGCAGCACGAGCAAGTGCCCGCAAATGCGACGGTGCTCATTGCCCCGACAATTTCACCCCTTGGCGTGCTGACGGGTACATTCGTCCTGAAGAATCCATTGCCGCTTCCTGCGGGGCGTTGGGAATTTTTCGTCAATGGGGCGCAACTGGGATCGGCATTCCGGCAGGCCCAGGCGCCATCCAAGAAGATGAGTCTGGGCTTTGGTGCTGATCGGCGTGTGCAGGTTATCGTCGACCAGAAGCCGGATCAGCGAGAGGAAAACGGCGTGATCGGTAAATCGACCCAAATGGTGCGCCGCACGGTGGTCGAAGTGCAAAGTCAGCACAAAGAACCGGTGGCCGTCACGGTGATCATGAATCTGCCGATCGCCGAAGACAGTGAGATCTCGGTGGAAACGCTGGCCGATACGACGCCACCGACGACCAAACAGTTCGATGGGATTGATGGCGTTTGGGCATGGTCCAACCAGATCAAGCCAGATCAGAAAATCACGCTGAATTTCGGTTTCCGCTTGCGCTGGCCAAGTGATAAAACCCTATCCGGCCTGTGAGTCGGTTCGAGTGAGATTGTGTGATCTATTCAGGGAGTAACACGACATGATGGAACTGGTTTTAGCGGGCGGCGGGATGATGATTCCCATCATTCTGGCTTCGATTATCGCGCTGGCGATTATATTCGAGCGTTTGTGGGCCTTGCGCTACAGCCGCCTGATGGGTGGTGACCCTGTCGGAACCGTGGAAAGCTGGATCGCAAGTAAGCAATTGACGCAGAACAAGGTTGCGGAACTGGCACGCATGTCACCCCTCGGTGTCGTGTTGGCCTCTGGCCTGCAGGATGTCGGGAGTGCCGAGGCCATGCGCAACCGGATTGAAGATGCCGGTCGTCATGTCGCGCATCAGATGGAGCGTTATCTCAATACGCTCGGTACCATTGCGGTTATCTCTCCCTTGCTCGGATTGCTGGGAACAGTTGTGGGGATTATTGACGTATTTCAGGCGATTACGACCAGTGGCGGCGCGGCCGGTATCAATCCCGAATTGCTGGCTGGGGGGATTTCCAAGGCACTGGTCACGACGGCAGGCGGCATCATGGTTGCCGTACCTGCCTATATCTTTCACCGCTATTTCCGTGGTCTGGTGGACGAGCGCATCATCGAAATGGAGCGTGAGGCCATTCGACTGGTCGACATGATTCATCCGACGGAATCCAGTAGACGCTGAGGGAATCGCCATGAAATTTCGCCAAAAACCGCGCGAAGAACTGGAGCTCAATCTCATTCCATTGATTGATGTGATCTTCATGCTGCTGATTTTCTTCATGCTGACGACCACATTTATTCATGACCGGGCATTGAATGTCACATTGCCGGTATCGGATCAGGGCAGCGAACAGCGCGCCCCGGTCAAGGATCACGTGATCGAAATCGCCAAGGATGGTCGGATTGCACTGGATGGACACATCATGCCGAGCAATGACTTGTTGCCTCAACTCAAGGCCATTGCCGATGACGGTCGCCCGGTCGTGGTCTGGGCAGACGCCGAAGTGATCAACCAGAAGGTTATCTCCGTGTTGGATTTGGTGCGCAGTGCAGGCATAACCAAGGTTGGACTTGGGACGACGCCCATCAAAGGAGTCATGAAATGAGCCATGAAATAAACCATGAATCAAGCCAAGATAGAATCCACAAACCGGGCAGGGCATGACGACATACGATTCCACGCAGACGCCCGCATCGGGCTGGGCGACCTACCGACGTTTGTTACGTTATACACGCCAGTACACTCGTGTACTGATCCTCGCCATCATCGGCATGGTGGCAGCCGGCCTGACCGAGGTGGCCTTCGCCGCCTTGATGAAGCCCCTGCTCGACGGTAGCTTCGTGAGCCGTGACCCCACCACGATTCATCTCATGCCCGCCCTGTTGCTCGCCGTATTTCTGGTGCGTGTTGTGGCCGAATTCGCTTCCGGCTATGGCATGGCCTGGGTCGGACGATCGGTGATTCGTGACCTCAAACGCGACGTGTTCGATCAGGTATTGCACCTGCCGGTGCGCTATTTTGACCGCGTCCCCGGCGGTGAAATTCTCACACGGCTGAATTACCAGAGCGAACAGGTTTCCGAGGCAGCCTCCCGCGCGTTGACCACACTCATCCGCGACACGATTACCGTGTTCGGGTTGCTCGTATGGATGCTGTATCTGAGCTGGCAACTCGCCCTGTTTCTCGTGGTGCTCGCGCCCGTTCTGGTCGTGCTGGTTGGTGGAATTTCCAGAGCATTCCGCCGCCATGCCCGGCAGATTCAGAACTCCATGGGCCAGGTTTCCCATGTGGCAGAAGAGGTGGTCAGTGGTCATCGCGTCGTCAAGCTGTATGGTGGCGAAGCGTTTGAAGCGGCACGATTCGCTGCCATCAATCAGCGAAACTTCAAGGATTTCATGCGGATGCAGGCAGTCACTGCGGCCTCATCGCCGCTGACGCAGTTTATTTTGGCGATTGGCATTGCCGGCATCGTCTGGTTTGCGACGACGGGGGATCGGATGCAGACCATCAGTGTCGGTACCTTCGTATCCTTCATCACGGCACTGAGCCTGATGCTAACGCCCATGAAGCGTCTGATTGGAGTTAATGCCGTGCTGCAAAAGGGCATTGCGGCGGGCGAGAGCCTGTTTGGCCTGATGGACGAACCACGCGAACACGATGCGTCGACACCCGTACCCATCGAACGGGTGTCGGGGCGGATTCGTTTTGATGGAGTCGGTTTGCGCTACGCGACAGGCGAACAGGCGCCTTGGGTGCTTTCGGATATTTCCCTGGAAATCAAGGCCGGGCAAACCGTGGCGCTGGTTGGCCGTAGCGGTGCGGGTAAATCCAGCCTGATCGCCAGCCTGCCGCGTTTTGTGGACATCGATCGGGGTACGATTTTTCTGGACGAACACCCCATATCCACGCTGAAGCTGACCGATCTGCGGCGGCAATTTGCCTATGTCTCGCAGGATACCGTGCTGTTCAACACCACGGTTGCCGCCAATATTGGCTATAGCGATGGTGGCGAGGCGGATCTCGAACGTGTGCGCGCCGCGGCCGAGGCGGCCTTTGCCCTCGATTTCATCGAACGGCTCCCGCAGGGATTCGACACGCAAGTGGGTGAAAACGGCGTGTTGCTCTCCGGCGGGCAGCGGCAGCGATTGGCCATTGCCCGCGCCTTATACCGCGATGCACCGATTCTGATTCTGGATGAAGCAACATCGGCGCTTGATAGCGAATCGGAGCGCTATATTCAGGCGGCATTGGATAATCTCAGTCGTGGACGCACAACTCTGGTGATCGCGCATCGTCTGTCCACGATTGAACACGCCGATATGATTGTGGTGCTCGACAAGGGGCGAATCATCGAAACCGGCACGCATTCTGAATTGCTGGCAGCCAACGGCGCATATGCGGCCCTGCATCGCTTGCAGTTCAAGTCCGATTCATCCTCGGGCGCAACCGCGGCCATGTCTTCGTAAATGTGGTATCCCGATTTTTGGCAGCGGCGCGGATTGCGCAGTTGGTTGCTTTGGCCGCTTTCGCTCGTTACCTGTATGGTCGCGCGGCGGCGGCGAGCTGCCGCCGCGCGTGGCGCAGAGGGGTTGCAGGATGGTTGCCCGGTGGTCGTCATCGGGAATATTACCGTGGGAGGAACCGGCAAGACCCCGGTACTGATTGCTCTGGCGAGCACGCTTGCGGAACACGGACGCAGGGTGGGCGTGATCAGCCGAGGTTACGGTGCCAAAATCGGGATTGAACCGCGAGATGTGTCCGAAGCCGCCGGGCCTGATGCCGTTGGCGATGAACCCTGGTTGATCCACCATACCCTGAACGTGCCCGTATTCGTCCATCCCGACCGGCTGCGGGCAGCCCTGCAATTGCGAGCCAGGCACCCGGAGGTGGATGTGATCCTCAGTGATGATGGCTTGCAGCACCACGCCTTGCCTCGGGAAGTCGAAATCGTGGTGATCGACGGAGTACGTCGATTGGGCAATCGATTGTGCCTACCGGCAGGGCCACTCCGAGAATCGGCAAAAACCCTGGATGACGTCGACTTCGTTATCGTCAATGGTGAACAGTTCTCTGATGATCAATGGGCCGTTCATTTCGAATTGACGATATTGCGCGATCTGTTCGATCAGAGCACGCTCGGCATGGACGATTTCATACTCAGTTTTGGCGGCCAACCCGTCGTCGCACTGGCCGGTATCGGGCATCCCGAGAAGTTCTTCACTGCGTTGCGTGACCGGGGTCTCAGTCTGGAAACCTATGCGTTGGATGATCATCAACCCGTACCTCCGGCTTTGATTCATTACCTTCGCCGGGTAGGCTCCCCGATTGTGATGACAGAGAAAGACGCGGTGAAATGGCAGCAGAACCGCCCGTCATGGCATGATCGCCCCGGGCAGGTATTCGCGGTCATCGGGCAAATCCGGTTGCCAGATGAATTGGTTCGTGCCATTTTGGACAAACTACAGCCCCAACCTGAGTTCTCAGCTTGAACATGGGGTTCCCAACGTTTTTGCTGTACTGCTAACAGGTAGAAACTGTCTAATTTTTTGAGGGGATTTTTGTGGATAAACGTTTGCTTGAAATTCTTGTGTGCCCGGTGACCAAGGGGCCATTGATCTACCAGTCGTCCAGCCAGGAGTTGATTTCCTTGTCGGCAAGATTGGCCTATCCCATTCGTGACGACATCCCGGTCATGCTGGAAACGGATGCCCGTCCGCTGGGGGACGAAGAGTACGAAACCTTGCGTAAGGCGCATCCAGCCGAGCCGGTCGCATCGTGAGCGATGCCGTTTTTGATGGTGATTTCTGCGTCATTATCCCGGCACGGATGAGTTCGTCCCGTCTGCCCGGCAAACCGCTCGCCGATATTCATGGCCGCCCCATGCTGGCCTGGGTGCATGATTGCGCGAAAGAAAGCGGGGCCGGGCGCATCATCGTTGCCGTGGACGACGCCGATCTCCATGCGGCCGCCGAGCAATTTGGTGCCCATGCCGTGCTGACGCGTGCTGATCACGAGTCGGGAGCCGATCGATTGGCTGAGGTCGTCACCCAACTGGGTCTGGCGGAGGATCAGATCGTGGTGAATCTTCAGGGTGACGAGCCGTTGATGCATCCCGAGCTGCTGCGGCAGGTTGCGGGATTATTGGTCGCCCAGAAAGACGCGGCGATGGCGACCCTGATGGTGCCGATCACCGCTATGGATGAATTCAATGACCCATCGGCCGTCAAGGTCGTCGCCAGTGAAGCGGGCAAGGCTTTGTATTTCTCTCGATCACCCATTCCATTTCATCGTGACGGGTTGCCGGAAAACGGCGCCGTGCTTGGTTTTAGGCATCTGGGTGTTTATGCCTACCGGGCGGGGTTCCTGCAACGCTTCGCGGCGGCGCCGATGGCCGATCTGGAAAGGGCGGAAAAACTGGAGCAGCTTCGTGCTTTGGCCATGGGCGAGTCAATCGCCGTGGCGGTGGCCATGATGATTCCGCACGCGGGCGTGGACACGCCCGCAGATCTGGATCGTGTACGGGATGTGCTGCAAAGGCGGGTTTAGCAGGGTGTTGAAAATCACCCTGTCAAGGCAAGCCATGGATTGCTTGACCGATCCGTCGGGAACGTATCGGGATTTGCCGCGGGCGCGTACCGCGACGAGGCGAGTTGAAAACCGGCAGGAAAGCCTTTTTTCAACAACAGGTTAGTCACCGCCACCATCGCTATCATTGTCTTTGCCTGCGTCACTGCGTGCTGGGTTCCGATCCACTGTCGATTGGTTGGTGGCCTGATCCGTGTGCCCGCGCATACTTTCTTGTGCTGAATCGGTGTTTTTATTCTTTTTAAGCCGAGTCAGGATCACCAAAACCCAAAATAAAATCACCAGTGTGCCGGCTCCATAGCCAAAGAAGCTCGTTACCAGGACCACGCTGCCGAGAATGGCGCTGATCATCAAAAAATCGAATGTTGAACGTTGAATGCGCATTGAAAATCCTTTGAACTTAAGAAGGGTTGGGGATTGGTGTTGTGATTTGATTAAGGCGTAATGCAACTTCAGACTTGTTAGAGAGCCGATAGGGTTGTGCGGCGGGAATCAGGATGACATCGCCGGGCACGACTGCAAACTGCGTTTCCCCCAGATTCATCAGCCCCGCACCCTGCAGGATCTGCCACACCATCAGCTCGCCCTCTGCGGTGCGCCCATCGGCTTGTTTGCCCGGTTGCAGTTCCACTTCCTGCAGGCCCAATGTCGTCATGCTTTTTTCCCCCCTGTTCTGGGGCAGCAAATACCGTACCGTCAAGCCGTCTGCCTGCGTGACTGGCGGGCAATCGGCCCGGTGTTTGAGATAATATGCGCCCTGAATCGGTGTCCGGCGTTTTTGCCGTGCGGATTTTGTCATCGAAGTCGCTTGGCTATGCTCGAAAGAGCCCCTGTTTAAAGATACGTGTCACGGTATCCGGTAAAAATGCTGGCGGCAGATTATCACCTCTTGGAGCGCGGCTTGACCATGAATTTCCCCATGAATTTTCCCATGAATTTACCCAGGGACCCCGAAAACGAACAGCGTGATGCGCCAATGGACCGTTGGGCCATGTTTCTGGGGCAAACCGCGCCGATCGGCTGGGCACAAATCGAGCCATTTTTCGCACGTGGGCAGGTGATCCATGTAGGAAGTTCGCTTGATCTGGTCGAAGTGGCCGTCGCCGTGGCCGAGGACGATAAATCGCGCGTTGCAGCTTGGATGAGCGCCGGTGATTTTGGCCTTTTGCCTACCGAGATCGCGCGTCACTGGGTGTCCGGTAATTCCGATTTGTGGGGTGTGGTTGTCACGCCCTGGGTGCTGGTGCAGGATCGCTCACCATCCGATTCGTCTGTGGATTGATTGCCGGTGTGCTAATTTCTCTCGAGTCATTTATTATTTGGCTAACTATTCGCAGGCAATCTATTTTCGAGGTGATGGTTCATGAGTTCGAATTCCGCATTGTTGCAGCCCATCAATCTGGGGCAGATCAGTTTGGCAAATCGCATGGTGATGGCGCCGTTGACGCGCTGCCGCGCAGGCGAAGGCAACGTGCCCACCGATCTGATGGCTGAATATTATCGCCAGCGGTCGACTGCTGGCTTGATCATCAGTGAAGCGACGCAAATCATGCCCGAAGGGCAGGGGTACCCGAATACACCGGGCATTCATAGTGCCGAGCAGGTCGAGGGCTGGAAAAAAATCACCACAGCTGTGCACACGGCAGGTGGCAAGATGGTGTTGCAGTTGTGGCATGTCGGTCGCGTGTCACACTCGAGTTTTCAACCGGGTGGCAAACTACCAGTTGCGCCATCGGCCATTGCCATTCCGGGTGAGGGCCGCACCGCGGATTTTAGCAAGGCTCCGTATGAAACCCCGCGTGCACTGGATATTGCCGAACTTCCTGGTATTGTCGCGACCTATGCCCAAGCAGCTAAGAATGCGATCGAAGCCGGTTTCGATGGGGTGGAAATCCACGCGGCCAATGGGTATCTGCTCGATCAGTTCCTCCGGGATGGCAGTAATCACCGTAACGATATCTATGGCGGTTCTATGGAAAATCGGTTCCGGCTGGTACGTGAAGTGGTCGAAGCCGTGACGACCGCCGTGGGTGCCGATCGCACGGGGATTCGCATTTCACCGCTCCAGCCTGCCAATGGCATGAGTGACAGCAATCCTCGGAGCACATTCTCTTATGTCGTTAAGGAACTGGCCGCGTATCCATTGGCCTATTTGCACATCGCGGGCATGGGCAGCGATCAACCGGGCGCTGCGGGGCCGTATTTCGACCTGAATGATCTGCGCCGGTTGTGGCCCGGGAAATTGATGGTCAACTACCACTACACCCAAGCCAGCGGTGAGGCTGCCATTGCCGAAGGCCACGCCGATGCAGTCGCGTACGGTGTGCCTTTTATCGCCAACCCCGATTTGGTAAATCGCATTCGTCTGGATGCGCCCTGGAATGAAGCTGACGCCAACACGTTCTATGGTGGCGACAGCAAAGGTTATACGGACTATCCCTTCTATTCGGGCTGAGTGTCACCCTTCTGTGACCGGCATTCGGTCACGCAATCCATAAACGCCTTAGCCAGTCGATGGGTCGGGCGTTTTTTTTGGATAATCAAACCCAGTTGACGTTCAGGGGGCGCCAGTTCCGTGTTCGGTAATCGCGCCAAACCCGGATTCTGCAAGGTTTCGGGCAGCACCCCCCAACCGATGCCTGTGCCAATCAGAAGCGCAATCGAATCGAGTTGGTTCACTTCGATCACTGCCAGTGGATTGATCTGCTGAGCGTTCAACCAGATATCGATGGCCTGACGCGTGCTGGTGTGCGCTGCCGGCGCGATCATGGGCAGGTGTTGAGCCAGTTCATGGAGCGTGGGCATCCGGTGCGCCGCATGACGCAATGCGACGAGTGGCACCAGTTTTTCCTGCCAGAGCGGCGTTGTCTCGATCGAAGAAGGTGCACTGTGACCCAGCGTGCCATACGCCAACCGGACCGATCCCTGGGCCACGGCCATAATGGCGGCTTCGGAGTCCATGAATCGCAGATCCAGCACGACATCCGGATAACGTCGACTGAAGGCTTCCAGTATGGTCGGCAACAAATGCAACCCGACATAATGACTGAGTGCAATCGCCAGCCGCCCGCTCAAAGGACGTGAACTGTCCAGCGTGACCGCCGCGAGATCGTCCATTGCTTGTCGCACTTGCCGGGCGGCGGGCAGAAACTGCGCGCCGAATTCCGTCAATACAACCTGTCTTGCCATCCGTTCGAACAGGGGGGCGCCCACCTGCGATTCGAGCAGGGCGACGCGCTTGCTCACGGCCGGTTGCGTCAGGTGAAGTTGCTGTGCTGCGGCCGAGAACGATCCGGTTTCCGCCACGCTCAAAAAGGCCATAATGTGTTGATGATCGATATGGGTGGGATTCATGGGCTGTGCTTCTTTGATATAACCATCGGGAATAGATTATATGAAAAAATACTATTTTTGGTTTTATATGGCTGCGGTTAAGCTCATGCTCACACTCGGTGCATACGCCCAAAGGAGCGACTCATGGCTGGCAAAACCCTTTATGACAAGATTTTTGATGAACACATCGTGCGCGAGCAGGAGGACGGCACGGTGCTTTTGTACATCGACCGACATCTGGTGCACGAAGTAACAAGCCCGCAGGCGTTCGAAGGCTTGCGACTGGCAAACCGCACGCCGTGGCGCGTGGGTGCGATGCTGGCCGTACCGGACCACAACGTACCGACCACGAACCGGCTGCGTGGCATCGACGATCTCGTTTCCCGCGAGCAGGTTGAAACCCTTGATCGCAACTGCACGGAATTCGGCGTGCAGGAATTCGCGATGAATGACAAGCGCCAAGGCATCGTGCACGTGATCGGGCCGGAAGAAGGTTTTACCTTGCCGGGCACGACGATTGTTTGCGGTGATTCGCACACTTCCACGCATGGAGCATTCGGCGCGCTGGCGTTCGGCATCGGCACGTCCGAAGTCGAGCACGTCATGGCGACGCAAACCCTGTTGCAGAAGCGCGCCAAGACCATGCAGATCCGCGTGGATGGCCAGTTGGGCGCGGGTGTGACCGCCAAGGATGTCGTACTCGCCATTATCGGCACGATCGGTACGGCCGGCGGCACGGGCTATGCCGTCGAGTTTGCCGGGTCGGCCATCGAATCGCTGTCGATCGAAGGCCGCATGAGTGTGTGCAACATGGCGATTGAAGGCGGTGCCCGTGCGGGCATGGTCGCGGTGGACGAAAAGACCATCGAGTACTTCCGTGGCCGACCGTTCGCACCACAGGGCGAGCTGTTTGAACAGGCGGCAGCCTACTGGCGCACACTCAAATCCGATCCCGATGCCGTGTTCGACAAAGTCGTGGTGTTGGATGCCGCCGAGATTGCGCCACAAGTCAGTTGGGGGACTTCACCGGAGATGGTCGTGCCCGTGTCGGCAACCGTGCCCGATCCGGCGAACGAAACCGATCCCGTCAAGGCGGACGGCATGCGCAAAGCCTTGGCCTATATGGGTTTGACTGCCAATACCCCGATCGAACAGATCGCCATCGATAAAGTATTCATCGGCTCGTGCACCAATGCCCGGATCGAAGATTTGCGTGCGGCAGCGGCCGTGATCGGTGATGGCAAGGTGGCGTCGAACGTCAAGCTCGCCATGGTCGTGCCGGGCTCCGGCCTCGTGCGGGAACAGGCGGAAAAAGAAGGCCTGGACAAGATTTTCCTGAACGCCGGTTTTGAATGGCGGGAACCGGGCTGTTCGATGTGCTTGGCGATGAACGCCGATCGCTTGGAACCGGGTGAGCGTTGCGCGTCCACCAGCAATCGCAACTTTGAAGGACGCCAAGGGCAGGGTGGGCGCACGCATCTGGTCAGCCCGGCGATGGCTGCTGCCGCTGCGATAGCAGGCCATTTTGTCGACGTGCGCCAGATCAACTGAGCCGTCACCCGATTAAGTCCAAAACCTGATTTAATTCAAGGAAATATCATGCAAGCTTTTACCACCCACACCGGCATCGTCGCGCCGCTCGATCGGGCGAATGTCGATACCGATGCCATCATCCCCAAACAATATTTGAAATCGGTCAAACGAACCGGTTTTGGTCCGAATGCCTTCGATGACTGGCGTTATCTTGAACCGGGCGAGCCGGGCATGGACCACAGCAAGCGAACGAAAAACCCGGATTTCATCCTGAATCAATCGCCGTATGATCAATCCACAATCCTGCTGGCGCGTAGGAACTTCGGCTGCGGTTCCTCGCGGGAGCACGCGGTGTGGGCGCTGACAGACTTCGGTTTTCGCGTCGTGATTGCGCCGTCCTTCGCCGATATCTTCTTCAACAACAGCTTCAAGACCGGCTTGTTGCCGATCGCCCTGCCAGAAGAGGTGGTTGATGAATTGTTTCGCGACGTCGCGGCCGACAAGGGCTACCAGTTGACGGTCGATTTGGAAAAACAGCAGATCATCAAGCCCGATGGTTCGGCGATCCCGTTCGAGGTCGATGCCTTCCGTCGGCATTGCCTGCTCGAAGGGCTGGATGACATCGGTTTGACCTTGCAACACGCCGACGAAATCCGCGCTTACGAGGCCCGCCGTCAGCAAACCGCGCCGTGGTTGTTTCTCGACAAACAGGCGTGATGAATCGGGCAGCTTGTGGACATCCCCGTCTGGATACCGGTCACGCTGGCCGCTGCGTTTTTTCAGGCGTGGCGCACGGCGTTACAGGCTAATCTGCGTCATGAACTGACGGCGAGTGGCGCGGCGTTTGTGCGCTATTTTTATGCTTTGCCGCTTGATGTGTTCATGCTCGTTCTGGCGCTTTGGTGGTTGTCTGGCTCAGGGTCTGTCGGGTTACCAGCACTTTCGCCCGAGTTTCTGTTGTACTGTTTGGCTGGCGGTGTGGCGCAGATTTTCGGGACGTTTTTCCTGATTTCCGCCTTCGGGCATCGCAACTATCTGGTCGGCACGGCCTACGCGAAAACCGAAGCGGTACAATTGGTGCCTATTTCGGTGTTCTTGTTCGGTATTTCCTTACCGGAATGGGCCATGATTGGCGCGGTGACGGCGATGATCGGTGTGTTGTGGCTGGCCCTGCCAAGTGAGAGATTTACGTTTCCCGGATGGCTCAAGGTGTCCATGCAACCGGCGGCCCTGTTTGGCTTGGGCGCCGGGCTGGCATTTGCGCTGACGGCGCTGGCCTTGCGTGAAGCCAGCCTCACTTTGGATGAACAGACGCCGGTGCTGATCAAGGCACTCCTCGTCCTGCTGGTGACCAACAGTATTCAGGTGCTGGTTCAGGGCGGGTACATGCTCAAGTTTGCGCGCCGCGATTTGCAACAATGTGTGGTGGTTTGGCGTCGTGCCTTACCTGTCGGTTTGCTGTCGGCCTTGGGTTCGGCGGCTTGGTTTGCCGGTTTCGCCCTCACGCAGGTGGCTCTTGTGCGCGGTTTGGGGCAAATCGAAGTGCTGTTCACCTTGTTGTTCGGCCATTTTTATTTGAAGGAACGCTTCACCCGTAATGAAGTGTTCGCCTTGTTTTTGGTGGCGGCTGGTGTGGTGATGATCGCGCTGGCCGATATGTAGACTAATAAGAAAGATTGAGGTTGATAATGCAGAAAAGTATTTTGGTGTTGCCTGGCGACGGGATTGGTCCGGAGATTACAGAGCAGGCCGTGCGGGTGCTCAAGGCCGTCACAAAAGGTTCGGATTTGACGCTCAATTTCGTGGATGGCGTGATAGGTGGTGCGGCCTACGATGCAGCCGGTCATCCCTTCCCGGAAGAAACCAGACAAGCCGCGATGGCCGCCGATGCCGTGCTGCTCGGCGCCGTGGGTGGCCCGCAGTACGATAATCTCGATCGTCCGTTGCGTCCGGAGCGCGGACTGCTCGGTATTCGTTCAGCGATGGGGTTGTTTGCCAACCTGCGTCCGGCGATCCTGTATCCGCAACTGGCCGATAGTTCGTCCCTGAAACCTGAAGTGGTTGCCGGTCTGGACATTCTCATCGTGCGCGAATTGACCGGTGGCGTGTATTTCGGTCAGCCGCGCGGTATCCGCGAAGTAGACGGCCAGCGCGAAGGCTTCAACACCATGCATTACAACGAAGCAGAAATCGAGCGCATTGGGCGCGTCGCGTTTGAAGCGGCGATGCAGCGCAACAAGAAGGTCTGCTCCGTGGACAAGGCCAACGTGCTGGAAACCTCTGAATTGTGGCGCGAAGTCATGATTCGCGTTGCCAAGGATTACCCACAAGTTGAGCTGACCCATATGTACGTCGATAACGCCGCCATGCAGCTGGTGCGCTGGCCCAAGCAGTTTGACGTGATGGTGACCGAAAACCTGTTCGGCGATATTTTGTCCGATCAGGCCTCCATGTTGACCGGCTCGATCGGCATGTTGCCTTCGGCCTCGCTCAACGATAAAGGCCAGGGCCTGTACGAACCGAGCCATGGTTCGGCACCGGATATTGCAGGCAAGGGCATTGCCAATCCGCTGGCAACGATTCTTTCTGCCACCATGTTGCTGCGATACAGCTTCGGTCGTGGTGATCTGGCCGACAAGATCGAGACTGCGGTAAGCCGCGTGCTGGATCAAGAATTGCGCACGGCCGACATCTGCACGCCACAAGATCGCAAGGTTTCTACTGCGCAAATGGGCGATGCGGTCGTCGCTGCGTTAGACTAGTACACGTTCTGGCGTCCGCTTTTGAGGAGCGGGGCGCGAAATAAATACAAAACCGAGAGTGAATAAATTTTTATGAGTCGTGTATTTGATGTGGCAGTTGTGGGTGCAACCGGTGCCGTGGGCGAAACCATGCTGGAAATTCTTGCCGAACGGAAATTCCCGGTTGGCAAGGTATACGCCCTGGCTTCGGAGCGTTCTGTGGGTAAGCGGGTGCCTTTTGGTGACAAGATGCTGCTGGTTGAAGATCTGGCCACGTTCGATTTCTCGAAGGTGCAGATTGGCTTGTTTTCGCCTGGGGCATCCGTATCTGCCATTTATGCGCCAAAGGCGGCAGCGGCGGGCTGCGTGGTGATCGATAACACCTCGCAATTCCGTTACGACGACGATATCCCGCTTGTCGTGCCGGAAGTCAATCCCGAGGCGATTGCCCAGTACAAGAATCGCGGCATCATCGCCAACCCGAATTGCTCCACGATCCAGATGCTGGTCGCACTCAAGCCGATTTACGACGCGGTGGGCATCACCCGGCTCAACATCGCTACCTATCAGGCCGTTTCCGGCACGGGCAAGGAAGCAATCGAGGAGTTAGCTGGCCAAACGGCTGCGCTTTTGAGTGGGGATCGCAAGGAGCCGGTCGTCTATCCGAAGACCATTGCGTTCAACGTGCTGCCGCAAATCGATGTGTTCATGGATAACGGCTACACCAAGGAAGAAATGAAAATGGTGTGGGAAACCCGCAAGATCATGGGTGACGACAGCATCATGGTCAACCCGACAGCGGTACGCGTGCCCGTGTTCTATGGCCACTCAGAAGCGCTGCACATCGAAACGCGCGACAAGATCACGGCGGCGGATGCGCGTGCTCTGCTGGAGAAGGCGCCAGGCGTCAAAGTGGTCGATGAACGTAAAGACGGCGGCTGGCCAACCGCGCAATCGGATGCGGCCGGTACAGACCCTGTCTATGTCGGGCGGATCCGCGACGATATTTCCACAGAGCGCGGCTTGAACCTCTGGGTCGTGTCGGATAATGTGCGCAAGGGCGCGGCGTTGAATAGCGTGCAGATAGCGGAGTGTCTGGCTCGCGACTATCTTTGATTTGAGCCCGCTTTTGGGGCGAACGGTTAGCATGGTGTTGAAAAACACCCTGGTAAGGCAAGCCATGGATGGCTTGCAAGAAGATCAAGCACGCCAAGTGTTTGATCCTCGGAGCCCGTCGCGGGCGTGTACCGCGACGAGGCGAGTTGAAAAAGGGTAGGAAGCGCCCCTATTTCAACATCTTGTTAGGGCTGAATGATGACTAAGTTGACGCTGATTTGTGGCACAATCCAACCACGGTGGATACCGGACGTCAACCCTATCCCGGCCTGAGCGTGGAAGATTGTCGGATTGCACCGGGATCACAAGAGATCTGTTTTAGAAGGAGCTGGTAGACATGCGGAAGTTGAGTTGGATTATTGCCGGTATTCTGTGTAGTGCCCCGGTTTTTGTGCATGCAGCGGAACTGGGCGACGCTAAGATAGCCTCTCATCTGACCGAACGACTCAACGTCAAAATCCCGATTACCGGGCTCAATGGCGTTTCACTCGATCAGGTTAAGGTGTTGCTGGCACCTGAAGAATACTACCAGCAAGCGGGTTTATCTCTCGATGGGCTGGCTGGAAACATCACATTCCAACTCACTTCCGAAGGCGGGCACAATTACGTCATCGTTCGCTCCAAAAGAGCCATCTCCAACCCGATTTTGAGCCTTTTGATCCAGATCAATGCCGGTGAGGGCAGTCAGATCAAGGAATTCGACCTCCTGCTGGATCCACCGGTTTATGCCGAACGTCGCGTCACTGCCCCGCAGAATGCCATGAGCGGCAACGCCGCACCACCGGCCACATCGAGCCGGGCCACTGGGTCGGGTTCTACCTGGACACCCGTCGCCGATGTGTTGAATGTGAAGATGGGAAGCACTTACCATGTCCAAAGTGGCAATACACTTTATAGCATTGCCAAAAGTGCCGTTGCGGATAAAGAAGCACTTGTCAGACCGATGATGCAGGCGATCATCAATGCCAACCCCAATGCCTTTATCGATGGTAACGGCAATCTGATGAAAGCTGGTTCGACGCTCAAGGTTCCAGAGCGAGTCACAACCAACGCAGCAGGTGCTGCGCCAATGGATAAATCCTCGGGTGCTGAGTCGTCGGGAACAGCGAGCATTGAAGCCAAACCCAAGCTTGAACTGCTTGCCGCAGAACCTGACAAGGGAGAAGCCGCTGCCACGCCTGAGAAACCGGTAGCTCCGGCGGCACAAACAGCCGCTGGAAAATCGAGTTTTGAGCCGCTGCCGGCTATAGATACTCCGGCTGCACCAACGGCTGATGCTCTGCAGCAGAACAATGAAGCCATTGCCTCCATTGATGCGAAAAGCGAGGTGATGAGCAAGCAGATTTCAATGTTGAATGACCAGCTCAAACAGGTGCAAGGATTGGTTTCCGACCGGAATCAAAGCATCAAGCAGTTGCAGCAGAAGATCAATGAATCCAACGAGCAAACCCAGTTGCTCAAGAAGCAACTGGAAGCGCAGAACAATAATTTCTGGTTGCAATGGGCTCCTTATCTGATGGGGGGTGCTGGTCTGCTCATCATCGTCCTGTTGTTGTTGGCAATTTCACGAGGTCGTAAACGAGAAGCCGCTGAATCAGCCATTAACTCGACGATGGGGGTAATGGCTGGTGCTGCAACAATGCAACCCAAAGCCGAAGTTGAGCCGCGGGTGGTCGCAGATGTTGAGCCTATGGTGCCATCTATTCCTTCTGCTAGTTCCGCTACAGATTCGAAGTCTGTTATTGATGAAGCACGGTTACTCCTTTCCTATAACCTTAATGCTCAGGCCTACGGTTTGGTTGAAGAGGCGATCGCCCGGCAGCCGAACGAGTTGTCGCTTTATCAAGAACTCGCAAGGATGTATTCAGAAGAGAATAATACTGCTGAGTTAGAAAACGTATTGTCCCGAATCGATGAGAAATTTGGTTCCGAGCATCGTCCAAACAATAGGGAACTTGAAGTTTATTCTCCAGAGCCAGCTATGCTAGAAATGGAAAGTGAGGAAGCAGGCACCGAGTTTTCTGCGCCTGCTGAATCGGATGCTCTGGACGCCATTCCAGATAGCGCTTTTTCTTTTGATACAGGTTTGAACTTGCCGAGTGAAGAGCCAGCCGACACTTCGCTGGACTTCGATGAAACGAATCAGGCATCCACCCAGGTCGAGGCCGAGAGCGCTCTGGAAACGCTTACATTGAAGGGTGCTGGAGAGCCGGCCCCCACGCTTGAAGACATTGATCTTGAGCTTGATGATAATACGCCCGAGATCACTGAGATAGCAGAGGAAGCGTTGCCTGATCTCGAACCTGTAAATGAAACAGCGGTTCAGGATGATACCCGTTTGGGTTTGGCAGAAGCCTTCCTCGGCGTGGGTGATCAGGAAAGCTACAAGATGATTGCAGAAGAAATTGAAGCGGAAGGCAATCCCGCCATGAAAGCCGCCTTGAAGAGGATCGAACAGAAGTTCAGTTAAGGCGGGCTTCGCGATCAAAAGGGGGAGAGTCATCTCCCCTTTTTTATTGTTTTTTTTCTGAGATTTCCTGAACCCCAATTGATCTCGATTAGAGTGCTTCAGGTTGATATTTGGCTAGTTCGGGGTATCCCGTCGGGATATAGGTCTCATGCATTGTGCTTATTTTGAACGTGGAACCTGTCGTTCCTGTCGCTGGTTGGGTGATCCTTATGCCGATCAGTTGCAGCGTAAGCAGGCTAGCTGTCAATCAGCTTTTACAGGTCTGGGTGGCGTCTGGCTGCCCATTGTCCCCAGCGCCGAAACTGCTTTCCGGAACAAGGCAAAAATGGTCGTTTCCGGCCATGCATCCTCGCCTTGTCTGGGCATTCTGGATGACGCCGGTGACGGTGTCGATTTAGCGAATTGTCCGTTGTATCCAAATACAATTACCGAAGCCTTCGAGCCGCTCAAGCGGATGATCCGTCGACTGGGTATTCCGCCTTATGACGTCAAAAAGCGACAAGGTGAATTGAAATACCTGCTGATCACGGTTTCCGAGGACGACGGTTCACTGATGGTCCGGCTGGTTTTGCGTTCGGATATATGGATCGGGCGCCTGCGTGCAGACTTATCCACATTGATGGCCGATTTGCCCCACCTTGCCGTGCTTTCGGTCAATATTCAGCCCGTGCATCAGGCCATCCTTGAAGGCGAGCAGGAAGTGATTCTCACGGACCGGGAAACGCTGACAGTGCATTTGAATGGCTTGCCGTTGTACCTTCGCCCCAAGAGCTTCTTCCAGACAAACACCCGCGTGGCGGAGCGGTTATATGCCACGGCCCGTGGCTGGGTGGCCGAGGTGGCTCCTTCACATATGTGGGATTTGTTTTGCGGTGTGGGCGGCTTTGCATTGCACTGTGCCGATGTGGTTTCAGGACACGTCACGGGAATCGAGATCAGTGCGGAAGCGATTGCCAGTGCGCAGCAGTCCGCTTCGGAACTGGGTCTGCAAAACGTATCGTTTCATGCGCTCGGAGCCAACGAGTTCATTGATCAGGCGGTAAGGCTGCCCCAGATGCCGGAGTTGGTCGTGGTCAATCCGCCTCGACGGGGGCTGGGCATCGATCTATGCGCCTTTCTGGATGAATCGGTAGTGCAGACCGCCATCTACTCCAGTTGCAATCCCGAAAGTCTGGCCCGTGATCTTGCCATGATGTCTGGCTTTGAACTGGTGAAGGCGCAGGTGTTCGATCTGTTCCCGCACACGGCGCACAGTGAGGTATTGGTTCAGTTGAAACGCAAAGAGGCGTCGTAACGACTCTTTGATGAACTTGGCCTCAGCATGTGGTTTGAATACGTTTACGGCCGAATCTGTATTTTCGGCGGGTTGATGCCGTAGTGCTGGTTCGGCTGGGCCGCAGACAGCATCCTGCTGTTCGCAACAGCGCTCTGGATCGTCGCCAAACCGGGGTCAGGGTTCACTTTGAGCAAATACAACCGGTGTCCGATGGATGACAAGCCGACAATGGGCAAGCCGCCTAGTTCACGCTGGAGGTTCGTGTGGGTCTGCGCGTCTTCCGGCACGCCCGGCTTGAGCGTCAACAGGTATTCTCCCGCGACGGGCTGATTGGAAGGGTTCATGGTGTTGTGCTCAGTATGGGTGTCGGCCATGGGCTTGCCAGTCATCTGGGTGCCACCGACACCCTGACAACCAGAAAACAGCAAGGCGAGCAGAAAAGCAGAGACCAGACGGCTGCATTTCATGATGCCAACCCTCGCCTGCGCCATTGAACGGCGGCCAGAATAACGGTGAGAACCAGCAGGAACGCCCAGTTCATGCTGCCACCGCCGCCACCACCGGAAGATGGGACCGTCAACAAGAAGCTGCCCGTGGCCTGTTGGCCGTAGGTGTCGCTTACGGTCACATATACCGTAGAGTTGCCACCCATCGCCGGGAGGAGCTGGAGTGTGCAGTGCCCCGTCTGTGTACAACTGTTTTGACCGGTAATTGCGCTGTTGGGTAATACAGAAGTATTGCTACTGCTTGCCGAGACACTTAGCGCGTTCAAGCCGCTGATGGAGAATGTGACAGACAGCGGCTGACCCGCAGCACCCGTCTGGTCAGCGAGCCCTGCAACGCTTAAATGCAGATTGGCGAGCGCGCGCATGGCATTGGCAGCCTTGCCCGTTGTGGTGATGCCCGTGAGGGAAGGCACCGGTATGCCTGAGTTTTTGATTGCCCTGGCGATGTCGATATCGCTGGCGGCCGGGTCGGAGGCCATCAACAAGGCGGCAATGCCGGAGACGACGGGCGCCGCCATCGATGTGCCGTTCTCAATGCCCATCTCACGGGTGTTGGCTGCAACGGTATTGAGCTTGAAAAAAGCGATCAGCGGGCCGGTGTCGCCTGGGCTGGAGGGTGTGCTGGTCAACTGGAAGCCGATCGAACACGTTTTGCCGGCACACTGATTGATCGGGTACGCAGCCGCTGGGGAGCTGAGGGTATCGGTTTCGTGTTGGAGTTGAGTGCCACTGCCTGCAAAGGGATCCGTATTACTTCCGACGGCAATGCCAGAATTGAGATAATCACCCGAGGCCATGCGCCCTTGCAGGTAATAATTCAAAGCAATGAGTTGAGTGCCGGCTGCAAACGTAAAGTCGGTCCAGATTCGGTCGTCTGTACTTGGTACATAGCTGCTCTTGCCGTAATCAACCGGATTAACAAGTTTCGAGATACCAGATGTGGTTTTCCCATAGCCCCAGCCTGTACTGGCACCCAGGCTGGCTGTCCAGCCGCTGGAAAAATCCGTTGTCAGGGTCGGCCCTGCAAATGTGCTGAGTATGTTCGTCCCCGGCGCACCCACATCCACACTCGTGGCACCGTAATTGGAAAAGCTGGTGAGTTGGAAGGATTGGTCTAGCGCAGCCACGCAGATCAGGTTGTCTTGTGGAAAACTGCAAGGGTAAAAAGCGGTTTGATCAACGTCGAGCCCCTTTCCATTTGAGTCGCCGTTACCCGCCGCAACCACCACCAGCACGCCTTTGCTTTGGGCATAGGAGATGGCATCGGAGAATGCCTGGTCAAAACTGCCTGAACCACCCAGACTCAGGTTGATGATTCTCGCACCGTGATCGACCGCAAAATAAATACCTTGCGTGACGGTTGCGGTCGAGCCCCGGGTTGCATCCAGCGAACGTACCGCCATGATGCTGGCTTTCTGGCAGACACCGGAACCTTCAATCCCATTATTGCCCTCAGCACCGATAATGCCTGCCACATGGGTGCCATGGCGTTCATCGCCGGTTGTGGGATACGGATCGTCATCGTTTTTAACGAAATCGTAGCCATGGTGGGGGTATTGAGTCCCACCGTTCCACATGCTGTTTGCTAAATCCTGCTGGGTGTAGTTGATCCCCGTATCGACGACGGCCACAGTTACCGATGAGCAGTCTGATTGGTACTTCCATGCATTTTCAGCATCAATGTCATCACCGGGTGTGCCTGGGTTGCTGGTGGCATAGGTCGCGTCCGAGACAGTCTGCCCGGTATTTTTCAGCGCCCATTGTTGGCTGATTTGTGGATCGTTGGGTACCGCAGCGGTATGGTAGACAAAGTTCGGTTGAACTGAAATGACACCCGGCATGGCGCGGAACGTAGCCATCGCCGATGAGATCGTATCGGTGCCGGGCGTGAGCTTGACCAAGGTCAAGCCTGTTCGGTTGATCTGTTTGACGCTGCTCGCCATGCTGTTCAGCGTGGGCGTCATGTCCTGTGCCGATAGTGTGCTACCGAATTTAACCAGAACCTCGTTGGGCACAACGGTATCGGGCTTGAATGAGCTGGCGGCAGAGGGGGCCGGGAGCACAATATTCGTTGTTGAAACGGGTAGGCCTGCCTGGGCGGGCAGGTTGATGGCCAGCGCGCACAGCAGACCAAGTGCGCATTTTGTATAGAGAGTGTGGCGTGATGTCATGAAGCTAAAGCGTCCTGTTTGTCTGTGTCTGTTTCCGTTTGTTTTTGCTTCGCCGATATTACATAGCTTCTGCCGTTTCAAAATGACAGTTTGCCGTTCTTCCGGAAAATAACGGATTAAGCGTGTCGATCGGTTGGCTGATGTTTCCCTGGATCTCAAAGACGAAGCCCCCAATGGTTAAATATTGAGGGCTTCGTTGAACTCGTAATTACTGCACGTAGTGCAGAGGATGGTTTGTATTACAACTTGTCAGCGTGCTCGGCCAGGTATTTGGCGACGCCTTCGGTGGTCGCATTCATGCCCGCGTCGCCTTTCTTCCAGCCTGCAGGGCACACCTCACCGTGGACTTCGGTGAATTGCAGTGCATCGATCAGACGCAGCATTTCATCGATGTTGCGGCCAAGTGGCAGGTCGTTGACGACCTGATGGCGAACGATGCCGTCACGATCGATCAGGAAGGAACCACGCAGGGCAACACCGCCGTCGAGTTCGACGTCGTACGCTTTTGCAATACTGTGTTTGATGTCGGCAACGAGCGTGTATTTCACCTGACCGATACCGCCTTTTTCGACGGGGGTGTTTTTCCAGGCAAGGTGGGTGAATTCCGAGTCGATGGATACACCCACCACTTCCACATTGCGCGCGGTGAATTCAGCCAAACGGTGATCGAAGGCGATCAGTTCCGACGGACATACAAAGGTGAAATCCAGCGGGTAAAAAAACAGAACGGCGTATTTACCTTTGATCAGAGAAGAAAAAGTAATTTCCTGGATTTCGTTGTTGCCCATTACAGCGGTTGCAGTGAAATCCGGGGCGGGTTTGCATACGAGAACAGCCATGAGTAGCTCCATGAAAAATCAACATCCTGATGGGGACAACCCATGTTGATGTTGTGATGTTAGAAGAAATAAAAAATATCTTGCCGGGGCAATATACCACTCGTTTATTTACCACAACTGACAGAACAATCTCAAGTCTTGCTTCCGTCCACGGAGTTTAGGGAATGTCTGCGCAAATGCAGACTTTCCCGCGCAGAGGCTCCCTAAGTCTTAATGCGTATGATTTGTCGATAATTTTGTCGACTCGATAAACGAGATCAGTTCGTGAATATGCTGTTCGATCTCATCGGTCGCGTCGTGTTCGCCAGGTAAAATCAGTAAGCGGTTGATTGCTTGATTGCCCTTCTCGAAAATCCGCTTCGCATCGGCCGGTGGAATGGTGTTGTCATCGCTGCCGTGCATGATCAAAACGGGGCAGGAAATGCTTTTGATTGTATGAATGGGCGCAATGGCATCAAACCGGTACCCGATGACCCACTGCACATAATTGAGCACGTACCAGCCCAAGGGAAAGTAAGGCAGTTTTTTGGATTCAAGCCAGCGGCGCATCATATCCTCAGGATGGGCGAATGCCGCGAGGCTGACAACACAGGCAATATCGTCTCTGCGTGAGGCGGCCAGCAGGGTGGCGGCGGCACCGACGGAATGCCCGATCAATGACACCGAGGCTAGGCTGAACTGTGCCTGCATTCGAATCCAGTTCAGAACGGCATCTATGTCTTCTGCAAAACGAGGCATGGAGGAGAAATTGTCGTTATCGCTGCTGCCGTGGCTGCGTGCATCAAAAAGCAATACGTGAAAACCAGCGGCCTGAAGCGGGCGTGCCAATGGCAGCATGAGTTCGCGATTGGCTCCCCAGCCATGCGTGATGACGACAACCTGCGGGTTGCGCTCCCTCTGCCCCGTCAACAACCAACCGTCCAATTGTCGTCCGCGTTGAGTCGGAATCTTGATTTCAGCACCAATGAGATGATGCTCGGCCAGCGACTGCACAATGGGTTCCTTCGCTGCCGTCAGGCTCTGTCGCAAACGTCTATTGAACAGGAGAAGTAGCCCACCGATCACGATGGCTATACCTGTACCTGTCAAGAGCACGTTCATAGTCGTGCCTTCGACAGGGTGACGACTACGCATGTGCCGCCATCTTTGCGGCCAAGAATGCGAATATCTCCCCCTTGAGCACGCACGGACGCGCGGGCGATGGCGAGGCCGAGACCACTGCCACCCGTATGCCTTGCACGGGAGGTTTCGAGACGCACATAGGGTTCGAATATCCGTTCCCGGTCCGCTTCGGGAATACCGGGACCTCGATCCTCAACACGAATCACCACGTCGGTAGGACGGACTTCGACCGAAAGATCGATGGGGCCATCGCTATAGCGCCGCGCATTATCCAGTACATTCTGCAAAGCCCGTTGAAGTGCCTGGGGTCTCGCCTTGACGGGTGTTTCTGCCGCGCCATGCCGCCGGATTTGCGCACCCAGCAAGGTCATGTCTTCACACAGCAAATCAAGCAGTGCGTCGAGATTGAGTGATACAAGCGGCTCTGTTGTGGTGCCGGCTCTCAAAAAAGCCAGGGTGTGGCCGATCATCTCATCCATTTCGCTGAGGTCGTTTTCTATTTTCTGTTTGAGCTCATCGTCCGCAAGTGAGGTGAGTCGCAGCCGCATTCGAGTGATCGGTAATCGCAAATCGTGCGAGACGCCCGCCAGCGCTTGCCCACGAACTTCGATCAGTCGTTGAATGTCGCGTTGCATCTGGTTGAATGCCTGTGCCGCCCGACTGACTTCTAAGGGGCCGGTTTCCGCCAGTGGTGCCTGATTCAGATTCTGAGGCAGACGGACGGCCGCTTCGACCAGCGCATCGAGTGGATGTGTGAGGCGGCGCAGAATCCAGGCCACGCCTGCGATTACAATCAGACCCAGCAGCAAAAGCCATCCCATGGTTTCAAATGGCCAGCGCATGGGCGGCGGCAGGGCATGGCGCAGAGTCAGAACGCTGCCGTCATCGAGCCGAGCCTGAATCAACAGCGCATGTTCCCAGTGACCGCGCGCCGGGGGCTGCATCTGCCAATGGCGGTCGAGTGTCCACGGTGCCTGCTGAAGCAGTATGGGCGCCGTTTCGGGTTCAAGCGTTCGCTGGGCGCGCCGATCCATGTCGTCGCCGTTAATGGCCAGAACCTGGATCGGTATCGGTTGCTCCAACGCGGCTTGCAGGCGTTGTGCAAACTGCCGTGTCATCGCATTTTCCACCGGCATTCCTGCTGCGTTGAGTGGACCCGTAGTTTGGCGCCCGGCTTGTCGCCAAGGTTGGCGAAACATCAGGTGGGTCAGTGGTGTATTCATCCAGCGGGCAAGACGGCGCCGTTCATTTGGTGCGGTATCGTTCTGAATCTGAATGATCTGGGCAATCCGCTGTACGGCGTAGTCGCCCAGCAAACGCTCACCTAGGCGGGCGCGATCGGCCACCAGTAAGCCGAGGCTCAACACGAGCGCCGCAACAATGCCCAGCGTGAGCATGAACAGTACCTGTCCGAACAGGCTGAGTGGCCAGATACACCATGCCCGGGTTCGCTTCTTGTTCACCCCGGTTGCCCGCCTTGTGGGTTTGTGAGGAGCATGTAGCCTTCGTTTCGAATGGTCTTGATAAGCGTGGGTTCGCGGGCGTCATCACTCAGTCGGCGGCGGAGGCGGCTCATCATGACATCGATCGTTCGGTCGAGCGGATCGGATTCTCTACCCGCGAGCGCGTCCATGAGTTGGTCGCGAGACAACACCGTGTTCGGGTGTTCCGCCAGTGTTTTGAGCAGGCGAAACTCTCCCGTGGACAACGGAATGACGATTTGATCTGCGCTCATCAAATGTCGGGCGGCCAGATCAAGCGTCCAACCGTTGAAGTGCAGGTGGCGGGGTGGCTGGGCATGGTTCTGCTGTTCCGAGCGACGGAAAATGCTGCGGATCCGAGCGAGCAATTCGCGCGGGTGAAATGGCTTGGGTAGATAATCATCAGCGCCCATCTCAAGACCGATGATGCGATCCATCTCATCGCCACGGGCGGTCAGCATCAGGATTGGGGTGGTCTGGCGTGCCCGGATAGTTCTGCATAGGGACAAGCCGTCCTCACCCGGCAGCATCAGGTCAAGAATGATCAGATCGACCGTCGAGTTCTCGAGTCGCGTCCATAACTCGTTCCCTTCCGCTGCCTCGAGCACGTGATAGCCTTGATCGGTCAAATATTTCCGCAACAGGCTACGCAGATCGGCATCGTCATCTACCACTAGAATTGTTTTCATGAATTTGATTCGTCTATTAATGAATAGGCGCTATCTTAGCCCAGCCATGCCGCCGGAAAGCGACATAATCTCTTTGAATTACAAAACCACTACATGCCGTTTACACGTGGGGGTGACCCTGAAATACCCGGTTTACAGTCGCAGGGTTTAATGATTCCCGTGAATCGTTGTTCCATTGACCCGAGGTAGAAGCTATGAGCCTTCAAACATCAAACGAGATTATTTCAACCCGTCGCCCGGCACTGCGCATGGCGGCCCTCGCCACAGCACTGATGACCCTTGCCGGTGGTTTCGCTACGATCAGCATGGCCGAGACGTCGGTCAGTTCTGCCGCGCCAGTCGGCCAGAAAATGGCGCCCGACTGCAATAACCCCGCGCAGAGAGAAAATATGCGCGTGCAGATGGCCGCCCGGATGAAGGAAAATCTCGATTCTATGGCCAATCGTCTGCAAATTACGGCTAGTCAGCAAGCTGTTTGGGATGAGTATAAAAAAGTGCGTATGGATATGATGCCGAAGCATTTCAAACGTCCCGGCCCCGATATGAATGCAGCCCAACTGGCAGAGTTCCGTGCGGAACGAGCCGAACTGATGGCGAAAAAGATGGCGCGTCTGAGCAAGGCGACATCCGAGCTGCGTGCGGCTCTTGCGCCGAATCAGCAGCAGGTTCTGGATGAAATGGCACGTCAACATCAGCACAAGCATTTTGGTGCTCATGGTCAAAAACCCGGTATGCAACAAGGCCCCGGTGGAGCAGGGCGCCCAATGGGCGCGCCGATCCAGCCCTGATCGATCCTCTCGATCCGGCCTTTGAAGCCAAGCAAGCATGACCCCGCTCCGGCGGGGTTTTTTTTGTTTGTTCAATTTTGCGTTTGACGAGTCAGCGTTTGCTCAACTTATCGAGCTTCCAGCTTCGGCCACAGCAAACAAGTGGCAAACCGAAGAAGATGTGTGCAATCTTGCAGATCCTGTTGCTTGCTTCTCGTCGTGCACCCGTTCGGGCGGGACAAGCGTATGTTTGAAGAGGTAAAATTGCCCCCATTAAACCTATGTCATGTGATCGATAGGGCGGAAACCGCAGCATGAATACAACACAGATTTCGGCACAAGAAACGGCAGTGAACGGACTTGCATCGCGCGGCATGATGGCCGTACTCGTGGCGCAGTTTCTTTCGGCGATGGCCGATAACCTTCTGTTCGTGGCGGCCATCGCGCTGCTTAAAACGGCGGCTCATGGCGAGGCACTCCTGCCTCTGCTGCAGGTTGTGTTTGTTGTGGCGTTCATTGTTTTGGCGCCTTATGTGGGGCCGGTGGCGGATGCCTTTCCCAAGGGGCGTGTGATGCTGTACGCCAATCTGGTCAAATTGCTGGGTGCGTTGATGATTCTGTTCGGTGCAAACTCGCTATTGGGTTATGCCATCGCAGGCATCGGTGCGGCAATTTACTCGCCCGCCAAATACGGCATTCTCACGCAACTTGTGCATCCCGATCGTCTGGTCAAGGCAAATGGTTTGCTGGAAGGTTCGACGATCGCCGCCATTTTGTTAGGGGTATTGGCGGGCGGTTGGCTCACGGATCAGTCTGTGGTGCTGGCCGTGGTTGTGTCGGCGGGTATGTATCTTCTGGCTGCGCTCGCGAATCTGGGAATCCCCAGGTTGCCCGTGATCCATCGCTTTGTTCGGCATGAGCTGGCGCATTTGCTTAAGCAGTTTATTCACAACCTGGTTGTGTTGTGGCTTATTCGCGACGTGCGCTTTGCCATCATCGGCACGAGTTTGTTCTGGGGGATGGGCGCTTCCTTGCGGCTGTTGATTTTTGCCTGGGTTCCGGTTGCATTGTCATTGCTCGACAATCAGGCGCCAGCCAACCTGATGGGGTTGGTGTCCATCGTGATCGTTGTGGGTGGCCGGTCTGGCTGCCGTCAGCGTGCGTCTGGAGCAGGCCAATCGAACGATTCTGGGTGGTTTGGCGCTGGGGCCATTGATCGTGTTGCTGGCGCCCATGCACGCATTCGCTCCCACGGCTGTCATCCTAATGCTGGTGGGCGTGGCGGGTGGTTACTTTGTGGTGCCGTTGAATGCGCTCCTGCAGGAACGGGGGCATGAGACCATCGGTGCGGGTCGTACATTGGCCGTGCAGAATTTTTTCGAAAATCTGGCCATGTTGGGTATGGCCGGGTTGTATTTTCTAGCTATCGAAGCGGGAATGAACCCGGTGGCCGTAGCTTACGGGTTTGGAATAGTGGTGACGTCGGGGATGGCTGCGCTGGCCGTCTGGCGGCTTCGAGGAGGTCGTTCCTGCTGATGGGGCGCTCAACCCAGCGGGTTGATACCGGCTGCGCGGAGTAATCGTAAGGTGGCAATCAGGGGCAGGCCGAGGATTGCCGTGGGGTCGTTCGATTGCATTGACTCGAGCAGGGCGGTGCCCAGTCCCTCTGATTTCATGCTGCCCGCCGAGTTGAATGGTTGTTCCCGAGTGAGATAATGTTGAATCTCCGAATCAGAAAGGCTTCGAAGATGTGCAGTGACGGTTTCGCTGTGTTCCTGCAGACCGCCATGAGCATCGATGACAGCGACCGATACATGGAAATAAATGGCTTTGCCGGACATGAACCGTAATTGCTCGATTGCACGTGGCCTATCGTGTGGTTTGCCCATGATGCGCTCATCGCAGGATACCAGTTGATCTGACCCGATGACGACCGAACCGGGGTGGCGTTCGGCAACCGTGCGTGCTTTTCCCCGTGCCAGACGACGGCAGGCTGCTTCGGCCGCTTCATTCTCATGGACGCGTTCGTCGATGTCGGGTGCGTCGATTTGATAGGGCATCCCGATGCGATCAAGCAAGGCGCGACGGGTGATGGAGGATGAAGCGAGCACAAGAGAAGGATTATTTTGCATATACATTTTGCGTGCCAAGCAATAAATCGCTAATATTATACGATTCTGGTCTGGCTAATGCCGAGTGTGCGGTCATATTTTTGGCTCGCGCCAAAGTTAATTGCTTCTGGTCAATTAGCCTTGGTTAATTAGCCTGGGTTGATAGACCTGGGTTGATTTGGGGCCGGGCCATATAAACAGGTATTCGGCATGAGTTTAGACAACGGATCGCATCCTGCGGTCGGCCAATCTGGCAGCGGGGCGGGCGGGCAGCTTCAATCCGCAGCAAGTTTGCCGCGCTTGATGGTGCGCATGGCTTGCGATAGTGAGCGAGCGTTTTCTGCATCTGTTCTTTTGGCCGAGTTGCCGCGGTTGGCGCCTTTTGTACCGCGTGAAGCTCCGGAGACGTCGCTTGATTTCGATCTGCGGTTTTTTCGGGATGAAGGCCGGGCAATGCTTGCGCAGCTGGACGTGCATACCACGGTTCAGATTGATTGTGCCCGGTGCCTTCAACCCATGAGCCAGCCCTTGACGGGTTCGTCATTGTTGCAGTTTGTCTACAATGACGACCAGGCGGAACAGGTGGGTGATGCTCGCGAACCCGTTCTGGTTGATGCTGAAGGCGGGGTGAGTATTTCGGACTTGCTCGAAGAGGAAGTGCTGATGGCTATCCCTGTGGTGGTTATGCACGAGCATCAGTGCCAACCCATTTGGCGAGAAGAAGCCGAGGATGAGGTCGTCGCCCCCATGGTTGAGCGACCGAAGCGGCTTAATCCCTTTGCTGGATTAGCCGAACAGTGGAACGCGCCGGGGTCGAAAGGGTCAGGCAAAAAGGGTGAAGATCAATAGATTTAGCCGCAACCGTGCATTGGTCATGGTCGCGGAGTTTTAGTTTGGCGTTTTGGTGAGAAACGCGATTTTTAGTGTCAGGAGTTGAGAAATGGCTGTTCAGCAAAATAAAAAGAGCCGTGCGCGTCGCGATTCACGTCGTACCCACGATGCCCTCGTTAAACCCACTCTGTCAGTGGACGCGACCAGTGGTGAAACCCATCGCCGTCACCAAGTGACTGCGGACGGTTTCTACCGTGGCAAGCGTGTGATTGCCGAAAAAGCGACCGCCGAAGCTTAATCGACCCAAGTGGCGGTGCGGAATGATCCCAACCTTGCGTGCCCTGGTGCGCAAGGTTTTTGTTTTGCCCGGCATTTTTGAGTGATGCGTGCGATCAACCTGATGTGAATTCGTTCGCATCGGATTGGTCTTGGGTTTGTTTTTTGAGTCAAGATTTGGTGAGGCTGAATATTTTTCATGAAGGTAAAAATTGCGATTGATGTGATGGGCGGCGATCACGGCCCCGTCGTTACGCTGGCGGCAGCGGCGCAATTCCTCAAGACACATCCCAACGTCACCGTGCTGTTGGTCGGGGATGAGACGCTGTTACGTGCCCAGATGAGCGCTCATGGGCTGGTCGAAGGCGAAAAGGTGGAAATTGTCCACGCGCCGGAAGTCGTTGAGATGGCGGAATCGCCCGCTGTGGCATTGCGTACAAAGAAAAAATCATCCATGCGAATTGCGATCGACTGCGTGCGCAATGGATCGGCCCAGGCGGCCGTGAGCGCGGGCAATACCGGCGCGCTGATGGCTACGGCTAAATTCGTCCTCAAGACCCTGCCCGGTATCGAGCGTCCGGCCATCTGCACGGCTTTGCCGAGTCGCAAGGGCGGGCATACCCATGTGCTGGATCTGGGAGCGAATGTCGAATGTAATGCCGACCATCTGTTCCAGTTTGCCGTAATGGGTTCGGTGCTGGTGGAAGCTTATGACGATAATCCCGCTCCCAGAGTCGGCCTGCTCAATGTCGGTGCCGAGTCCATCAAGGGCAACGATACCGTCAAGGCCGCCTCGGCACTGCTGGAAAACGGGCCGATCAACTATATCGGGTTTGTCGAAGGGGACGACATCTATAAAGGTGATGTGGACGTCGTGGTTTGCGATGGTTTCGTGGGCAATGTCGCCCTCAAGACCAGTGAAGGACTGGCCAAGATGATCACCCAGTTTCTGCGCGAAGAGTTCGGTCGTAGTCTAATGTCCAAGCTGGCCGCAGCATTTGCACTACCCGTACTCAAACGTTTGAAGAACAGACTCGATCCCGGCCGCTACAATGGCGCCAGTTTTCTGGGGCTGCAGGGTATTGTGATCAAAAGTCATGGCGGCGCCGATGTGGCGGCGTTCTCCAGTGCACTGGGCGTGGCGCTGCGCGAGATCGAAAAAGACGTACCGCGCCGCATCGACCAGCGGCTGGGTCAGTTATTGAATGAAAAGGAAACAGCATGATTCATGCACGTATCACCGGTACCGGGAGTTACCTTCCTGAACGGATCCTGACAAATCAGGATCTGGAAAAGATGGTGGAAACCTCGGATACCTGGATTCGGGAACGGACGGGTATTGAGCAACGTCATATCGCCGAGAAAGGACAACTCACTTCTGATCTGGCCGAACCGGCGGCGCGCCGTGCTTTGGAAGCAGCCGGCAGAACCCCGTCGGATGTCGACCTACTGATCGTGGCGACCACGACGCCTGATCGTGTGTTTCCTTCAACAGCCTGCCTGCTGCAGCAAAAGCTGGGCATCCACGGCTCGCCTGCCTTCGATATTCAGGCGGTCTGCACGGGCTTCGTTTATGCGTTGAGCGTGGCAGAGAAATTCATCAATACTGGCGCGGCCCATTGCGCGCTGGTCATCGGGGCGGAAACCCTGTCTCGAATCGTCAACTGGCAGGATCGCGGTACTTGCGTGCTGTTTGCCGATGGTGCCGGTGCGGTCGTGCTCGAAGCCAGCGAAGAACCCGGAATCATCAGTACCCACATTCATGCGGATGGGGCTTATGAATCGCTTCTGACAACCGTCAAGCCGGGGCCGGATGTTGACCCACAGATGCTGGCCGACGGCACGGCGTTCATTGAAATGCGTGGCAACGAGGTGTTCAAGATCGCAGTGAATACGCTCGGTCGTATCGTCGATGAGACCTTGGATGCTGCCGGGATGACCAATGCCGACATCGATTGGCTGGTTCCTCATCAGGCCAACATCCGAATCATCCAGGCGACGGCACGCAAGCTCGATTTGCCGATGGAGCGCGTGGTGGTCACGGTCAACAAACACGGTAATACCTCGGCAGCTTCGGTGCCTCTGGCACTGGATACCGCCGTGCGCGATGGGCGCATCAAGCGGGGCGATATCATTCTGCTCGAAGCATTTGGTGGCGGGTTTACCTGGGGTTCGGCGCTGATCCGATTTTAAGTTCATCCGAGAGGTTCAACGATGGCACTGGAAATCGAACGCAAGTTTTTGCTCAAGGATGACACCTGGCGTGCGGCGGCGACATCCAGTCGTCGTTTGAGTCAAGGTTATTTGACCACCCTGACCGATGGCGCCAAGGCGTCGGTGCGAGTGCGAATTGGCGGCGATCAGGCTTATCTCAATATCAAGAGCATGAGATTGGGCATGTCGCGCGACGAGTTCGAGTATCCGATTCCTAATGAGGATGCCGAGCATATGTTGGCCTATTTGTGTTCGGGTGCCGTGATTGAGAAAATCCGCCATCACGTGCATTTTGCCGGCCTGCTCTGGGAAATCGATGAGTTTCTCGGAGCCAATCAGGGCCTTGTGGTGGCTGAAGTGGAACTGAACTCTGTGGATCAGACGTTCCATAGGCCCGATTGGGTCGGGGAAGAAGTGACCGAAGACCCTCGTTACTATAATGTGTCGCTGGTTCGGAATCCCTTTGCACAATGGTGATTACGCAAGGGTGTTCGGGAGCTACTAAATCCATGTGTTATGTATCGGCATCGCGATCGGGAGTGGAAACATGATTCGTGTGATGCTCGTAGATGATCACACCATGGTGCGCAAGGCGCTGGCTCATTTGATTGGGAGCGAGCAGGGCATTGCTGTGACATCTGAAGCGGATAGTGGCGAAGCGGCGTTGGCGCTGCTTAAAACCGAATCTGTCGATGTCGTGCTTTGTGACATACACATGCCCGGCATGGGCGGGTTGGAAGCCATCCGGCGGATACAGGCCCGCTATCCCGAGATCGGTTTGATTGCGGTAACGGCGGAAGCGGATGCGGCCTTGGCGCGCTCGGTTCTGGAGGCTGGTGTACATGGTTATGTGACGAAAGACGCGCCGCCGCAGGAGCTGATCACCGCCATCGAAAACGCCAGTCATAAAATCCGTTTCATCTCATCGCGCATCGCGCAGGAAATCGCCCTGCAATCCATGCGCAAAACCTCAGACCCCTTCGAAACCCTTTCGGGACGGGAACAGCAGGTGCTGATGATGATTTTGGAAGGAAAATCCAATCAGTTCATCTCCGATGCGCTGTGCGTGAGCCCCAAGACAGTCAGTACCTACAAAGTGCGCTTGCAGGAGAAACTCGGCGTCAACAACGACATCGAGTTATTGCGCTTGGCCGTGAAATCCGGGCGGGTCGTGATCAACGAATGATCGACCAGCCTGCCGCCCAGCCTGTTTCCCCGCCCGACGCAGAGGCGTCATCGGTTTTCGATGCGGCGAGTTTTTTGAAATCGGTGACCGAACGCCCCGGTATCTACCGGATGTACGGTGATGATGATGTGATTCTCTATATCGGCAAGGCGCGGAATCTCAAGGCGCGCCTGTCGAGCTACTTTCGTGGTCAGCAGGCCATTAAAACGCAGGCTTTGGTGCGCCAGATCGTCCAGATCGAAATCACTGCCACCCAGACCGAAGCCGAAGCGCTGTTGCTGGAAAGCAATCTCATCAAGGCCCATCGCCCCCGATACAACATTCTGCTGCGCGACGACAAAAGCTACCCCTGGATTTATGTTTCCACCGATCAGGAATATCCGCGGCTCGCCTACCACCGGGGAGCCCGCAAGCGGCAGGGGCGCTATTTCGGGCCGTACAGTGCGCCCAGTGCGGTGCGTGAGACGCTGAATCTGCTCGAAAAGGTTTTCAAGGTGCGTCAATGTGAAGACAGCGTGTTTCGCAATCGCAGTCGCCCTTGCCTGCAATATCAGATCGGGCGGTGCAAGGCGCCATGTGTCGGCTATATCAGCCCGGAGGCTTATCGGCAGGACGTCGACGATACCATGGCCTTCCTGAGCGGTCGCAGCCAGATCCTGACCGAACAACTGGCCGAACGCATGGAGCAGGCCGCCGCCGCGCTCGACTTCGAACAGGCAGCGCAATTGCGCGACCAGATCAGCCAGCTTCGTGTGGTAGCCCAACAGCAATCGATCACGGGCGTGAATGGTGATGCTGACGTGATTGCCCTGATCACGCTGATGAACCTGACGGTCGTGGCGGTATCGACCATTCGCGATGGCCGCCACCTTGGTACGCGCAGCTATTTCCCCCAAGTCCCGGCGGATACGGAACCGGCGGAAACCATGGCCGGTTTCATCAGCCAGTATTACGCCGAACGCGAGGCACCCGCGCGCGTTTTATGTTTCCCCCTGCCGCAGGATGTCGCGTTCTTGTCCGATGGCCTGTCCAATGCCGTGGGTGCGCAAACCGGGCGCCGCGTCAGCTTCACAACGCCGCAGCGCGGCAAGGCCCGGGAGTGGCTGGATCAAACGGCAGAAAATGCAAGTCTGGCAGCCCAAGAGCGCCTGGCCAGCCGTATTGGCCTTGAGACACGGTTCGCCGCCTTGCGCACTGTGACGGGGTTGAGCCAGATTCAACGCATTGAATGCTTTGATATTTCCCACACACAAGGGGAATTAACCGTGGCGTCTTGTGTGGTTTTCGGGGTGGAAGGCGCGCAGAAAGATCAGTATCGTCGCTACTCGATCGAGGGCATTACGCCCGGCGACGACTATGCCGCCATGCATCAGGCGCTGACGCGCCGGTTCGCTCGTGCTCAGCGCGAGGGCGGTATCCTGCCGGATGTTCTGCTGATCGATGGGGGAGCCGGGCAGGTGGCGCAGGCACAGGATGTGCTCACAGAACTGGGCATCGATTCGGTTTACATCCTCGGTGTGGCCAAAGGGGTTGAACGCCGCGCGGGTGAGGAACGACTGATCCGACCCAAGACATCGACCGGGCAGGGTGGTGAGGAAACACGGCTCGACCCGCACGATCCGGCGCTGCACCTGATTCAGCAGGTGCGCGATGAAGCGCATCGATTCGCCATTACCGGCCATCGGGCACGGCGCCAGAAAGCACGCACTCAATCGGATCTGGAAAAGATTCCCGGCGTGGGTGCGAAGCGTCGGCAGGCTCTGCTCAAGCACTTCGGTGGCATGCGCGGTTTGCGCAACGCCAGCGCTGCGGAGTTGGCCAAGGTGCCGGGTATTTCGGTGTCTTTGGCCGATGGCATTCATGCCTGGTTGCACGAAGGTGCCACATCAGAAAGCGAAACATAAATGTGCTGGCGGATCATGGCGCCGAAGAACGAAACAGGAGAGGTCATGCGATTCATTTTTGAAGGACGACGATTGGTGATGCTGGGCCTGATGCTGGCGGCGCTTATCGGCTTCATGAAGGCGGCCTTGGCCGCACCCGCACAGGTGACAGGTGCGGGTGCGCAATCCAAGGCGCAGCAGGTCAATGCGGCTCCCGATTACGCGGCCCTTGCAGCCTTGCTGGAAGATCCCAAATCCAGAGCGGTTCTGATCAAGGAGTTGCAACGACTTGCGGCCGAGTCTCCTGGTGGGGGTGCTGGCGGAGCTTCAGGCGAAACAGCACAAAAATCTCATGCCGGGTTCGCGCTGGCCAGTGACATGGCGGTCGATACCCTGGGTGTGTTTCATGCCATTCACCAAGGGGCAATCAAGGCATGGATACAACTGAATCATTTGCTTCACATGGACCCTGCCTCCTGGGACTGGTTACGGATGGGAGACCAAGCCTGGCGTCTTGCGGTATTGTTCCTGTTCGCCTACGGTTCGTGGCTGATGTATGGCCGATTAATCCGGCCGGTGCTCTCGCGTTTGGACCGCTGGGCGGCCGTGGCCAGCCCGCGGCAGCATCTGCTGCGGCTTTCCTTATCCCTGAGCCTGATTGGTGGCATCGGCTTGCTGGTTCTGGGCCTGATCTTTTTTATGGGGAATTTCCTGTCTGCGACCCTGGCGGGGGATAGCGAGGATTTCTTGTGGCAACAAACCTTATTCCTCAATGCATTCATCAGCCTTGAGTTTGTCCGGCTGATCATCGCACTGGTGCTGACGCCTTCATACGACAACTTGGGCTTGTTCCCTATCAAATCAGATCAGGCACGCTTCTGGATGCGGCGCAGTTCGCGCTTGATTCGTTTTCTCGGTTACGGCTTGATGTGGCTGGTGCCCGTCGTGAGGCGTGCTTGGGGAGGCGACACGGCGCAGTTCGTGGTTTGGGCGCTGGCCTTGGCTGGTTTGATCTATGCGCTCCACACAGTGTTCTGTCAGCGTCGAGCCCTGCGTGCAGCCCTGTTGACAATAGCCCAGAGGCACCCCATTGGGATGGTTTCCTGGCTGTTGAGCGCCCTGGCACATAGCTGGCACCTGCTTGCCACTTTATATATCTGCATGGTATTTCTGGTTGGATTGACGCGTCCGACCGATGCCCTGCCCTTTATCGCTCGCGCGACAGGCTATACCGCACTGGTGATTATCGGCGCTCTACTGCTTTCCGGGATCGTGGTGCAGCTGCTCGGCGGTGAGGTGCGGCTCAAGGACAGGCATCGCAAGAAGGTTCCGTTACTCGAACGGCGCCTCAATATCTATCTGCCTTGGCTGGTTCGAGCCATCCGGTTGGTCATTCTGTTGATGACCATCGCTCTGATACTCTCGGTATGGCATGTCACGAACATATTCAACTGGTTGGGAACAAATCCTGGACAACAGTTCCTCAGCACGGTTTTCGATGTGGCTTTCATTCTGCTCGGTACCTTGCTCGCATGGTTGGTGACGGCCAGTCTGATCGAAATCAAGCTCAATGGTGTGAGCGACCACATGCCATCTGCCCGGATGCAGACCCTGCTCGCCCTGTTCCGCAATGTGGTAGCCATCGCCCTGTTGACCATGGCTGTCATGATGGTGCTGTCGGAATTGGGTGTGAACATCGGCCCCTTACTGGCGGGCGCGGGTGTCTTGGGTCTCGCCATCGGTTTTGGTGCCCAGAAACTGGTGCAGGATGTCATCACGGGCGTATTCATCCAGCTCGAAAACGCCATCAATACCGGCGATACGATTACCGTCGGCGGAATTACCGGAACGGCCGAGCGGTTGTCGATCCGCTCGGTCGGTCTGCGTGATCTTAATGGCACCTACCACATCGTGCCGTTCTCGGCCGTGGAGGTGGTTTCCAACTACATGCGGGGCTACGCCTATCACAAGGCAGAATATGGCATTGCCTATCGTGAAAATATCGACGATGCCATCGCACATCTGGAAGCGGCATTTGATGAGCTCAAGTCGGACCCCGCGATGCTGGGCAAAATTCTTGAGCCGATACGCATTCCGGGTGTCACGGAACTGGGCGCCAGTTCGGTGAATATCCGCGTTCAGATCAAAACAGCTCCGGGCGAACAATGGGCTGTTGGTAGAGCATATAACCGCCTCGTCAAAATGCATTTTGATGCGGCGGGCATTGAAATTCCCTTTCCGCACACCACCATTTACTTCGGTGAAGATAAATCGGGCAAAGCACCGCCGGTCTATGTCCAGAATTTGGGCTGCAAGCCGGAGGCGGCAGGCTGATCTCGTCTGTGATTACGATCCTGTCACCTCAAAAGCCAGATCAACGTTTTCTTCTCCATAGGACATGACCCAGCAGGATCAGGGGGAGCAGACCGCCGAACGCAGCATGCGCGGTGGCAATCCATGTGAGACTGTTTTCATGGCTGACGTAGAGCAGGAGCGGGGCCGTGATCGTGAGTATCCCAACGGTCAGCAGCAATCCGGTGCCGGAGATATGACGCTCTTGCCTCAGCCATCCGGCGCGTGCGTGCACCGTCCAAACCGCACCGATCAACGCCAGCACCAGAAAACCACTGAATACATGGCTTGCGGTAAGCACGATGCGGGTCAAGCCGGAGGGCTTCCAGGGAAAGTCCCACCAATCCCATTGAAAGACCAGCAACAACGGCACCAGTGCCAGTCCGGTTGCGAGCACCAGGGCCAGGCCAGCCATCAGTAAGGGCGCAAACGGGGCCGGGTAGCCTTGTTGTTTGAATTTAGGCAGCATGACTCAGATATCGTCCAAAAGGATGGGTTGGCGCGGGGCGATCGGTTCGAGCAGCTGACCGCCGAGCCGCCGGATAACTTCGGGCGCCTCGTCGTTTGCGGTGGCAGCGGCGACTTTGGTCAACGCATCCGCCAGCCAGGCATATCGGGCGATCACAGTCCATTGCCCGTAGCGAACGGGCTCGCTTCCCGCGATCAATTGAGCGGGAAAGTCCTGTGCGTTTCGGCCCGCTGCTGAAGTGGCGCAGGCACCGTTCGTCAGTTGACCCAAGGCGATGCAACCGGCGTTCGAGTCAAGTCGAATCACCCGGGGTGTGCCGAAGCAGCGCCAGTCGCCGCCGGCATTGACAACGGCATCCGTCACGCCACAGGCTCTCAAGCGAGCAATGGCGCGGTCAACCGCCCAGCCCTTGGCAATGCCATCGAGCGTAATCAGCACGGGGCGAAGGCGTTGCAGGCGCGTGCCCTCAAGCCGGATGTCGTCGGCGTGGCCCGTTGGTATGAACGGTGTCGCCGGATCAGGGAGTCGTCCGCGCGCAACCAGTTCACCGCCTACGGTGGGATTGAATCGATGCGCGCTGGTTTGCGCCAATCGCAACGCCAGACGCAGCACGTGGGCAGTCCAGGGATGAATCTCAATCGCACCGTGACTGCGGTTGATTCGACCGATATCACTCTCAGGCCGATGAAAACTCATCAATTGTTCCACGTGCTCGATGTCGGCGAACGCCCGATCAATGGCCGCTGTGAGCTGATCCGGTGGTCGGCCCGCTGCCGAAATCTCGACAAAGGTACCCAGAGCCGGGCGCATGCGTTGAATCGGTGGTGTGCCGCTCGGACTCATTTTGGCTTCGATCTCGAATCAGGTGTGGTCAGCGCCACTTGTTGCAACGCCAACAGACGCTTGACCCCATTGGTGACATTGCGGCAGGAGAGCGTCGCGCCGCTGATGTTGCGAATATCCTCGCCGAGTTTGAAGCCACTTTGGGTGGTCCGCCCCAGAAACTGACCGCGCCAGTCGGCCTGCCGGACTTGATCACCGTAGGTTTCGAGGTATTCCATGATCTCGATACCCAAAACACGGCCTTCCGGCGAGAGCGCGACGGCATAACGAATGAATTCGTGTTTACCGATCACACGATCCTCGATATACCAACCCTGAAATGCGCCATCTTTTTCTGCGCGCCAGACGGGTTGCTCCTTCCAGCGCTGGCGCACATCGCTCAGTTCTTCTATCTGCGATCGTTGATCGCTGCTGAGTTTGACCGGTGTTGCAAGAAATTGAGTTGCCGAAGGGAACAATGCCTTTTGTGCCTGTTCGGTTGTGAAGTATTGATTGGCTTGAACCGCGGACACCATGAACGGCGCCAGCGCGATGATGGGGGCATAGCGCATGGTAAACCTCAGAAGTTGTAACCCACTTTCAGGCGGAGTTCGTTACGTTCGTGATCGGCTAAGTGCAAATCGGTCCGGTTCTGCGCACCAGATTCCTCACTGGAACCGGCGAACTGATGCGCCCATGTAAGGGTGGCCCACCAGCGCTTCCCGCCGTAATGAATGCTGGGTCCGGCGAAGAAATCCCAGTGATCGAACTCCCAGCCGCCACTGCCCGGTTCTGCCGGATCGGCTGCGGCATTGAGCATTTCCATATCCACCCAACCCTCCGCACCGATGTACCAGTTCGGTATAAAACGATAGGAGATACCTGAGCGCAGCCTGGGCGCGATGGCACTCTCAACGGCGCCGGATTCATTATCCTTCGCTGTTTCGGCCTCGAATTCGATATTGGTCAGCCACTGAAACTGACCATCGAGATAGGGTTTTTGGAAAATGACCTTGGTCTCCAGCTCCCAGCCACGAATGGCCGCACCGGTGATGCTGTCGACCGTGTCATAGGTGAGCTCACCATATAAGGCCACACCAAGATCATCCTTGTAGGGCGACAAGATATTCTTTTTGAGCTCGACGGAGAAACCGCTGAATTTGGTTTGGCTTAATGAACCATCTATTTCTCCAGGTACCGGACTGCCACTGTATTTATGCCGATAGCCATTGAGATAAATTGAACCGGACAGGGTGTCCGTGAGGCCACGTTCGTACTCCAGCCGGAAATAGTCGGCGGTATAGCTGCCTTGGCGTTTGCCTGAGTGAATCGTGTTCCACAGATACAGTTCGTTGCCTCCCTTTGGTGTCGTCTCGGCCCCGGTGGTGTACCCCAGAAGGTTCTCATCCGCCTCGGCGCGATCAATGAAAGGTGGTGCGAAAGCACCCGTTAGGCTCAGAGCAACCACACCGGCCAGTGAAGAACGTTTTGCTGCAAAAATCATATCAGTTTCCTCAATAGGTATCCAAAGGCAAACGCGAACCGTTCGCATTATGATTAGATTTGAATTGAAGTCAACACGCGATCCTGTTTTTTTGGTTAGGTATGAAAGCCAGGAGCCTGTCGGATATAGTGGAACCCGAATTTGAGACAGTAGATTAAGCTGTTATCCGAAGCGAAAAGGAAGCGGGCGATGGGTGGAATGAAACGAAATGTATTTGGGGCGAAATTCAAGGCGAATGAACTTGTTGGTTTGTGGGCATAAGTGTTTTCAAACTGGCCTGGCGGTGATCATTGTGATAGTTCCTTATGTTGTAGAGCCTGACTTAATGGCATTGGGGCAGGGGGAGGGTTTACCGGTTTGTAACCGGTGCTTTAAGGAATCTCTGCACGAATCCATCCATGGCTTCATGCAGACACGGGCTTGCGCCAGCTTCGCGTTCACAAGCCGGTGGGCTTACGCCAGCTACGCGTTCACGCCCGTCTTGTGCTTTGCATATCAATGATTTGCGTCATTCAGTGGCAGGGCATCCATGCCCTGCACGGGAATGTCTGCATTTGTGCAGACCTTCCCTAAGAATTCTTGGCATTCGTGCTCCCTTATATCCACTTCATCAAACCCAACTCATACGGGTGAAGTTGGGCGCTGTGATTGGGAACGAGCCGAAATCTGAATTTTTGTAAACCGACGAGTTGAATATTCAGTATGAAGCTGTATACCTGCGTCCCGGCCGGGGTGGTGGGTTCGGTGCCTGTTAAGGTGGCGGTTGTACTGAACCGCTCGACAGTTGTCCAGTCTCCGCTCGGCGTATCCTGTCCGAACAGGCACTCAACGGCAATGTCCTGTGGATTCAGGCCATTGAGTGTGACCGCAACGTTCAGGGTGAGCGTGTCGCCGCTATGTATTTGTGCAGGAACATCAGAAACCAATGCTCCCGTCACGTCTGGCCATGCGGCACGAACACGGCGTTTGAAGTCTTCGAGGGAGAGTGCTTCGGCACCATTATTTTGTCTCAAGCGACGCCCGTAAACCGTTGCGGGTAAATAATGCTGGGTAAGATAATCACAAACCATACGGGCGGAGTTGAATTGCGGCAGGATCGTGCGGATGGCCATCTTGGCGTATTTGATCCACTCGTTTGGCATGCCATTGTGGTCACGTCGATAAAACAGCGGCTTGACCTCACTTTCCAGCAGCGTCAGCAAATCGCTGGCTTCTTCCGTGTCGCAATAGTCATGGTTGAAGCTGCGGTTATAGGGTTTGATGGACCAGCCATTCGCAATTTGTCCTTCCTTTTTGTAACCCTCTCCCCACCAGCCATCGGCCACAGACAGGTTCAATATACCGTTCAAACCCGCCTTCTGCCCCGAAGTACCCGATGCTTCAAGAGGATATTCGGGATTGTTCAGCCATACATCGCAGCCGGTGACCAGTTTCCGCGCGAGTGCCATGTCGTAGCCTTCCAACAGCAAAATACGACCCTGGAATTCGGGTTCATTGGCCATTTGCCAGATTTCCCGGATCAAAGCCTTGCCCGGTTCGTCTGCTGGATGAGCTTTGCCCGCGAATACGAATACGATTGGGCGCTCTTCGTCAGCCAGCAGTTCCGCCAACCGTGCACGATCGCGGAAGAGCAGATTCGCTCGTTTATAGGTGGCAAAGCGACGGGCAAAACCGACGAGTAGAACATCGGACACCGGGCGATCCAGATACCGTAAGGTGCGTTCTGTTCGGATGTCGCTCAGACCGTCTTGCGAGAGCTGTTGGGTGAGGCGCTGACGGATTTCCCGGATCAGCTCGGCCTTGAGTGAACAACGCACCGACCAGAACCGATCTTCCGCGATGGCATCGACAAATCGCCAGAATTCCGGGTCCTGCATATTCCATCGCCAGTCTCGATGCAGGCTGCTGAATAGCTGGGAAAGTTCGCGAGCGAGAAACGTGTCGACATGAACACCATTGGTAACATGCGAGACTGGGTTTTCACTGGCCGGTACTTCAGGCCAGAAATCACGGCTCATTTCTGCCGCGACTCGACCGTGAATGGCTGAAACCCCATTGTGCTGACGCGAGCCATGCAGTGCCAATGCGGTCATGTTGAAACCCGGTTCCTGGGGCTCATGACCCAGTGCGAGAAATGATTCCCGATCGAGGTTGATCTCCGGCCAGAATGAACTGAAATATTCTGTTATCAGTTCATCCGTGAACACATCGTGCCCAGCGGGTACGGGCGTATGCGTGGTGAACACAGTGGTTGAGGCAACCATTTCCAATGCAACCGTTTGTGTTTCGCCCGATGACACGTGTTCGCGCAGACGCTCAAGAATCTGGAATGCCGCGTGACCTTCATTAATATGCCATGCAGTGGGCGCCAACCCGAGTGCGCGCAACGCACGTACGCCGCCAATGCCCAGTACAATTTCCTGCTCGATTCGCGTACGGCGATCACCACCATACAGCCGGTAGGTGATTTGTCGGTCATCAGTCGAATTGCCGGGCAAGTCCGTATCCAGCAGAAACAAGCGGATGCGCCCGATCATGGCAAGCCAGACCTTGACTTCGATAACACGGCCAGGAAAGTTGAGGCTGATGGTTACGGCATTGCCTTTGGAGTCGGTGGCAGGTGCGATGGGTAGTGTGGTGAAATCAATGTCCTGATAGGTGGCTATCTGGTTGCCTTGGGCATCGATGGTCTGCTTGAAATAGCCTTGTCGGTACAACAAGCCGACCGCTACAAACGGGATGCCAATATCTGATGCCGCCTTGCAGTGATCACCCGCCAAAATCCCCAGCCCGCCGGAATAAATGGGCAGTGATTCGTGAAAGCCATACTCGGCACAGAAGTACGCGATCAGGTCATTGGGTTGAATGCTCTTAGCTATTGACTCAGGTATGGGCTGAGCAAGGTAGTCATCGAAATGCCGACAAGCGTCATCATAATCGGCCAGAAATACCGGATCAGCCATCGCGGCGTCCATTTTTGCCTGCGATACCCTTTTCAGAAACAGTTTCGGATTGTCATCGGTCTGCTGCCAGCACACCGGGTCAATCTGGCTGAACAGGTGCCGTATGGATCGAGTCCAGCTGTAGTAAAGATTATTGGCCAGATCATCCATACGCTTGATGCGTTCTGGCAGGCGCGGGGTGATTTCTAAGACATAAATCTGGGCGGTCATGGGTTTACGTATCCCTTGCTCGGTGATGGTTGCGAGAACAATGCCTTCGTATCAAGGTTGGCTATTAGGGTTATACCGTTTTCATTTGAAGCTGTCATGTTCATGCGAACTATTTCTGAGCACTACGATTTCTGACCTGGATTGTGGATCGGGGCTCAAGTTTCTCACCCCATTGCCGATAAGCAGTTTGCGGACGAATTGATGGCATGTGAAACCGGTACATCAAGGGTCGAAAAATTTTTTTGAAAAATTCTAAGGAACCTCTGAATAATTCAGAGGTTCCGCGCGGCACAAGGACGTGCCGCCATTTTCAATCACGTATGTGATTGAAAATGAAGCAAAGCAAAAGTCACATCTTTTGCTTTGCGTGCTCTGAGAATTCCAGGATGGAATTATTCAGAGCTTCCCTAAAGTTTTTTCCGAGGCCGCCGATAAAGCAACCACAGTCCGAATTCTTTGGCATGTTGCCAAGCAAAAACCCACGAGAGGATTAAGATCATGGCTAACGTAATCAATACCAACATTCTTTCACTGCAATCCCAAAATACCCTGCGAATGACCGAGAATACAATGCAGACTGCAATGCTGCGCTTGTCCACCGGTTTGCGTATCAATAGCGCCAAGGACGATGCGGCTGGCTTGGGGATTGCTGATCGGATGACAACCCAGATCAACGGTTCAACCGTGGCCGCGCGCAACGCGCAGGATGGTGTTTCCATGGCGCAGACCGCCGAAGGCGCAATGGGTGCGTTGACTTCTACCCTGCAACGGATGCGTGATCTGGCTGTTCAATCTGCCAATGCCACCAATAGCACGACTGGCCAGCAAAACCTGCAGACTGAATTTGGTCAACTGCAAAGTGAATTAAGCCGCATCATCAGTAACACCCAATTTAACGGCAAGAACGTGTTGGCTGGTGGCTTGAGCGGCTCTGCCAATGCCAGATATCAGGTCGGTGCTTGCTACCTGTCCCGTTGCTTCGTTGCAGCAACCGGGTCGGGGCGACAGATTTTATTTCAAGTTCTGGCTGACCCAGTCGAGAACCTGATCGGCGGGGACGCTCTTATTCTCACTTTCCCACCGCAGGCGGGTCTCAAATTCACCCGCCGCAAGGCCGCGCTCGCTCACCACGATGCGTAAGGGGATGCCGATGAGTTCCATGTCGGCAAACGCAACGCCGGGGCGCAGGCCGCGATCTTCGAGCAGCACGCTGAAGCCTTGGGCGGTGAGTTCGGCCTCCAGCCGCTCGGCTTCGGCTTGAACTGCGGGCGCGCGGTGGCCGTTGATGGGGACGATGGCGATTTCGAATGGGGCAAGGGGGACGGGCCAGACAATGCCGTTTTCATCGTGATTCTGTTCGATGGCGGCAGCCACGATGCGGGAAACACCAATGCCGTAGCAGCCCATGATGGCGGTGGCGGGTTTGCCCGCTTCGTCCAGGAATTCGCAGTGCATTTTCTCGCTGTAGGTGGTGCCCAACTGGAATACATGACCGACTTCGATGCCTCGGGCGATGGCAAGAACGCTCTGACCATCGGGTGCCGGATCGCCTTCGACGGCATTGCGCAGATCAGCGGTTTGTGGCTCGGGCAGGTCGCGTCCCCAGTTTACGCCGGTCAGATGCCAGCCATCTTCGTTGGCGCCGCAGACAAAATCCGCGCAGTCAGCCGCCGCAAAGTCGGCGATGACGGGCATTTTCAAATCGATCGGGCCGATGGAACCGACGTTCGCCCCCGTGTGTGTGAACGCTTCCGCTGGCGGGATGAACTCAAACGGATCGGCGATCAGCGGATGCTTGGCTGCCTTGATGTCGTTCAATTCGTGGTCGCCGCGCAGTACAACGGCTACGACAGGCGTTTCTCGCCCACGCACAAGCAAGGTTTTGAGAATCCGGTTGCTGGGCACGCCCAAGAAGGAGGCCACTTCGTCGATGGTTTTGGCGCCGGGTGTGGCGACACGCGTCAAACTGGCTGTAGCCAGGGCACGGCCCGATTTTGCGGGGAAGGTGGGCGCCATTTCGATGTTGGCGGCGTAATCGCCATTGACCGCATAGGCAATGGCATCTTCGCCCGAATCGGCCAGAACGTGAAACTCTTGGGAGCCTTTGCCGCCAATCGAGCCGGTATCGGCTTCCACCGCGCGGAATTTCAAACCCAGGCGGGTGAAAATGCGTGAGTAGGCGTCATACATGGCCTGGTAGGTGACACGCAGTGATGCCACATCGGCATGAAACGAGTAGGCATCCTTCATGATGAATTCGCGGGCACGCATGACACCGAAGCGCGGACGAATCTCATCGCGGAATTTGGTTTGAATCTGGTAGTAGCAGATCGGAAGCTGACGGTAGCTTTTGAGCTCTCGACGGGCGTAGTCGGTGATGACCTCTTCATGCGTGGGGCCAACGCAGAACTCGCGATCATGGCGATCTTTGACGCGCAGCAATTCCGGTCCGTATTTCTGCCAGCGGCCGGATTCCTGCCACAGCTCGGCAGGTTGAATGGCGGGCATCAGCAGTTCCAGCGCGCCAATGCGCTCCATTTCCTCGCGAACGACCGCTTCCACTTTGCGCAAGACACGCAGCCCAAGCGGGCTCCAAGTGTATAGCCCCGAGGACAGTCGTCGGATCATGCCAGAGCGCAGCATCAATTGATGGCTGACGATCTCGGCTTCGGTCGGGGTTTCTTTCAGGGTGTTTAGCGGGAATTGCGAACTGCGCATGTGGGCTTGGTCTCAAAAGGTTCGGGGGCGTGCCGCTTGTGCCTATCGGGTGCGAGAGACTTCGGCGTTATGTAGGTTGTAAACGGAGTATTTTGACATGATTTGGCGAATATTGCCGAGCGTGTTCGCGTGTGGAGATCACGCCCGTCCGGTGGCTAATAGGCCCAAGCCGGTGCGCTCATGGGCTCATGCCATTTATCCCTGTTTTTGAGCGGCTGTGAGAACGGAAGGGGAGCGGCCCGGAAGAGCCAGCCTGGTATTACTGGACACAGGCCTTGTTGGCCACATCCTGCGCCTGCTTCAGGCGGCCAGCAATTTCTTCTGAAGTCAGTGGGCGGTACTTGCCGTCGGCATCCTGAGTCATCAGTTGGTTTTGCGTATTCTGCAGCATCTTGATCTGGGCTTTGGCCGCTTCGCAGGCTTTGGCTGCTTCTTTTTTATTTATTGCCAAAACGGGTTGGTCTGGTGCCAAGGGTTTCTTGGTTTCGTCTTTGTTTTTTTCTGCAGGTGCCGCCATGCTATCTTCGTTAGAGTCTGGATTGGCGTAGTCCGGGTTGATGATCTGGGCCTCACCATGTTTAGGAGGGAGCTGGCTGAAATGCGTTTCACCATTTTTGTCGACCCATTTATATATCTGGGTAGAGCCATCAGCCTGACTGGCTGCGGAAAACATAAATGTTGCAGCGGCTGTTAAAGCAATCAATGCTATTTTCCTTGAGCCTCGCATAATATCGCGTCCTTTTGATGTGTGAGAGTGCAAGCATAACGTTTTGAACCGATTGTTCAACAGCTCTGAGTGTGCACGCAAATTGTGGGAGAATTAGCGAAAAATATAAGCATTAGTCTTTTCGTTGCGTACTTGGGAATACCTATGGGCCAAATGCAGTAAAACGCTTGGTTTCACGCAGTAATGTCGCAAATGATAAATAGGCTTGATACACTATCTGTATTCACAAAACTAAGGTGAGTTTTCTTCATGGCAGATCGACGTCTTAAGGTGTTCAACACCGTCGCCCGCTTGTTGAGTTTTACCAAGGCGGCCGATGCCTTGCATATGACCCAGCCTGCAGTCACGTTTCAGGTTCGTCAGTTAGAGGAGCATTTTGATACACGCCTGTTTGACCGGACACATAACCGGGTCACGCTGACGGATGTAGGTCATGTGGTGTACGAAATTTCCGAGCGTATGTTCGAGCTCTATGATGAGATGGATCGCCGTGTCAAAGAGATGACGGGTGAGGTCGGCGGTTCACTGAATATCGGCGCGAGTATGACGGTTGCTGAGAACATGCTACCCGCCCTGTTGGGTAAATTCCGCTTGAAGCATCGAGACCTCGCCGTGCGATTGAAAGTGGGTAACACCGAGTCAGTCGTATCCATGGTTGAGCATAATGTGGTTGATCTGGCGATTGTGGAGGGTACGGTGGGGAACAAGAACCTACTGGTTGAAACCTGTCGCCGTGATGAGCTGGTCGTCATTCTTCCGCCGGACCATAAACTGGCTGGTTTGGAGTCGGTTTCCCTTGAACAGCTCATGTCTTATGACTTCATCTGCCGCGAAGAAGGGTCGGGTACGCGGGAAATGGTACTGAACTATCTGGTTGAGCATGGTTATTCAGATGGCTGGGATGTCTGTATGGAACTGGGTAGCCCGGAAGCGATCAAGGGGGCGGTTCAAGCTGGTATGGGTCTGTCGATCATGTCCTCATCCGGCATTACCAAAGAACTCAAGCTCGGTCTGCTCAAGGCCGTGCCACTGAGCCCTCGTTTGTTCCGTGATTTTTCTTTTGTCCGTCAGCGGCACAAGTTCCGTCTGCCGGCGATGGAAGATTTGCTTGAGTTTTCGCGGGATTACTGTAGCAACAGCTCGCCGATGCAAGATCTGGAAAGCATCCGGGGGGGTAACATCGGTTAAATCTGGCAGGCGCCCCGATCAGGCAATGGTGATTTGTGCCGGTTCAATCTGAAAACCTCCCTGATTAGGGTGGTTTTTTATTTGGGGTGTTCAACCCCGTTCAAGCCGCAGAGAATAAAAAACCCCGGATTACACCGGGGTTTTCTCGTGGTGGCCGGTGCAGGCCACCGGCCAAGTCGGATCAGAAACCGCCGTGCGCGCCGGCTTCCATCATCTTGTGCATGGAGTCGCGTACATGCTGAGCATTGCTCTTGAATGGCTCGGGCATATTTTTGCCACCATGAACGAACATGTCCATATTCAGGCCATACAACCAGTAACGGCCTTCCTTGTCTTCGACAACGGCGATACGGCAAGGCAGGTAGGCTGCAAAGTATGGGCTGAAATTAACCGCCTGACGTGCAATGGAAGGGCTGCAGTATTGATAGATCATCAAGTAGCGTTGCTTTTTGCCTGTTTCCAGTTCCAACTGCTTGGACAAAGGCATTTCGCCTACGTTTTTCAGGCCGGTGCCGACTGAAGCCGATTCGATACTGTTTTTGATATCGTCAGTGCTTAAGCCTTTATCTACTTCCATGCGC
>NZ_DAIESY010000143.1:0-6588 GCF_027346185.1 Halothiobacillus sp.
GGGAGAAGTTGAGGATATTTTTGGCGATATCGTTGCCCTCAAAGGGTTCGGCGAACTTGGTGCCGTAGCGCCAGCTCAGCGAGGTGTCACTCCAGTCGGACGCCTGGGCGGCTGTGCCCAGGGCCATACTTAGGGCGAGCGCGCTTAACGTGGCAACAGCCAGAGGGCGGCGTGACATGGGTCGGGTCTTCTGCCGGGCAATAACGGGGTTTGGTTGAAATGGCATATCCAGGCTCCTTGGTCTTTTTTGAAGTAACACGAATTCAATTGGTGACGAAAATTCACGCTTATTGTGATCATTAGTGTATGCACAGTGTGTGCCAAATTGTTCACAATCGAGCAATTCAATGATATTGAACGGATTTAGATTCTTGTTGAACGACCTATGTTTGACTCTTTTAACTAAATTGGTGCGATTGACTATTAATGACGCACCGAAATTGGGATTTTGATTCAGACGGTGATCTCACTTTTTGCTTCTGGTGGCTGTTGTTACAGGTCTTCTGCGGGTGGAAGGGAAAGCTTCATCACGGCAATTGTTCACATTTGCAGCGGGCATGAATCTGGCCTTGTCTCGTGCGCTTAAACCCAAGCGCACACTGGTTGCTTAAATCTCCTCGTCGGCGTCTTTGGGTGGAAAGATTCCGCGCTTCATCTTGCAGTGCACGCCTTGGCGCCCATCTACGACTTGTGTGACACCGAAGTCGGAGCCGATGCTCATCAGTGAATAGGCATCGTCCTGGCTGAGGTTGTGCTTGTCGACAAGCAGATGGAGCATGTCCTTGGCGGCGTTCTTCATCGCAACATTGAGATCGTCATCGAAGCCATGCACGATCCAGGTATCCGGTGTTTCGAGCAGGGGAGAGGGAAAGTGGAAGTCCTTGCGCAGAACGATCTGGAAGATCACGTTCAGTGAGGCCTCGATCGCAGTCCCGCTGATTTCGCCATCGCCTTGTGAAATATGCGGGTCACCAATCGAAAACAATGCGCCGGGCACGGCCACCGGGTAATACATTGTCGATCCGGCGCCGATTCGCCAGTTGTCGATATTGCCGCCGTGCGCGCCGGGTGGGACGGTGCTCACGCGGCCCATGGCATCGGGGGCGACCCCGGCTGTGCCCAGATGAGGGCGCACGGGTACGCGCACTCCATTCAACGCGGGTTCGCAGGTACAGGTTCCGCGTTTGGTGATTTTACCCGGTACCGTATATTTTCCAGGGAAGTTATAGGCGTAGAGGGCGCGGGCCGTGTTGTAGTCCGGATCGATCTTGTAGATCGTCACGCGCTCCTTTTCGCCCGTCTCTTTGTAGAGAAGCCCCCAGTGCGCGGCAAGGTTCGTTCCGTATCGGAAACGCGGCAGCATTTGCAGGTAACGAACCTCGAGCATGTCACCCGGTTGCGCATCTTCTACATAGATCGGGCCGGTCATCAGATGTACGCCCGGGTTCCGGTCGTCTTCGGGAATGCTTGAGTACAGTAGCCTCACCGCATCGTCCATCATCAGTTCAGGGGCATCGCCCGCCTGGTGCGTTACAGCTTCGGCTTGGATGATGTCCCCGCTTTTGATGCGCAAGGCCGGTTTAAGGCCAGCATCGAAATAGCCCCAATGTACGGTTGAGGGGGTAGCTTGCAGTTCATGAAACATGGATGGCTTCCTCATTGGTTAATAGTGCGAATTAAAGAGTGCTCGGCTGTCTATGGACTCAGGAACGAGCGCAGGAAGGAATCGCCCGCCTGCCCACAGGGCGTGTGGGCAAAGCGAAGCGAATTGGTCATAAGTACGGTCTGTAGGTCACAGAGCGAGCGCTGAGGTCTGGCCGGAACTCATCACACGGATAAAGCGGGCCGTCAGTGGATTGCGTGGTTGGCTAAGCACCTCGTAGGCGGGCCCATCCTCAACAATATTTCCATCAGTGAGGAAGATGACGCGATCGGCGACTTCCTCAGCGAACCTCAATTGATGAGTAGAAATGATCATGGTGAGTTTTTCCTCAATGGCGAGCCTGCGAATGACATCCAGCACTTCGCCGACCATTTCCGGATCAAGTGCAGAGGTCGGCTCGTCAAGCAGGAGTACTTTGGCTCCCGGGGCGATTGCCCGTGCGATCGCCACGCGTTGCTGTTGCCCGCCCGACAGATGACGAGGCAGGGTATCCCCTCGGTCACCGAGGCCAACCCGATCGAGCAATTCCTGTGCTCGTTGTGCTGCGGCTTCCTGCGACCAGCCATGTACCCAGCGCAACGGTCCGGCGATGTTCTCTTCCGCGGTCAGGTGTGCGAACAGATTGAAATGCTGGAACAACATGCCGACACCGACTTCGACGCGCTGCCGGGCCACTTCGCTTGGCGACAGAACAAGGCCACCAGACGAATACCCGATCCGGTGCCCCCCAATAAACACGTCACCCGAGTTCCAGGTTTCGAGTCGATTGATGCAGCGGAGCAGCGTGCTTTTGCCTGATCCGCTCGGGCCGAGAAGCGCGACGATCTCACCGGTATGAACCTGAAGATTCAAATCGCCGAAAATCTGGCGCTCACCATAGGATTTGGTCAGATCCTGAATTTCGACAGCGATCGGGCCTTTGGCGAGTTCGGCCAGCCTGGCGATTCGGTCTTCACGCGTTGGTGTGACCAGTAACTCTGATAACGCAGCGCCTTCTGCTGTGGCAGGCTTAGACGGCAGTGCTTCTTCCGGGTCCTTACGCCAAGGCAGCAGATACTTCAGTATCTTTCCCTTGTCTCGTGGGCGGTCGAGATCGAGTGCTCGCTCAGCGAAAAGCTGGATGGCAGACACACCACCGGTCAACATCAGGTAAAGCAAGCCGGAAGCAAAGAAAACGGAGAAGAAGTCGAAGGTGGACGAGGCCAACTGTGTACTCCGAAGGGTCAGTTCCTGAACGGAGATGAAAGAAGCTAGTGATGAGTTTTTCAACGCATTCACACCTTCATTGCCGAAAGCGGGAATCATTGTGCGTATGGCTTGAGGCGCGATGATTCGCCTCATCAGGACAAACGACGACATGCCCAGTGCCTGGCCGGCGGCACTTTGTCCTCGATCGACGCCACGAATTCCCGAACGCAGGATCTCTGCGATGAAGGGGGCCTCATTGAGGGCGAGTGCAACGCCGCCGGCTAGCAGTGCACTGAGCATGATTCCCATGTGTGGCAGCGCGTCGTAGACGAATACCATCTGTAAGATGAGTGGTGTCCCACGAAAGATCACCGTATAGGTTCTCGCCACCACGGAAATCCAGCGGTGACGAGATAGCAGCATTGCGGCCAGGACAATGCCGATGGCAAAACCACCGACAAGCCCGATCACCGTAATCTCCAAGGTCAGGAAGATACCTTTGAGCAGGTAATCCATCGTCAAATAATGGAAAAAAAGATCCACTTTAGTCTCCGACTGGATTACTCATCACTGCTGATAATGGTCGGTGCTTCGATCGCGCCTTGATCCAGACCCCACTTCTTCATCAGCTCAAGCTGCAGACCGGTTTTTTGAATTTCGGTCAGTGCAAGAACAATGGCGTCCCGTAATTCGGGATTCTTCTTTGAAACGCCGATGCCGATGTGGTAAGGCAATGTCACGGCTGTCGCTTTGCTGAGTTTGTCCGGATAAGCCTTGACCGCCTGATCAACTGTATTCACGTCGTTGATATAGGTATCCGCTCGTCCGGCAAGAATGGCCTGAATACAGGAAGCATTGTTGTCATAGAGTTGCAGTTGTGGCGCGGGTTTTCCTGCTGCCTTACATTCAGGCTCCAGGTTTTGTATCAGAGGAACCTCAACGAAACCGGTGTTCTCTGCCGCCGTTGTACCGCATAGAGACAGATTGATGCCCGTGATGTTTTTCGGGTTGCCCTTAGCAACGAGCACACCATCGAACACTTTCGAGTACGTAATGAAGTCGGCAGCTTTGGCGCGCTCTTTCGTCGCATAGATGTCAGAAATCACGAGATCCGCCTGGCCGCTTTGCAGTGTTGGCAACAATGCCGCAAACGCGACTGGCTTGTAGGTTACCTTGAAGCCAAGGCAGCTGCCGAGCGATTCGGCCAGATCAATATCCAGGCCGATGTATTTGCTCGGATCTTTAGGATCCAGCGCTTCATATCCAGGGGTATGAGGATTAAGGGCATTGACGAGCGTTTTCCCTTTGAACTGGGGATATTTGGCTTGCAGGGCCTGGCAGGCTTCTGAACTGGCCAGATCGGCTGCGTGCGCGGTAAGGGGCAGTGCAGGCAGCAGAGAAGCAAACAATGCAGCAGACAGTAATCGGCGTTGGGATTTTGGAAAAAAAGGGCTCATGGTTATCTCCTGGGATAATAGTTTTAGCGGGGTTGAGTGACTGCTAACAGTCAAGGGTTGAAGGGGCGACTTGTCGGTCGTCGCGCAATGAAATCGATTTCTACAAGTGCTTCACGCGCCAAACCGGTAACACCGACACAGGTTCGTGCGGGACGGCGGTCATGAGGGAAATAGCTGGCGTAAACCGCGTTCATGGCTTCGTAGTCGGTGTAGAAGTCAGTGAGGAATACCCGGGCGGAGAGTACGTGCTCAAGACCTAAATCCAGGCTGCTCAGTACGCGTTGCAGATTTGCGAATACCTTAAGTGTTTGTGCCTCGATTCCTTCGGGGAGTGGGGCGCTATCGTCGTCGGGATCGATGGGCAATTGCCCTGTCACGAACACCCAGCCATTCGTTTCAACCGCATGGCTGAATGGCGCAACGGGAATAGGGGCATCCGCGACCATGTGAAAAATAGGGTCGTTCATGAAGTACAGGCTCGCTGAGAGTGGTTTACAAATGGTTTGTCCATATAAACCTATTTGGCAAGCACTGTGCCAGATTGTCTGCCTTTATTAAGATTTTGATAAATATAAATAAATTTATATTCTATTTAGGCTTATTCGCGCTAGATTGGTGCGGGCATTTGATGTGTTTCTATACCTTAAAACACACTTTCCTGTCGAATATCGATCGAATGTAAAGTTTTATGCCATCCTTAGGGAAGCAATAGGACTCTTGTCGGGGGTGTGGCCGCTCGATTGTTTTATTAAGCCGATATTGAAGGCTGTTGCTTCTTTTTGGTGCGTAAGGGGCTGCGGATGGGGCTCGAGAGTTTGATTCTGGGGCGATTTGACCGTGCAGTGGTCGAGCTGTGCAGCATCTTTTTGAAATCTATTGCAAAGTCTTTTCTGTGCTCGCGACCATCAGTCTTTTGATCGTTCCTTCCTTACCTCGTTTGGGGAAGGTCTGCGTAAATTTAAGCTGTCAAGATGTAAGAGATTCCTCAGGGGAAAACGCGAATGTCCAGTTGTCCTTTTTGATCCAATTCGATCAATACCCGCTTACCCCAGGCGGAGTGCTTCGCTAACTGCTCGCCATCAAGGTAGGTACCGTTGATGGCGATGATTTCCGGCTCGAAAGATTCGCAGAAAATCCTGGCTTGGGGCATACCGTTGACACCGGCCGCAGCCGTACCCTTGAGTGCGCCATGGACGTAGATCGAGCCATCGGCGACCACGCGCGCGCCTGCGCCGACCATGCTGATGATGATCAGGTCGGCCTGTTTCGCATAGAGTTCGGCGCCCGAACGGACAGGGTGGCGAATCACGGTCGGCGGATTGAGTATGTGCGCCGGACGCTCGGCTTGTGGCACCGGTGACGGTTTGGGTGGTTCAGTCGTCGTGGGTTTTTGCACTGGTGCCGCTGCCTTGGGCTCCGTGGCCGGGCGGGCCTCTATAAGCGGCAGGTGCGCTTGTGTCGCCTGCTGTCGCTGTTTTATGTTGCCCCCCAGTACCGCGATCGGTTCGAGCTGATAATTGCGTAGCAAGCTGATCAGCGCCGGAAAATCAACCCATTTGCCACTGTTTTCGATCCCCGAGAGATCAATCAGTACTGATTCGGGCTGGCTGAAAATACCTTGTCCGCCGAAAGTATCCTTGAATGCTCGGGTCAGCTTCAGTAAATGGGTTTCTCGCAGAACGAGGCAGGTGACGGGCGTCGGGTTGCGGTGCAGGCTGAAGATTTCGTGTTCGATCGGGGTAAAGGGCAGAGGGCTCATGGATGGTTTGTCTTGAGTAAGGGGCAAAGGGGGCCTGTTTGGTCGCTAGGAGTGGTCGAGGGTGAGTATTGCAATCGAGTCCGCTCCGTGATGATTTATAACTGACAGAGCGCCAATTCGAAAGCGACATCGTGATTGACCTGGTAAGGGTGGCCTGTCTGGCGATCTAGCCGCATGAAGCGGATGATGACCCGATGTTTGCTGGCACTGATCTCCGGATAGACGTTGCTGGAGTCATCCAGCATGAGTCGCACGAGCTGGTAGGGCGCGCCCGATTCCAGATTCAGTTGGAAAAAGCCGTCTTCTGCTGTTCTGGTTTCAGGGGCAACACTCTTCCTGATGAGATCCAATACCAACTCATTGGCGCGTCGAATGGTTGCCAGGGGTTCCAGCCACTCGACAAAATCCTCCCGTCGCTCGGAGTAGGGTTGAGCCAGCCAGTGGTGCAGTGCGGCCAGATCGAAGGCGCACAAGGCGCCGGGAATGGAAGCCCGTTGACGAATGGCATTGAGGAGTTCGTG
>NZ_DAIESY010000156.1:0-8768 GCF_027346185.1 Halothiobacillus sp.
ACACACCCGAGCCCTACAACGGCTCGCGCTTTCCGCAGGTGACGGCTTGCGACAATGTGCGCGCGCAATACCGGCTGGTAACCGAGAAATTCGGCATCAAAAAGCTTCCGCTGGTTACCGGCTGGTCGATGGGGGCGTTGCAGACCTTCCACTGGGGCGCGCTGTTTCCCAAGATGGTCGAGCGGATTGCGCCGTTCTGCGGCTCGGCCAAGTGCTCGCGGCATAATTTCGTCTTCCTCGAAGGCGTCAAGGCGGCGCTGACCGCCGATGCCGCCTTCGCCGGCGGCTGGTATAAGAGCAAGCCGGAGACCGGGCTGCGGGCGATGGCGCGGGTCTATGCCGGATGGGGTCTGTCGCAGGCTTTCTATCGCCAGGAACTCGATCTCAAGGCGCTCGGCTATTCCTCGCTGGAAGATTTTTTGGTCGCGTTCTGGGAGGGTTTCTTCCTTGCCCGTGATGCCAATAACCTGCTGACGATGCTGTGGACATGGCAACAGGGCGACATCAGCAACAATCCGATGTACGGCGACGACTTCGAGAAGGCGTTGGGTGCGATCAAGGCCAAGGCTTTTGTCATGCCGGGTCAGACCGACCTGTACTTCCCAGTCGAAGATAACGAATACGAAGTCAGCAAAATGCCGAACGCCGAGTTACGGCCGATCCCGTCCATCTGGGGGCACTTTGCCGGCGGCCCGGGCATGAACAAGGTGGACGTTAAGTTCATCGATGACGCCCTGAAGGAACTGTTGGCCCGCTAATCTCAATAGCATGTCGATCCGTCGGCCTCGCCTGAGGCTCCGGAGATATTGTGCATTCGTCATCACGCCTTCGCAGCACTATGACCCGGTTGCCGCATCTTTTCGGCAACCCCTAAAGTTTATGCCCGTTTCCATGAAGACTCCTATGGCTAACCTCCTACCTCAACAATTGGAAGCGGAACCTGTTATGTCGTCTCAGTCCTTCGAGGACGTGCGGCATCTTTTAAATTTGTATCTGATCGCACTCTGGGGGCAGTCTTTCGATCTGGCCGGCATTCCGGCCGCGTCGGAATCGTCAGCCGTTCGCCCTCGCATCGATCAGGGGCATATTCGTCTGCCGTCTTCACTGTCTCAACAAGGGGCGGTAACCGCACGCAGAGTCTATATCGCAGCAGCGGTCCATGCGGCCGCCCATCGCATGTACAGCCAACCGCTGAATCCCGAGTCACTAAACGCACGTCAGCGACATCTGGTTGAACTGGTTGAGGATGCCCGGGTCGAGTACCTCGCCTTTTCGCAGTTCCCGGGATTGCGTCGGCTCTGGTTGGATCTGCATCCCCTGGTGTCGCCGGACCCGACGCCGTTTGCGACACTGATGTGGCGTCTTTCTCGTGGCTTGCTGGAACTGGAACAGTCGAAGGACGATGACTTCATGGTTCGCAAGGCAATCACACTGTTTCAGGAGCGGATTGCCGAAATCGAGGAGGCAAGGACAGCCCGTGAAATCGGCTTGCGTTTGGCGCACGACATCGGCCAGATGCGTCTGTCGATGGACGAGGGCAGCGTGCCGCCAATGGCCGTATACCGGGATGACAATCAGCATCTCTGGTATGAGGAGCACCCGTTGCCCGAAGAGACGAGGGCCGCCGAGCAGGCCACCGAGGGCGTGCAATCCGGTGCGCAGTTTGAGGAAGCCGCCGAAGGACGGCAACTGGCGTTCACCGAGATTCCCCTGGCGTCGAGTGCTGCCGAAGCCGGCTATCGAATCGAAGAGGTCACGGAAGATGCACAGCTGACCTTCTTCCAGACCAGTGAAGACGAGGAAACGCATCCCTCACGCTACCCGGAGTGGTTTGCCCGATTCGGTGTCGAGCGAGAGAACTGGTGCGCCGTGCACGAAGGAAATGCGAAAGAGGGTGACGCGGATTGGGCCCCGGCAGTTCTGGCTGCTAATCGCCCATTGCTGGCTCATTTACGCCGGGTGGTTGGTGCCTTGCGCAGTCGGCACCGTGTGTTGTTGCGAAAGCAGGAAATGGGGGATGAACTGGATTTGGACGCGGCACTGCGGGCGATGGCGGATATCCGTAACGGGCAGGAACCGGATCCGCGCGTGTTCATTCGCACACGACCACAGAACGATCAGGTTCTTGCGCTGTCGCTACTGCTCGATCTTTCAGAATCGGTAAACAATCCCGATTCCATCAGCGGTCGCCCCATTCTGGACTTGGCCCGCGAAGCCATTCTTCTGCTGGCCGAGACCGCGACCGATCTCGGTTCCGATTTGTCTTTGGCCGGGTTTCACTCTCAAGGACGCCATCTGGTGGATTATCAGATTGCCAAGAACTTCGACGAGCCCTTCGATGCTGCGGCCAAAGCACGCCTAGCCGGGTATGAGGGGCGTTACTCCACACGGATGGGGGCGGCAATCCGGCATGCGACGGAGGCGTTGCTCACGCGCGGGGCGCACAATCGGGTGATGCTGATCGTGACTGACGGCGAGCCTTCGGATATCGATGTCTTCGATCCCGAGCACCTGCTGCTGGATACGCGCCACGCCGTGATCGAGGCGCGCCAGCGAGGCGTGCATATTTTCTGCGTCAGCCTCGACCCGGGTGCGGATCGGTATGTCGAACGCATTTTCGGCGTGGGGCACTTTCTGGTTCTGGATAACCTGCGCCATCTGCCCGAGCGGCTGTCGCGCCTGTTCCTGCGTTTGGTGAGCAAGAAATTCTAGGTGTGGTTTTAGCCCGATGATCGTCCCAGTACGAGTGCAGCGGCGGATGTTCGAGTTTCAACGCCCAGCTTTTCGAACACATGTTCCAGGTGTTTGTTGACCGTGCGCGGGCTGATCTGCAGGATCTCGCCAATTTCCTTATTGGTCTTTCCCAGAGCGACCCAATAGAGGCTTTCCGCCTCGCGTGCCGTCAGTTGGAATATCTTGGCCAGTGCCTCCGGTTCGGCCAGGGCCGCATGGCGTTGGATGGACAACAGACCGGGTTCGATCCGGGTAAACAACAAGCGCTCACCCGCGTGCCAAAGCGGGAAGGAGGGATCGGCGTCCTTGGCTTCGAGCCATTGGCGGATGGGGATCGGCAGCAGATCCTGCACATCGACAACGGATTGGACCAGACGTTGGGCCAACGGGGTAGCCCAGGTTATCGCATAGTTCGAATCGAAGGCCAGAATGGCCCGCCCGGCCGAGTCGATCGCCGCGCGGGTGTGGGTGACCAGTCGCGCACGCTGCATATGGGTGGTGATGCGCGCTAGCAATTCTTCGATCACGACGGGTTTGGTCACGTAGTCGACACCACCGGCCTGAAAGCCCTGAACGATGTACTCGGTGTCGCTAAGGCCTGTCATAAAGATGACTGGGATATCGCGGGTGTTGAGGCCTTCCTTGAGTCGTCGGCAGGTTTCGAAACCGTCGATGCCGGGCATGCGCGCATCCAGAACAATGATATCGGGTGGCATGAGCTGCACGCTGTCCAGCGCGCTTTGGCCATCTGTGGAAACCAGTACCAGATAACCTTGCTCCTGCAAGGCATCATGCAGCATGCGCAGATTGTCCGGCGCATCGTCCACCAACAGAATGGTGCCGCGCTCATGCTTATGTATGTTCATGCTTGGCTTCCAATTGTTTGAGTAGACGCATGTACTCACCGAGGTGGAATTGTTGAACGGATGTGCGCAACTGGTGGACCATCTCTGCTAGATCTGGGCGCAATTGTTCCAACTCGTCGAGTTTTTCGAGGATACCGCGTACATACCCCATAGCGCCCAGATCTAGCAGGGTTTTGAGTGCTTCCGCATCTGGCAGGTCGCTTACACGGGTTTGGACGCCGTTTTGTGGTTCCGCATCAACGTTTGATTCTGGCACCGCACGTTCTACGTTTGTCGCAAGCGCGGGGCGTACTTCCGAATGGGGGTGGGCAACTCGCTGTTGCTCAGAAGCCGGTGTTTGGGCGGCAATCTGCTCCTGGGTACTCGTGATCCAGTTGAGTTGTAGCTTGTCGTGGATGCGCTGGAGCAATATACCGATGTCGACGGGTTTGGCAATGAAATCGTCGATGCCGATGTCTTCCATGTTCGGTTTGCCCCGGTCGAGGACGTCGGCGGAGACGATCAGAATCGGTGCCATGGAAATACCGTTGGCGCGCATCAGTCGGGCGGTTTCCCAGCCATCGATATCCGCCATGTTGATGTCCAAGATGATCAGATCCGGCTGATGTGCTGCGGCCTGACGCAGGGCGGCAATGCCCGATTCGGCCTGAATCACGCCGAATCCGAGCGCCGAGAGTACGCTGTGCAGAAACTCCCGATCGCTTGCTTGATCGTCGACGAGGAGTATGCGCATCTGCGGACCGCGGTAACCCAATATATTGGCGGGTGTATCCATGGGTTGAGGGCGGGGATTGCGTACGGCAGTGAGTAACAGGCGCAACTGGAATCGGCTGCCGCCGCCCTCGCGCTCATGTACTGTCAACTCGCCACCCATCAGGGTGGCCAACATACTGGCGATCGTTAGGCCCAGACCTGCGCTGGCGGCATTGCCAGTTGCATTGCTGCCGCGTTCGAAGGGAAGGAAAATCCGCTTGCGATCACTTTCTGCAATGCCGATTCCCGTGTCCTCGATTTCAAAGCGTGCCAACTCGCTGCGGTATGAAATCCGGAAAGTCACATGCCCTTGTTCAGTGAACTTGATTGCGTTGCCCAGAATATTGATGAGGATTTGCCCCAGTCGTTTCTTGTCGACGCGCACCACGGGTGGTAATTCGTCCGCTACGTCGAAGTTGAACTGGATGTGCTTCTCCTGAGCCTGTAGCCGAAACATGTCCGCCAATTGGGCGACAAACTGCGGGAAATGCACCTCTTCGGGTTCAATGGTCAGTTTTCCTGCTTCGATTTTTGCCATATCCAGCAGGCCATTGATCAGTGAAATCAGGTGCTCTCCACTGCGGCGGATAACCTTCATCTCTTCGCGGCGTTGCAGCGGTACTGCGGGATCGTGTTCAACGATCTGGGCGTAACCCAGAATACAGTTCAGCGGGGTGCGAAGTTCGTGGCTGATCCCTGCCATGTAGCGGCTTTTAGCCTGGTTTGCGCTCTCCGCTGCCTTGATGGCTTTCTGTAATTGCACATCGGTTTTCAAGTGGGCCTCGATTTCGTTCATCAGCAGATGGGTCTGTCGATTGGACTCGTCCTGCGCGACGTATCGACTTTCCACGGTGAGCGCCAGCCACCAGCCGCCAATGGTGATCAGCGCGAAAATGGCGACAAAAAGCTTGATCAGCAGCGTCCGGAAAATCTCCAGATCGGCTGGGGGCATACTATTGAGTTGCTGCAAGTAGAAAAAGAACAAGGTTATAGCCAGAGCCACACCTGAAATCAGAATCAGGAGCAGGTAATAGCCAATGCGGGTGTTGACATGCTTTGCGAGGGTCTTGGGCAGAAGGCGGTTCAGCATGGCGATGAACTGTTCCAGTAATCCGGCCTTGGGCCGACACATATCGTGGCAACGCGCGTCCAGAGTGCAGCAAAGTGAACAGATGGTTCCCCGATAGGCCGGGCACATCGCCATGTCTTCTGTTTCGTAGTCGTTCTCGCAGACAACGCAACGCAGTTTCTTCTTATCGCCCATTTGGTCGGGTGTACGGGCGATGTAATAGCGGCCCTTGGTCAGCCAGGCAATCAGTGGTGCCATGATAAATGCGCTGCCTAATGCAATGAAGGCGGAAAAGGCCTCGGCCCACGGCCCGAACCAGCCACTGAATGCAATAATGGACAGCATCGAGGCAATTAACAAAGCGCCGGTACCGACCGGGTTGATGTCATACAGATAGGCGCGTTTGAACTCGATCCCTGGCGGGCTCAGACCAAGTGGCTTGTTGATGATCAGGTCGGCAACAATGGCACCTACCCAACTGATCGCGACATTCGAGTAAATGCCAAGCACATTTCCCAGCGCCTCGAAAACCCCGAATTCCATCAGCATTACGGCAATCAGTACGTTGAATATAAGCCAGACGATTCGGCCTGGGTGGCTGTGCGTCAGACGGGCGAAGAAATTCGACCACGCAAGCGAACCCGCATACGCATTGGTGACATTGATCTTCACTTGGGAGATCACTACGAAAAGGGTTGCCGCAAACAACACGACTGCTGGTGAATTGAAGACATAACTGAATCCGAGCTCATAAAAAACCGCCGGTTGAACGGCTTGAGCCAGACTGATCCCGCTGCTGAGCGCGAGATAGGCCAGCAAACCACCAGCCAGAAGTTTGAACATACCTAAAATAATCCAGCCGGGACCGGCCAAGAGCACCCCGAGATTCCATGCGCGCTTATTGGATTCATCTTTTTGTGGCATGAAGCGGAGGTAGTCGACCTGTTCCCCGATCTGTGCGATCAGGGCGAGAACCACACTGGTGGCTGCGCCGAATGCCAGAAGATTGAACTCTGGTATCCCGAGATTACCGCCAAAGGATAAGAGCCGATCGAAAATGGTTGGATCTTTCCATAAGATGCTGATGTAGGGCAGGATCAACAGGAATAGCCAAATGGGTTGGGTCCACATCTGCAGTCGGCTGATCAATGTGATGCCGTAACCGACCAATGGCAGGACAATCAAGGCGCTGAACAGATACGAGGGCGTCATCGGTAGGCCCAGATACAGGTTTAGCGCTTGCGCCATGATGGCAGCTTCAATGGCAAAGAAGATGAAGGTGAATGACGCGTAGATCAGTGACGTGATGGTGGAACCGATATAGCCGAAACCAGCCCCACGCGTGAGCAGATCCATATCGAGGTTGTATTTTGCGCCATAGTGTGCAATCGGCAGACTGGTCAGAAACATCAGGATCGAGGCGGCAAGGCAGGCCCAGAATGTATTGATAAATCCATATTCCACGGTCAGCGCCGCACCGATGGCTTCCAGTGCCAGAAAGGAAATAGCGCCTAGCGCAGTGTTGGCAACACGGAACACAGACCATTTGCGAAATTCGCGCGCCGTGTACCTGAGCGCGTAGTCTTCAAGGGTTTCATTGGCAACCCATGACTTGTAGTCCCGCCGGATTTTCTTGACCTGTCGTGGCGGGACGGCATCTAGGCTCGGAATCCGGCGCAGCTTCTTCATGGAGTTCTCGCTTTGAGCTGACAAGCGCGTGTGAATTATGATTGTCATACAAGTAGGAAACCTTGAAAAACTCCTTCCATGGAATTTTTCAAGGACGTTCGTCGCGGGAGACCCGCAACGAACTTAAGCTATTTTCAATCGCGTAAGCGATTGATTTGACTGCCGCATCCCTGTGATGCACGGGCACCTTGAAAGGTTTTTCGAGGTGCCCAGTATTGATCTACTGTCTTTTGCCGTTAATCACCTTGTTTGTGATTATTCCCGGTGTCTAAATGATTCGAATTGTCCATCCGAATGGATAACCGTTTAGCCATAAAGTATCAGTCTATCATGCGAACGATATACTGCTTCCACTATACGTAATTTTACGTAGTCCACGCATCTAATCTCTTATATGAAATAAAACTGACTGCCAATAAATGGGTTTGGGTTGGATGAGTGTCATACCGTATCCGTTGTATGACGTATATCAGTAACTGAGGGGGGTAGGTAGTCTTGTTATTAAAGTTGCATGGCGATCGCGTCTTGCTGCGGAATCATTTTCTAGGTGTTTAAGGAAACACTGATTTAATCGTAGGTTCCGCGCGGCACAAGGATGTGCTGCTATGAGTGATCACACACGTGATTGTTCTTGAAGAAAATCAAAAAATCGAATTTTTTGATTTTCGATCTCTGAAAATTCCAGGGTGGAATTATTTAGAGCTTCCTCAAGGGTGATTGTAATTTAGATATTTAAGTAAATTATTTTTTTGGTTATTGATTCGCTGTCTAGTCTGTTTAATAACGCTTAATTAACAGGTTAAGTTTTGCCTAGAACTTTATCACCAGTCAAGGCAATTGAGTACCCGCTGGAAATTTCCCGGATGTCATGAAACAGATGAGGATGTTATGAAAGAAATCACAGGTACGCGGGAAATCAATTCTGCACTATTGCTTGAGGTTTCCCGGCTCACGAGCAAATCAACCGCATCGTCAGGTTACAAAATCAGAAGTGTGTTGAGTCTGCTTTCGCGCTGGTCCAACCTCTACTATGGCAGGGTAATGTTGCCGAATTACTCCCTTCGAGTGCTGGAGGTCGCCTACAGTTATGGGCTGCCTGAAGAGCAGATTGCATCGGGTAAATATACAGTGCCATTTAATCAGGGACTAACTGGGTTTGTGTGGCGTACAGGCCAGGTTTCTCTGGTAACCGATGTGTTGGATGAGTCGATCTTCATTGAGCGTATAGCCGAACCAGTGGAGGGCAGCTTGAGCCGGATCGGTTTTATTTGCGTGCCGATCATTATCGATGGCCGGGTAGTCGGCGTGCTGTCCGTTCAACGCCGCGCCAATCCAAGGCGATCCTATTCGGAAGACGTCGATTTGCTGAGAATTATTTCCAGCATGATTGGCCCCGTGTTGGTGAATATGCGTCAACGGGCGCAACAGGTAAGTTTCCTGCCCTCACAACTCGATCATGATGGCGGTCGCTATATTCACATGTGCGAGACGAACAACATCATTGGTTCAAGTCATGCCCTGTTGTCGGCGGTCAAAGAAATTGATCAGGTCAAGAACAGCGAAGCGCCGATCATGCTTCTTGGAGAGTCTGGCACGGGCAAAGAGATGTTTGCACGAATGGCTCACCGGGAAAGCCAGCGGCGGGATAAACCGTTTAT
>NZ_DAIESY010000171.1:0-25778 GCF_027346185.1 Halothiobacillus sp.
ACCATGGAGATTCGGAGTAAAAACCGGGCAAAGCTGCTTGGAAAGGTAGCCGTTTGTTGTGGAATTTGAGCCGGATTCGGCCACAGGCATGATTCAGTGGCAGAATTCATTGAAAATATCGGGTTATTCGAGCTGCCCGAACCTGATTGAGTGATTTTGGTGAAGGGGTGTTTATATCCATCAACGCCCCCCTATTTCTTATCGAGCCAATTAAAACAAAGGGATGGATGAATGAGAGTCGATTTATACACCTGCCGCTTGTCTGAATATGCACCTGCCAAGGTGTATATTGGGTGTTAGGCACTGTATCATTTACACACGACGAGGAGCCATATAAATGAAAACAATAATTACAATATTTTTTGTCGCCGTTTTATCTTTCGGATGCGCAAGCATCGACTCAACAGTTTCTAAAGCTTATGTCCCAGGTAATAGAAGCCAGCTTGCACTATCAATTAAGCAAGATTCAGGAGTGTCTATACCTTCGGAGCAGAAGCAGTTACTTGAAAATCAAATCAGAGAAGGTCTGTCACAAAAAGGCTTATTAGCTTCTGATGAAAACAACTCTCAGCACTCAGTCATTGTGAATATACACACCTTTAGAATGAGAGATGATGCGGCTCGCCTGACTGTGGGTATCATGGCCGGATGCGATAATATTAGCAGTACGGTTGTTGTAACTGACAAAATAACTGGAAAAGAGATCGGAAACGCTAAAATCTCAATAAAAGAATGTGCCGCTTGGGGCGTTGCGAGTCAGGTTATTACAAAATATACAGATGGTGTAGTAGCCTATCTTACGAACAAATAAATGCATAACTGTGTGTTCGAGGCGGACGCGGTGAGACAGCGTGCCGCTTCGGTTGTTGTTTGGCCGCGCCGCTCAACACGGCGTTATGTCTCTTGGTGCCTCAATCCAGCCTTGCAGTATCCTGGCCCTAGAGTCATCTAGGCGTAGAACTTAAGGAAAACCATGCACATCGACGCAGCAATTGAAATTGCGCTTAAAAACATAGCTCGTCATGGCGACACGGACGTTTTTCCATTCCCGTTGGAAAAACTTATATTTCACGACAAGTTGCAAGAATCGAAAGATCTGCTCAAGCAGATTCACGCAAATTTCGATGATTTCATTGCTAGGTATCCACCGGACACTCTTGAGACCCTCACTCAGGTCGGATATACAGGCTTTCGTTGGACAACCCAGATACAGCCGTTCTGGAACGCCTACTACCTGTCTTTGGTCATTACGCTGGCAGAACAAATCGAAGAACAGCGAATTTCTATAGATGATGCCTCCGTCTACTCATATCGATATGAATGGGACGAAGGGGAGGCCAAATTATTCTCCGCAAGTTCATGGAAGGATTATCGGCAGAGGTCGTTCGACCTAAGTGGAGTGTACAAATATGTTGTTATCACAGATATCGCAGATTTTTATCCTCGGGTTTATCACCATCGGCTAGAAAATGCATTAAACCGGCTTCCGTCCTCTGGCGACGCGCCTAATAGGATCATGAAGCTTTTAATGAGCTTCTCTAAGAATGTGTCCTATGGCCTTCCTGTCGGCGGCCCAGCATCCCGAATCCTAGCCGAATTGTGCCTTGACTCTACGGATCGACTGCTGCTGAGGAACAGGGTCAAATTTTGTCGTTACGTCGACGACTACACAATTTTCTGCGATGACAAGACAGACGCCTACCGCGTACTTGTTCTGTTGTCAGAGAGCCTTTTCAATGAAGGGCTCGTTCTTCAAAAGAATAAAACCAAGATCCTGACGGCAGACGAGTTTCGTTCATCTACTAAGCTTTTGGACCCGAAGGATTCGGACGACCCGCTGGCTAGCGATGAACAAAAGCTGCTTAACATTACACTTCGGTACGACCCTTACTCTGAAACGGCTGAAGATGATTACGAAGCGCTAAAGGCCGCGATGACAGACATCGATATCATTGGAATTCTTGGACGCGAAGTTGCCAAGACAAACATTGATTCGACTGTGGCTAAGCAGGCAATCAAAGCGATACAGGCCCTTGAGCCCAACAAACAGTTCGGAGCCATAAGTACTTTGCTCGGTGAGAACAATGTGGAGGTTCTTGCACCTGTCTTCGTCACGGTGATGCGTGCGGTTCGAGGGGTGTATGAAAATCTTCCTGATTACGATCAGGCTTTCGTAGACCGAAAGCTTATTGCTCTTTATGAGTCAGACTCTCACCTCTTGAGTGTCGATCTGAACATGAGTTTCTTCCTTCAGGCGTTGGCTCAGAAGCAAAGTGCAAGGAAGGAAGAAATCCTTATAGAAATATACGAAAAGAAGACCAACCCATTGATAAAGCGATTGATTCTTGTCGCAATGTCTAACTGGGCCTGTCATTACTGGCTCACCGATCTGAAGCGGAAGTATGCCGGCCTTTCTGAGTGGGAAAAGCGTTACTTCATCGGATCTTCTTACGTGTTGGGTGATGAGGGGAAGCATTGGAGAAATCATATCAAGGCGACCTGGAGCCCAATGGATGAATTGACCAGGAATTGGTTCGCTGATCGGATGCAGAGAGACAAATGGCTACCTCTGTGATTTCGGAAAAAGCGGTAGCGTCAGTATTCAATGGCTTTTGGGCTGATACTCTCCCTTTGCTCACGGCTTCATTTGTTAGGGTTTTCAATGAGGCACATTGTGAGAATCTTGTTGATCTACCGTCGAGCAGGTTTGTTCGTATTCCAATTGCGCGCGAGGTCGAGCTGCATGATTTGGTTGCGGAGTTTGCGTTTTGCGCGGCGGAGGTTGCCCATGCGACTGGGAAGCCTTTGGCTGCTATCTCCACAGACACAGCGCTCGTTTCAGAAATTTATGCCAAGGCGATCCTATTTCTAAAACGATATGAATCTGCTGACGATGAGATGCTCCTCAATGTGGTTGAGGTCGAGGAGGCGTTTCGGCTGGCCAGTCAATATCAGTATTTTTTTGACTATCTTCGGTTGCATCACGCCGATATTGAATTTCGCCCGAAAGTTCGAGGAGCAGGATTTCTCGGTAGTTGCACCGCAGATCTTTGCGTTGGCAACACCTTGTACGAAGTTAAGGCAATCAGCCGAAACTTGGGAGGACGAGATATTAGGCAACTCCTAATTTACCTCGCGCTCCGGTGGGCAGAGGATCAACCTCAATGGGAATACGCCGGTTTTTTCAACCCGAGAAGGGCATTGCACTATCGGTTTTCTGTTGAGCATCTGATCTACCGCACCTCTGGAGGTAAATCGAAAGCTGAAGTTTTTGATCAGTTGCTGCGATTTTTGGATGCCCGTGGCATTGAGTTGGACACGCCGTTTTGAGAGGGCGCCAAAATGAACACGAGACATAACAAATCGCTGCAGCGGACATTTGACCCGCTGCCCACTTTTGCTTCCGCAAAAGCAGGCATCGCCTCAAATGCCGCTGAGCTCAGGCGTTGAGGCTGTAGAAAAACCTCCTCGGCAAGAATATCCATGACCATGAGCAAAACCGACTCCACAAAATGCTCTGTAATTGACTACCGTCTTGACGGGAAGGGTCAAGGCAATCCTTGAAATTTCCTGTTTCGCCCCTCAAGGGTTTTTTTCTACAGCGTCATTAGGCTGGGAAAACAGCCTGATGAACGTCCATATTTTTATGAAGTACGCGAACAACTAGAATCTCCTCGTCGGAGAGGCAATCGAAAAAAACCACGTGGCTCTGAAAAGGGTATTTGCGCAGGCCGGATTCGATGTAATCACAGGCATACCCAATTGTTGGCGAATCGGCCAGTATCTTGAAAGTTTCATCCAAGCCTTTGAGGTAATGCAGGCGTTGTGCTTTTCCTCAGGGTTGTTCTGTGAATCGAGCAATTCCACGCAAATCAGATTTGGCCGCGCGGCTAAGGGAAAATATGCCCATTAACTCAATTCATTATCGAGTTCAGCCATAAACTTTTCATAGCTGTATTCAGCCGTTCCGCGGGCTCTGCCTTCTGCAATCAATTGGCGCAGTGTTTCCAGTTTCTGTTCTTCATCCTCAAGCAGGCGCAAACCAGCGCGTACTACCCCTGTAGCCGAGCCATAGCGGCCTTTTGAAAGTTGGGCGGCAATAAACTGATCGAAATGATCTCCCAAGCTAACACTGGTGTTTTTCGCCATTGGGGCAGTCTCCAAGAAATACCAATATTTGGTAGATATTGCAGGAGGTGCCTAACAAGTCAATCCAGCAGACCCACAACTCCGCGCGGTTTTTTGACCATGGCTCGCCATTTTTGTGCTAACGACACTCGCCCCTCGGTCATCCGTGAACGAAGGGCGCCAAGGTGGGTACAGCACTGAAATCAATCGTGCAAGAAATTGAACGCGCAGAGTTTTCGTCATGTCCTCATGATGCTTTACTCCAATCTCCCTGCCAGACAACCGGGCCGACCGGCTTGTTGCCAATCGGCTTGCCAGTGGGTTCCAAACTAATGGCGAGTGTGGTTTGTGCAATCGTATTGCTCCAGAGTGCAGGACGGACAGTGACGCTTTCCCCTTTATTCATCGGCAAACGCCCGACTGCTACCGTTTGTCCTTGCGGGGTAATTAACCACAGAACGGCTTGTTTATTCGCTGGTTGATCGGTGGTTGTCAGGCTCGTTATTTGAATCTGTTGCGTCGCCGTATCTGCCTTTGCTTCCCATGTGGCTGATTGGCCTTGTGCCATCGGCATCATGGCGATTGAATCAGCATTCATAGCGGGTTGATGTGGCACAAAGACCCCGACGAGCAGACCGATTCCAATCATGGCGACAATGGCTGCAGCCATGCGCCAACGTCGCAATGCGCTGCCGACATCCTTCGCCTGATGATCGAGCTGTCGTTCGATGCGTGACCATACCCAGCCGGGCAACGGACGCGATTCGCATTGTGACAGCAGGTGATCAGAGATGATTAGCGACCAGTTGGCGACGGCACGCCGCTGCTCGGGCGATGCTTTGATTGCCCGCTCGGTCAACCGATCAGTAGGTTCGTCCAGCAGACCGAGGACATATTCGATGTGTTCAGTGGATTCGTTCATGTCAGTTCACCAAGCCAAGACAGGATTTGAGATTGATTAAGGCGCGTCGAATCCAGCTTTTCACGGTGCTGAGTGACGTGGAGAGTTCATCGGCAATTTCTTGGTAGGTGTGACCAAACCAGAAAGCTTTGTGGATGGCCTGACGCGGTTCGGCACGCAGTGCCTCGAGGCACCGTGTCATGGCCTCGCGATCCATGAGTTGCCAGTCGTGGGGATCGCCGTCCACCGATCCTCCTTGGTGGCCCTCCGGGGAGAGTAGGGGCGCATCGGCCAGTGCCAGAAAATCAGCCCAGTCCGCTGTGGTGATTTCCCGGTTGAACCGGCGCAACAAGCTGATCGCACGATGGTGCGCGATGGCGGCCAGCCAGGTCATCGGCTGCGCGCGCGCCGGATCAAATCGCCCCGCTTGCTGCCAAACCGCCAGAAAAACATCCTGAACGCACTCCTGCGCGCGACCTTCCTCTTTTAGGATGCGTAGGCACAACCCGTAAAGTGGGCCGGATGTGCGTTGATACAGTTTTTGGAATGCGGACCGGTCCCCCGCTGCCGTGGCTTGCAACCACTGGGTGAGCTGATCATCGTCTTGGTTACGGTCCTTGTTCGATCGATTGGGTTTCATGCTCATGCCGATCCGGCTCCTCTTGATTCGTTTGGAGGGGTGGTTCATCCCGTCGTTCGACACACTGCGCTGGCGATTATCCGCGGGGATGTTCTTGGAAGATCGCTTGGCGTGCTCATCATCGCATGCATGCGGCGCGTGTCGAGCGGTGTGCAAACCCTCATCGTTTCATTTTTCTGTTTGCTCACACCTCAGAATACGTGCTCAAGTGGGATTTGGTTGCATTTCGCGTTCAGTTTATTTCAACCGTTAACGATCTTTTTTGCATCCCATCGCCACTTTCGTGCGTAGATGAATTGCGATAAGAACCTGCTCGCAATCAGTCGAGCGTCGTGAGGCATTTAAATTTTCCGCTCGCGCCGGTCGGTGGAATTGTATTTACTTTTTAATGAGTTGATGGAGATTTTTTGATGAAAACCCGTACTTTGAAAGCTGCTGTGATTGCCTCTACCGCCTTGTCTGCTGCCTTGGTGGCGGGGACTGCCCTGGCCAATCCGTTTGTCAGTCAGCACGGTGCCTCTCTGGTGAAGGTTTCCGATGCTTCCTGCGGTGCCAACATGAAAAAGAGCGATAGTTCTTGTGGCGCGAATATGAAGAAGAGCGACAGTTCCTGTGGTGCCAACATGAAGAAGAGTGACAGTTCCTGTGGCGCGAACATGAAAAAATAAGTGCGACATGGTCGTCTCCCTTGGCTCACCTCCGGTGGGCTAAGGGCATCCGAACGTGATGGGGATCGATTGATTTTGCTTTGGCATTCGGTGCCTAAGCGGGATTGATCTATCCTTTAATTATCTGGGCCTATTTATTCGTGCCCTGCACACTGCTTGGTCAGCCACATGGCGCCCAAGTCATTATTTGGCGTCGCCCTTGGGCCCTTTTTAAGAAGTCACGTGCCGGCCTGACAGTGTGGAGGGTGATTCGAAAAAGCGAATCACGATCACGCTATCCTGACTACCCCGCTTTCGGGTTGACGCCCCTTGATACTGGCGAAGGAGGTTGCAATGAATACCGATGCGAATCGCGTGCCGGTCGGCGTGGGTCTGCGGCGCGGCCCGTTGATGCAGCAGATCGAAGCCGAACACCCCGATCTTGATTTTCTGGAAGTTGCGCCGGAGAACTGGATGCGTTTGGGGGGTGCTGTCAAACGGCAGTTCGAGTCCTTGCTGGCACGCTATCCCCTGTATCTGCATGGACTGTCGCTCTCGATCGGCGGGCCGGCGTCACTGGATGTGGATTTTCTCAAATCGCTGCGTGCATTTATTGATCGTTATCAACCCGTCCTCTACAGTGAACATCTCTCGTTTTGTACGGACAATGCGCACCTATACGACTTGATGCCAATTCCGTTTACGCGGGCGGCAGTACGCCATGTGGTCGAGCGCATCCATCGCGCTCAGGACATTCTGGGGCAACGGCTGACGTTGGAGAATGTGTCTTATTACACCGCGCCCGATGCCGAAATGAACGAGCTGGCATTTCTGACCGAGATTCTGCAGCAAGCCGATTGCGATTTGTTGCTCGATGTAAACAATGTGTACGTCAATAGCGTCAATCACCGCTACGATCCGGTGGCCTTTCTTGATGCCCTGCCGATCGAACGCGTGCGCTACCTGCATGTGGCGGGGCATTTGCAGCTCAGCCCCGATTTGATTGTTGATACGCACGGTGCCGCCGTTGCCGATCCGGTCTGGGATTTACTGGCGCACACATACACCCGTTTTGGGGCCGTGCCGACGCTGCTGGAGCGGGATTTTGATATCCCGCCGCTGGCGCATTTGATGCAGGAGGTCGCCCAGATTCGCCGTGTAGCCGCCGGTGCGCACAACAAATTGCTGGAGCCGGTGGCATGAACACGGATTTTTTGACACTACAGTCTCAGTTCACCGCTTTTATCCGCAATCCCGAGCACGCGCCGGTGCCCGAAGGTTGCGATCCCGAGCGGATGAAACTGTACCATCAGCTGTTCTTCAATAATTTTGATGGAATATTGGAAAGCACCTACGAGCGCACGCGCGCCCACATCGCCGATGATCAATGGCAAGTGCTGGTGAAATTATTCTTCTCAACCGTGCCGCAACACTCCCCTTATCTTGTGGATGTGCCCGGACGATTTCTCGATTTTCTTCAGGAGCAGAACGCGGTAGCACTATCCGAGGCATTGTTGGAGTTGGCCGCCTTTGAGGCGACGCTGCACGAATGCCGGATGGCCGAGGATATAGCGCTACCCGAAGCGCCGGTATCGCTGCCCGACGCTCTGTTCGACTGCGCTTGGCAGCCGCATCCCCAAGGCGTGCTGTTTGAAAGTGCCTTTCCGGTGAATCAGGCCGATTTCTCGCTTGATGAAGTGCCCACCGAGCCAACTTTGCTCTGGATCCAGCGGGATGATGCCGGCGTGGTGCAGATCTATAATTTATCAGCTGCCAGCGCGCGCTGGCTCGTGCTGCTGGATGCCCATGAGGATGCACTTCCAGGTCAATCGTTGGCACAACTGGCCCATGAGCTCAATGTTGCGCCAGAGAACCTGACCGAGTTTGCACGCGCGCAACTGGCCGACTGGATTGCCGATGGTGTTTTGATTCCGGCCTCAGGCAATCAGCACAATGCAGCTTGCGCTTGAATTTTTGATTAACGTTTTCGTACAGCTCACGCTGGTGAGCATGGATCTGCTCGTTCCGGTTCTTGCTGCTAATACAACGCCTTTGCAAGCAGGGCATGAAATCACTCGCCCCGATGTCGATTAGCCAAAATTTCCAGCCGCGCTGCCAGAAAAGCTCGATCACTCACTCACGGCGCAAGCCCAGTAAAAAAGCCATGAACAGGAGCAGAAAACGCCCGATTGGTACACCCGTTGGTTCAGTGTCGATGGCCAGCCGCTGTTTAACAATCGCCTGATTTTGAGCGATTTTCCCTACCTGCTCGAACACGCCCACAATCCGGTCAACTGGTACGCCTATGTCCCTGAGGTGCTGGCGGCGGCCAAGGCGCAGAACAAACCGCTGTTCATTTAGATCGGCTAAGCCAGCTGTTATTGGTGTTATGCGATGGCGCGCGCGAGTTTTTAATCGGCGGCTGTCGCGCGGGAATTGAATCGCGATTTCATTGCGGTGAAGATTGATCGTCAGCTGCAGCCAAAACCGGGTCATCGCTATCAGATTGTAGTGGCATTGGTAAATCAGGAGCAAAGCGGCTGGCCGGCCAGTGTGTTTGTGCTGCCGGCCCGACCGACCGTTTTTCACCCAACTGTATCAACCGGAATCAGCTTTTACCGGATCAAGGCGTGATCTCCCCCCACCGCGGCTCTTTGATGCCTGGCTTTCCTGCCCGGCACGCTTGGCGTTCGCTGCGTTAGGGGAGAGGGAGCCTTAGCACCTTCCCCCTTGATGGGGGAAGGATGGGATGGGGGTGCTGGTTTCACCCCCTCACCCCGAGCCAATTCCCCCTCCCCAACCCCTCCCCACAAGGGGGAGGGGCTTTTTCTCATTCCCCCTTGATGGGGGAAGGATGGGATGGGGGTGCTGGCTTCACCCCCTCACCCCGACCCTCTCCCACAAGGGGAGAGGTGTTGAATCCGCCCCTTTTGATGGTGAACCAAGCATTTACAACCGAATATCTGCTTCATCGGCATTCAATACATGCTTGAGGTCGTAGAGCACATGGTTTTCTTTGCCAAGTGCGTGGAGGGCGGTTGCGCCCAGGGCTTTGAATTCTCGATGGGCGACGGCAAGCACGATGGCGTCATAGGTATTCGACAGCAGCGCGGCGGTGAGGCTGAGGCCATATTCATGCCGCGCGCAGGCGTCGTCGGCCCAGGGGTCGTGCACATCGACGGTCAGACCGTAGTCTTTGAGTTCGGTAAGTACATCGATCACGCGGGTATTGCGCAGATCGGGGCAGTTTTCCTTGAAGGTCAGCCCCAGTACGAGCACGCGCGCGCCTTGCATGGGGATGCCTTTTTTCAGCATGGCTTTGATGAGTTGGCCGGCGACATAGGCGCCCATGCCGTCGTTGATGCGTCGCCCGGCCAAAATCATTTCCGGGTGATGGCCGACTTGCTGCGCTTTGTGGGTGAGGTAGTAGGGGTCCACGCCGATGCAGTGGCCGCCCACCAAGCCGGGACGAAACGGCAGGAAGTTCCATTTGCTGCCCGCCGCTTCGAGCACGGCCTGGGTATCGAGCCCGAGTTTGCCGAACAGGATGGCCAGTTCGTTGATGAGCGCGATATTGACGTCGCGCTGGGTGTTTTCGATGACTTTGGCGGCCTCGGCCACGCGGATGCTGGGCGCTTGGTGGGTACCGGCGGTGATGATTTGCCGGTAGAGCGCATCGACCGTTTCGGCCACGGCGGGGGTGGAGCCGGATGTCACTTTTTTGATATCTGGCAGGCGATGGGTTTTGTCGCCGGGGTTGATGCGTTCCGGGCTGTAGCCGCAGTAAAAATCGTGGTTGAAGCGCAGGCCGGAGTGCCGTTCGAGCACCGGCACGCAATCTTCTTCGGTCGCGCCGGGGTAGACGGTGGATTCATAAATCACGATGTCGCCGGGTTTGAGCGCGCGCCCGACGATTTCGCTGGCTTTGATGAGCGGGGTGAGATCCGGGCGTTTGTGCGCGTCAATCGGCGTGGGCACGGTGACGATGAATATGCTGGCTTCACGCAGATCGGCAGGATCGACCGTATAACTCAGGTGGCGGGCATTTTGCAGTTCATCCGCCTCGACTTCGAGCGTGCGGTCATGGCCACTTTTTAATTGGTCAATGCGGGTGGCATCGATATCAAAGCCGATCACGCGGCGGATTTTGCCGAACTCGACCGCGAGCGGCAGGCCGACATAGCCCAGGCCGATAATGGCAATAATGTGTTCAGCGGGTTCCTTGCTCTTCACTTTAGGGTGATTCCTTCCGGGTGGTTTTTATTGGGGTGGTATGCGCGAATAGTTCATGCGCCCCTCGACGGCGCGGATGCGTTTTTGCAGGCCGCGACTGCCGGGGTTGTCCTGATAAAACCGCGGGTTGGGCAACATGGCGGCCAAAAACGCGGCCTCGTGCGGCGTGAGTGCCGCTGCGGATTTATGGAAATAATAACGGCTGGCCGCGTCGATGCCGTACAAAAGATTACCCCATTCGACGACGTTGAGATACAGCTCAAGAATGCGCCGCTTGCCCAGCGTGGTCTCCAGCATCACGGTGATGATGGCCTCCTCGCCCTTGCGCCAGAGATTCTTGCTGGGCGAGAGAAACAGGTTGCGCGCCAGTTGCTGGCTGATGGTGGAACCACCTGCTGCAAACTCGCCCTCGGCCAGATTTTTTTCGAAGGCATCCTGAATGCCGGTCCAATCAAACCCGTGGTGTTCCATAAAGCGATCATCTTCCGAAGCGACCACGGCACGCCTGGCAATGGGCGCGATGGCGGCGTAATCCACCCAGTGGTAATCGAGTTTGGCCTTGGGGTTGACGGCTCGAATCAGTTCCAGACGTTCACGCATGAAGGCGGTGGTTTGCGGATTGTGTGTGCGTAGTTGCCAAACTTGCACATAAAACCAAGCCTGCACCAGTGCAAACAAAAGCAGCACCGACCCCAAGGTCAGCAAAATGACACGGCGAAAGATACGGCGGGGTTTCATTCCTACAGAATACGGTTTTTTTGATGGCTTTGCCGCGTGTCAGAAACGGACAATCCTGTTTCTGATTGCGCAAGGCGTCGTCAATTTTTGACAAAAATGGCCGAAAGGCAATACCTCGACGGGGGCAGACAGGCACTCAACCAAAAGCCCGCACACGCTTGCGCGTGGCGGACGATGAAAAAGAGAACAGCCGTTGAGCAGATGGATGACTAACGCCAGGCTTGGGGCAAATACCGGGAATTAAATCCGCAGGAATCGACTTGCCAGCGAATGGCACCGGGTGAACTGGTCAGGGGAGACAAGGTGCATTTTTTGGCTGCGCCGGCAATGGCGGAGTTGGCTTTATTGCCATAGGTCAGTTCTATCTTGCCGCCATCGATGACGGCGACGGATTGCACATAATTGCCTGAAATAGAGCCCGGTGCAGCCAGTCCCAGCGAGGTATTGTTGCCGGGGTTACCGCTATTGGGGAAATTAGGATGGCCGCCCGTCCATTCGGCGAGCGCCAATTCCGGCCCGGAAACCAGGGTGACACCTTCACTGACTTGCGCGCGGATGATGTAATCCTGATAAGCGAACAGGGCGATGGAGGCCAGAATGCCGATAATGGCGACGGTGATCATCAGTTCGATCAGGGTAAAGCCCCGCACATGATGGGCGGGGATAGCCTTATGTTCGGAAACCGTAAGCATGGTGTGACTCCTTCGGTGTGCTCTTTTCGTGATTTGCAAAGAACATCAGCAAGGAGCAGGCCACGCCAAACTTCAGGTTACGGCATCATCTTTAGGGGTGCTGTCAGGTACGGCGGGATTCGGTGATGTATGGTGACTGGCATATTCCGCCGAGCCGAAGTTGCGCTCGGCTTCCCAGGCTTCGTAGTCCGTCACGCCAGTTTTATTGGGCCAGCGCCGGGTCACATTCTGAAAAAACTGGTTGTTCGGAATCATCAGGAGCGTGCCGTCCGCTTCACGCAGGGTGGTGAACATCAGGCTGCGGTCTACCGCGCGGCCCTTGACATTGGTCGGCAGCATTTCGATGGTTTCGCCCAGCTCATACGGGCGCCATATCCAGATGAACAAGCTGGCCGTGATGTTCGACACCATGGTCCACACGGCCAGCAGGCCGACACCGATCACGGCCAGCATACTGGCCAGCATGGCCCAGATGCCGTCGACATTGACGCCAGCCTGGCGCAATAGCAGCAAACCCAAGACAACCCAAAGCGATAGACTGATTGCCCGGCGCAGAATGAGCAGCGTGCCGGGTGAAATCGGCGCGTGGCTGACCATCCGGTTGAAATGCCGGCGCATAAATCTTTGTACAAGCAATACCGAACTGCCACCGAAAATCAGCAACAGGAAGAATGGGACGAGCACCTGCCATTCCCTCAACCATTGACTCATAGTAGGAAAAATCTGATCAAGACCGCTCATGGTGATACTCCTGGTGAAAGCGTGAAATGGTGTAAGCAAAAGTGGCCCACACGGCAGACACGTTCAGCAATGCGATCGGCCACTCAACGCGCAGCAGGCACTGTTACACCGCCTCGGTTCGCCGTGAATGTCAGCCGAGCGCCATCCACGCGCGTGTTTCCGGCAAGAAGTGAACCAGTCCTTCGAGGACACCGGCGGCATAATTGCCGTTCATGCCAAACAGCCCGCCTTGGGCGAGATAAAGCGAGTGGGCGACATCGGCGGATTCGACCAGCGCCAGCGCACGCGCGCGGACGTCTTCCGGCGCATTGGCCACCAGAACAGATTGGATATGGCTGCCCAACACTTCGAGATCATTCCCCGAGTCCCCGGCGAACACTGTGCGCGCCATTGGGTAATGTTGTGTCGCGCTCAAAAATTCGATCGCGTGCAGTTTGCTGGCACTGGCTGGCAGCACATCCAGCAATCCGGTATGCGCTGCTTCATCCACAGACCAAATCAGTCGGGCGTTAATGCCCAATTGCCACAAACGGCGCACCAGCTCTGCTTCCAGAATTTCCAGATTGGCATCGATATCGACGAAGTAACTGGCCTTGAATACGCCTTGTCGATCGATCGGTTGCGGTACGATGGCTTTGATATCACTGAACAGGTCGGTGATGTCATTATGGGTCATGCCATTCCAATCGGGCCCGAGTTCAGCCGCCCAAGAACGCCACATCGCCCAGGAATCGGGTGGGCCTTCTTCCGGCTCAGGATGGGTGTAAATTGTGGTGCCGACGTCGCCGATGATGTAATCGGGTTCCGGCAAGTTCCATTGATCGATGGCATCGAGCACAAGCTCGATATGCCGACCCGACACCATGACCAGATGGATGCCGGGATGAGCGCACAGGGCACGAAACCTGGGACGCGCATCGGGTGACTCCGGCTGGGCGCCGTTGGGAATGAGCGTGCGATCCAGATCGCAACACAACAAAATGGGCGAAGGTGTCATTTCTGCGGATGTCATGCTTCGGTCTCCTTGGATGATGTAGGGCCCGATGCCTCGGTCGTGGGTTTGGACTCGCCGCTGGAGCCACCGGACTCTTGGTCGGTAGACGGCGCGCGACACTCGCCCAGAAAATCATAAAAATCCATTGCCGCGCGAATACCTGCCACACCACAGGCCGATGGATAATAAATTGAATTGTCTGCACTCTGAACGACGCTCGCGCTCTGCGTATCGGTGCCAAGTTGTGCGCTCAACACGTTGCCGCCCAGAAGATCGCTGTCTGCTTCGGCGCTTCCTACAACTAACATATGCATCAGTGCAATGTCATGCTGGGCCGCGAGATAACGAATCGCGAACCCCTTGGAAGCCCGTTGGGGCGTTACCAGAAATTCGTTTTTGTTCAACACAGTTATGCGGGCAGGAATATCGGCCTGATGCAACCGATCAACCAGATCTTCAACGCTGATGAATGCGTCCGCATCCTCGATAAGACCATGAATGGCATACACGCCCTGGTGACTTCGACCGGACAGCCGGACTCCGGGCGTTTCGGCCAGCAACTCATACACACGATCACCCTGCCAGTCATATCCGATGTGCCGACTCCAGCCCTTGTCGCGGGAAAGACGCGCACCGTAATGAATTTGTGTACCACCCCGGGTAATCAACACGTCGGGCACGACCAGGCCCTGTTTTTTGAGCAGGGCAAGAATGTCGTGGCGGGGGCGATCGGAAACCAGTCCATACGCCACCTGCCGCCGGTGACGGCGCAGCAGGGCAATCAATTCGCGTAGGGCGGCGACATCAATATCCGTATTCAGAATCCGATCATCGATGAGAATCATGCGATCGACGGTCATCGGCGTGGATGCGACATTTGCAGCGGCTTCAGTAGTCACAGCGGGTGCGCTGGTCTGCTGATGCAACGGCATGGAAGCAAGCGTCTCGAAGTACTGTTCGACATGCGCGGGCCAGGTGTAGTGATGGCGCACGCCTTTGATCCCATTGCGCGCATAGCTGTCCCAACGCGCCGTATCGGTCAGCAAGGCCAATAACTGCTGGCCCATGCCTTCGGCATCGAGCGGATTGATGAGCTCGCCATTTTTGCAGGCCCGGATAATGTCTCGCGGCCCCCCGTCTTCCGTTGCCAGAATGGGTAAACCACACGCCGCAGCCTCGATCAGCGTGAGGCCGAAGGGCTCGGTCAGCGCGGGGTTGATGAATACGCCACGGCGCTCGGCCGTCCAGCGATAAAAATCAGGCACATCCTGCGATTGATGGTGGCGCGGATAGGCGGCCTTGCCATACAGATCGTAGCGATCGATCAACAGCAGAATCTCGGTCAACACCTGTCGGGAACCTGGGTCCATGTCGCGAATGTCATCCCGATTTCCCGCCACGATGACCAGATTGGCAACTTCTTGCAGTGCGGGGTTGCGTCCATAGGCATGGACCAGCGTGGCGATGTTCTTGCGCTCGTCGGGGCGAGACAAGGCAAGGATGGCGGGTTTGTCCGGCTCGCGGAGAAACCGGGCCAACTCATCGGCAATAGGCATCGGCCCGGTGATTTTTGGATCGAAACGCCTCAGATCAACGCCCGGCGGGATGACTTCCATCCGAGAGGGATCGGCCCAGTCGTACAAACCATACTGGGTTTCGATTTCATCCTGAGTACTCACCACCACCAACGAACAGGCCGCGAGCACTTCCTCTTCGACTCGAATCCGGCGGGAGAGCGCATATTTCTGTTCGATGACCCTGGCGGACTCGCCACTGGCCAAAAGGCGTTGTCGTTTGACCCGCCCGAGTGAGTGACCGGTATGCACCAGCGGCACGCCCAGCTGCAGCGACAGCCGCATGCCCACATAACCGGCATCGGCATAATGACTATGCACCAGTGCGGGTTTGAGCCCGGTCTGGCGAATATAATCGAGCGCATGGTCGCTCAGGCTATCCAAATGATCCCAGAGTTGTTCCTTGGGCAGGTATTCGTCCGGACCGGCAGGCAGCCGCACAATCCGTGCATTTGGTGCATCCGCCAACGGCTCCTCCGGTACGGCATAGTCTGCCGAGACACGATCATCCCGCACGAGACGAGTGATTAAATCCACGCGCGAAACGACCGGATGCTTCGCCAGTGCCCGCGCCAGTTCGACCACATACAGGGTTTGGCCGCCCGTGTCGGCATCGCGCCCGAGTTCCAGTTCAGAACCGCGAATCAGGCCGTGTACGCTGATCAGAACGATATAAAGCCCGGGTTTGCGCCCCCGGGGGCGGGATTCGACCATGGGCTCGGCCGTGGATTCTGGCCGCGTTTCGGCGGCGCGCTCTTTCACGTGCGCAGGCGTATCGTTCATCGCTCTCCTCCACGTTGCATACCTTGAGGTGTCGATGGCGCACCCATCAGTTCGGGATCATCCGGCGGCTGAGGAGCAAAACCCAAACGGTTCAGCACGTCCGGTTCATCAAGAAAATGCCTCGCCAGAAGCAACCCGGTCGCGCTCCAGACCTGCCGGACATTCGCGCGCCGCCCGACCAGCCGCCCGGTGCGGCCATCGTAGTATTCGGGCCAGTTATCACGAAGCAACCGCTCCTCGGCTTCGGCCCAGGCACGGGAAGCCATGTCGTAACGACCGGCTTTGATTGCCGCCGCCACGAAGGGCCAGATCAGCACCGGCCAGTTGCCGCCATTGTGATAGGACCAAGGGATGTTTTTCGGGTCGGAGCCGGTGATCAAACGCCATTCGTGCGATTTAATTGCTGGGTAGACCAGCTTCATCGGCATCCGGCCAATCAGATCGTTCCAACGCAGTTCGATCAGATTCATCAACTCTTCGACCTGCTCCGGCCGGGCCAGGTTGGCCACCAGCATCAACAAATTGCCTTGCGAGAAGAAACGAAAATCCACACGCCCCGGCCCGAGATTACCGACAAAATATCCCGATCTGTCCGGCAACCACTCAGGCAGCCATTCGGGGATCGATTCGGGATAGATATTGAAGAGATTTTCGACGTCTTCGCCGAACATTTCGGTTGAGAACCGGTAGATGCGATTGAGCACATCCATATCGAGCCAGTAATACCGCTGCAGGTATTGACGCAGCACGACGCGCCGACGGTGCGCCAGATCGATCAGCCACTGGCTGCCCTCTTCCGGCACCAAAAGATCGGCGCAACACAGCGTCATGTCGAACAGGGCCTGAATTTCCAACGGATGACCGTTGACCCCCATCCGCCGGTCGATCATGAATGAGCCGTCGGGCACGAGCAAAGTGGGGAACACCTCAAACCGGCTTTGCAGGCACAGGCTTAAAATCATCCGCAACATGCGCTGGATTTCCGGCGTCCGGGCAAAGGCTTCATCACCCGTGTACCGCACATAGGCCCGCAGCAAAACGGCCCACCACATCATCGAATCGACGGGCGCAACGCGCCCAATCGCCCGGTCACCGAAATCGGCGAGGATGCTTTCCTCGCCATCAGCATCACGATGCACGCGGAACGAAGCAGGCAGCACACCGGGCGCGATCTGCTGACCTTCCAGCGCCTCCTGCTGACCACGGAGCAGCATGATGACATGCAAAAAAGACCGGACGATATCCTCACGGCCTTCAAGCAACATGATGAGCCCGGCCGAAAAGAAATCACGAACGAAGCAATCACTGTAATTAACGGCAGGCGCCGTATGATCCGTGCTGGCCACCGTGCCGACGGGCTGCCCCTGATAGTAGATCAGTGCACTGTCGAGCAAGCGGTACGCGTCGTCGAGCGCCGGGGAAAATCCCGCATACTTGGGGTTTTCAAAACAGGAATCCGGGTTTTTCTGAGCCACCAAGGAACCCCTTTCAAGCAGAACCAATCGAGTCAATCAGCCGCCGGCGCGCCCTCGCGAGCTGCGACGTGGCCAAACAGAGCCTAACCCGACACTAACATAGTTTGCTTAAATGGCCACCCCCGAGAGGCACACAGACGTTCAACGGGGACTCAAAACACCATCGTGCATCACCAATATCCGCTGCATGCGTTCGGCCAGTTGGTTGTCGTGCGTGACCAGCACGATGGCGGTTCCGAACCGCTGATTCAACGACACCATTGCATTGAAGACACCGTCGCTGCTATGGCTATCGAGATTTCCGGTCGGTTCATCGGCCAGCACCACCGCCGGCTCCGTCACCAGCGCACGGGCAATGGCTACCCGCTGACGCTCACCGCCGGAAAGCTCTGCGGGACGATGTTCCGCACGCGCGCCCAGCCCGACCGCTTCGAGTAACGCCCGAGCCCGAGTGTGCGCCTCGATCCGGGGCAAGCGACGAATCAACAGCGGCATGGCGACGTTGTCGAGCGCGGAGAATTCCGGCAGCAGATGATGTGCCTGATAGACGAAGCCCAGATGACTGTTCCGCGACCTTCCTCGCGCCGCTTCGCTCTGGCTGGAAAGCAGGTGCCCGGCCAACCAGACCTCACCCGCCGTGGGCTTGTCCAGCCCACCCATCAGTTGCAGCAGGCTGGATTTACCGGAACCGGATGCGCCGACAATCGCTAGCATTTCGCCCTTTTTGACGGCCAGATCGATCCCTTTGAGCACCGGCACGACAAGATCACCTTCGCGATAGGTGCGGTGCAGGTTGCGGGTTTCGAGCACGATATCGGGATCACCGATGGTGGTGGAGATGTCATTCATAACGTAAAGCCTCGGCTGGCTGCACACGCGAGGCGCTCCAGGCAGGATAAATCGTGGCAAGGAAGGACAACCCGAAGGCCATCAAGCCGACGTGCCACACGTCGTTCCAGTCGAGGCGCGAGGGCACTTCGCTGATGTAATACACGTCGGCAGGCATGAACTGGGTACCGGTGAGATGCTCGATCCACGGCACGATGGTTTCGACGTTGGACGCGATCAGCACCCCGAAGCCCACGCCGATCAGCGTACCGATCAGGCCGATCACGGTACCGGAAATCAGAAAGATGCGCATGATGCTGCCGGGGCTTGCGCCGAGCGTGCGCAGAATCGCAATGTCGCCGCGCTTGTCCGTCACCACCATCACCAGTGTGGACACGATATTGAACGCCGCAACCGCCACGATCAGCGAGAGAATGATGAACATGACGGTGCGTTCGGTCTGCACCGCGCGGAAGAAATTGCCGTTCGCCTGCGTCCAGTCGGTCGTCCAGTACGGGTTACCGAGCTTGAGGTTCAGATCGCGCGCGACCCAGGGTGCGCGGAACATGTCGTCGAGTTTCAGCCGCAGACCGGTCACGCCATCACCCATCCGGAACAAAGCCTGCGCATCCTTGAGATCGATGAATGCCGAACCGCGATCGTATTCGTACATGCCAACCTTGAAGATGCCGACCACGGTGAACTGACGCTGACGCAACAAGCCACCCACGGGCGTCACGGCGACATTGGCGGTGATGAGCATGAGCTTGTCGCCCACCGCAACGCCAAGGCTTTGGGCCAGCGCCTCACCGAGCACAATGCCGAACCCGCCCGGCTTGAGATCGCTTAGCGAACCGGCGACCATGTGCTTGCCGATATCGGTCACCGCGTCCTCGTATTTGGGCTCGATACCACGGATGATCGCGCCGGACACATTCGGCTGTGCCGACAGCATCGCTTCGGCCTGAACATACGGTGCGGAAGCTACTACATTCGGCTCGTTTTGGACCTTTTGCGCCAGTGAACGCCAATCCTGCAAAGCCTGACCGTTCTCGCTGATGGTGGCGTGCGCCGTCATGCCGAGAATACGATGGCGCAGTTCATCCTGAAACCCGTTCATCACCGAAATCACCACGATCAGCGCCGTCACCCCCAGCGTGATGCCGATGATCGACGTCGCCGATATGAAGGAGACGAACCGGTTACGCCGCTTGGCGCGGGTGTACCGCAAGCCGATTAGCCACTCAAAAGATCGAAACATGCCGTGTATCCGCCGGATTCTTTTATAAAACGCCCGGCAGTTTAGCAGCCGCGGGCACACTATGACCGCAGGAGTACCGAAATGATTCAGAGCGCGTTACACTGTCGCCTACGTGCACTCGGTCAAACTTCGGACTGAACACCCCTGGAAGATTATGTCTTGCCCCACTTAGGAGTTGTTGTTATGGATCAACGAACCTCGCCTTTTTCCTCTCGTTTTGTCCGCAACCTGTTGGCATTCGGCATCGGTTTTGCGCTCGTGATGGGTGCGCAAGTCGCATCGGCCGATGAGTTGGTCATGCAGCCGGACATCAATCAGGCCAAGCCCGGAACAAAATATTACGTCCATGGCCTGTCCATGGCCCAGGTGGCCAGAAAGTTCGGCCAGCCCGGCAGGAAACTGGCACCTGAACCGGCAAAGGGAACCAAGTATCAGCCGCCAATCACGCGCTGGGTTTACCCTGAGTTCACCGTGTACTTTGAGCATGGGCACGCAATTCACCTGGTGAAACATCACCAGCGACCGAAATAATCTAAACTCTATTCGGTCATTATAAAATTTCATGCCCTGCTTAAATCGTTCCCCCTTATTTATCCGGAGTTCAGTGATGAAAACAAATGTTGGTTCAATTGATAAGATTCTGCGGATTGTGGTTGGCCTGGTGCTCATTGCCCTGTCGGTATTCAATATCGGTGGCATTGGCTACTGGGGTTATATCGGGATCATCCCGTTGCTGACCGGTCTGTTCAATTTCTGCCCGGCATACACGTTGCTCGGCCTGAACACCAAAGGCAAATCTGCCGAGTAATTTCAGGGTAATTGCAGAGATTGAGTTTCCGCTCCGCCTTGCGGACAAAAGTGCCGCCGATTCACACATACCGATCAGCGGCATTGTTTTGTCTGCTGTTTTTTATCGGCCACAGCGCTCTTGCGGCAACATTGCCGTCCATCGTCGATGAAGCCAGTGGTCTGACCCGCTCACCGCAGCATGTTGGCGTCTATTGGACGCATAACGACAACATCAATCTGCCGGCTTCCTCTAAAAAAAGTGTGCCGCTCCTGTTCGCCATCAACGCCGATGGCAAGTTGCTCAGCACACTCAAGCTCGATAATGTTCGGCAACGCGATTGGGAAGCCATCACCCACCTTGATCTGGATGGCAACCCGACGCTCGTGATCGGCGATATCGGCGACAATCGAGGCACTTGGCCGGATTATCGGCTGTGGTTTGTTCCAGAACCTGTTGCACTCAAAACCGATGTCACCCAGAGGCCAACGGCGCTCATCCGTTTTCGTTATCCCGATCAAGCACCCGCACCGCGACGCCAAGGTGGCTATAGCGGCGGCCACGATGCCGAATCGCTGGTGTTTGATGCGCAAAACAACGAGTTCTTACTGCTCAGCAAACGGGAAAAACCGGCACGGCTGTTTGCAATCCCGCTGGCATCCAGCGTGAACCTCAACGACCGCAAGCCCATCAGCGCACAGGAGAAAAAAGCAGCGGTCGTCACAGCGCGATTCATTGCCAATTTACCCACGCTGCCCGCCCCCGATCTCGTCAGTTGGCTGCTGCATCCATTCACCAGCCCGTACGCCGATCAACCCACAGCCATGGCGCTCGCGCCTGATGGGCGCCGGTTGGCGATACTGACCTACAGCGCGGTGTATTACTTCTACCGCAAGGCAAACGAGGATTGGCACGCGGCACTACAAAAGCCGTTCGCATCCGTGTCCTTGCCATCAATCGAGCAATGGGAAGGCGCCAGTTTTAGCGCGGATGGTAAAAACCTGATAGTGGTAAGGGAGGGTTTGGGAGAGCGCACGATCATGACGCTTACAGCGCCCGAAGCCGCACAATAGCAAGTCCCGAGCTTTTTCCCAATGCAACAAGATTAATCGGGCGCGAGAAGTGGCACATAATCCGGGGCAAAAGTGCCACCAGCCGAGAACGGTTTATTCTCGTCAATCAGAGTGGGCACAATGCCCATGCCATAAGTGAAATCACCCACGGTGGTATTGATGGGGCGATCAGTCACCACCTCGCTCACCACATAGGGTGTGCCGTTTTGATGGGCATAACCATTTGCCTCGTCGCGGAAATACTGTAAGGACGCCGGTGTTTTTTCAAATACGTCTTTACCAAAATCAAAGCGTTGAGTGACCACCACCTCGCGATAACGCCGGGCTGCTTCGAGTGCGTCCGCCAGAGTGGGCAAGAATAATTCGGGCAGAATCCGTTTGGCTGAATCCAGATACGCACCCTTTGCGGTAAATTCCCGGATCAGCGCCAGTCGCTGCCGCTGCGCCTGCTCAATCGCCACGACATTTTTGGTGGCAATGGCCGCGTTCAAATCTGGCCAATCCTGCGAATACCCTTGAGCCGTGCTGATTTTTTGCGCTAAAAACGCATCGACGGTGGCAGGCATATCGCCATAAAGCGAGATACCCACCACATGATCCAGAAAGAAGCGGAATTCGCCCTGTTGCGCGTATCGATTCACCGGCTCCGGCATGGTGAGTGTGCCGGGCGTTTGGTTTGCGCTGGCATTCGGGTTGGCTTTGAACCCCAGGTAATTCATCTCGCCCCAGCCTGCATTGCCATTTAATTTGCGTGGCAGCGCCCAGGTCGAATCGATCGTGTTGCCCGTACCGGAGGTGAATACGGGGTTCTGACCCACATCCGATTGGCGCACATTGCTGGAATGACAACCCACGCATTGGGTCAACTCGGAGGGGGTTTGCGGTCGCAGTTCGCCTTTGGCATCCTCGATAAAGCCGCCGATGATCCAGCCTGTCCCGTTCTCAATCCAGCCATCCGTCCGGCTGGCATAAACCGGCGCGGACTCTTCCTTCAGGGTGTTACCAAACTCGGCGGGATACCATTCGTGTAATTTGATCATCCAGCGGACTTCTTTGACCCGATGCGCGCGTGTGCCCGGAAAGGGGCTGACGGCAGGATTGCTGCCATCGGCCTGAACATCCACATAATGCAAAGGGTGCGCAAACTCGGTGCCCAGCGGATATTGACCTCGAACGATCTCGATATTGCTGGCTGCGCCGACATAATGCGTTTGCCCCGACGAGAGTCGGTTCTGGATATTCGCGGTTACCAACTCCAGATTTTCGGCATAGGTCTCGGTCGAAAACGCACCGCTGGCGGTTTGCATGAACACCTTGGGCAGGCGAATATAAATGCCAGAAACGCTACCCGCCAGCGGGGTAAAAATGCCATAGGGCATAAAGTTCACCGCGCGCCAACCCGTCATGAAGCCTTGTTCATCCTGGAACAGACTACCTGCTGGATTATTCGTGCGTACAAACCCATCGGCTTTAGCGGGCAGATCATCTGGGTTTAAGCTGGGGAACACGCGAAAAGGTGAATCCACACCCGCATCCCAAGAAGTCAGAGCGCCCAGCGCCGCGCGCTTGGCAAAGGCCGCTTGCCAGTTGTTTTGGCGAATATAGGTTTGCATGTCCCAGTCGGCCGCATCGGCGCCCAGTGCGACAACGGCCGTATGTAACACTTCGGGCTTTAACGTGTTCATCCAGGGGTTAATACTGGAATTCACCACCTGCGGATAATCGAATACGCCAAAAGCATACTCGGCTTGCAGGTTACCGATGTTGGGATTCAGCCCCGCCTGCGGATTGTTGTTGCCTAGTTTGAGTGCAGCCACGCCGTTGGTATGGCAAAACAGGCAGGCATTTTGCGTACCGCCGCCGGTTTCAATAAAACACTGCGCGGGAATATGCGCGTGTGGGTTGGCGAAGGTGGCGCGGCTAATGTACTCCCCGAGCAGCGGAAGTTGCTGCGCCGTGGGATTTGGTGCAGGTGGTTGGGGGGGCTGCGGTGTTGATGAGCCCCCGCCGCCACAGCCGACCAAGCCTACGGTAATGAGGCTCGCAAGGGATAAATAGCGCAGCGTTTGGGTGGTATTTTGCATGATGAAATCCTATTTTTTCAATAGAAATCAGGTAATTGATTGCTGGTGAAAAAATAAGGCCAGAGTCATTCCGGCCTTAGGCCCCGCCTTGCGGCAGGGCGCATGAACCCGACTTATTTTTTGGGTGCAGTGATTGCGGGCAGGCCACCGATATAACCCACATCCGCTTGCAGGTAGTAATTCAATGTACCAACACTATTAACGCCGAAGAGTTTTTCGGCCTCGGCCTTCAGCTTCGTGGTCAGGTTGGCATCTTGGCTCTTGATCCAGTCGCCTTGGTGTTGCGTGTTGCTCATGATGTAAGCATAACCACCAATATCGTCCACGATCTGCAAGCCGGTGGCTTCGGCGCCCGCCGCTGTGGACAAAATCCGCGAGAGTTTTTGGCTGTCGATGTTATAGGCCCAGACAAAATTGTTCACGTGGTTACCTGAGTCTTCGCCAACAAACAATGTACGCATCGGCTCGGAGTAGAACAGGTTGTCAGTGTTCGCGATGAAGTTCACATCTGCCGTATTACCGTTGGCATCCGCAACAATGGGTTTGCCGAGCAGCATCGGCTCCACATATGCCTTGGTGGCAACATAGGCTGAGTTGATCGGGTTGCCCGCTGTATCCTTTTGATTGGCCGCCAGATCGAAGGTGTAAGTTGCCCCCGCCGTGTTCCCCGCCGCACGGATGTCATCGACCGGACCACCATCGTTAGTCAACATCGAAGATTGGATGTAACTGATGGCGTAGTACATTTTCTTGTCTTTATCATTAAACGCCACGCCCTCACCTTTGGTGAATTCAGTGGTTGCCCCCAAGTAGGCCGCATAGCGCCGTGTTTCCAGGAAAGCGGCTGCCTGTTCCATACCGGGCTTGAGCTTAATCCAGACGGTTTGAGCAGAACCAGCACGGGTCGGGATGTAACCGGGTGTATCCGTTAAGGCGATTTCGAAAATATCGTTGATCGTGATGTTGCTATCAACGATGGCCTTGATTTCATCGTAGGTGCCGTGACCCAGTTTGACCCAGGAAATAGTGGCGCCCGGTCCATCCGCTCCATCTGGTGATGTTTGATTCCACTTGGCTGCGTAAACGGTGCCGCCTGCTTTCGGGTTGTTGGCTACATCGCCCACGAACATGAACAAACCAGCGTAGGCGCCATCGTCGCCATAAACAGCAGTGCGACCATCTGCCGCCCAGCGCGCCAATTCCCAGGTACCGCGCCCCATTTCATAATGCTTGGTGACGTCATAGCTGCCGTCTTTTTTAACCGCGACCTCAACGGGAAAGCCATACTGATACGGATTTGCCGTTTGCGTATTATTAAAATACACCTCAGTCAGGGCTTTTAAGCCAGCCGCCGTCGTGGTGTATTTTTTCTCGCTAGGCACGAAGTAAAGGTCATAATCCTCCTCGCCACCCATATGGGTATTCCATGGTGTGGGGCCGCCCGCGCAGAAAATCCAACCGCCTTTGACGCTCGCAAAATCAACCGGCTGCTGGCTGACCACCGATAATGTTCCATCCTTGTCCTGATTTATGGATGACAGGCTCATCTCCATCGGCATACGGCTGTACCAACCGGCTGCTTTGTATGATTTTTGTCCATCTGCAAGAATACTGTCGTATTCCCAGTGGGTTACCATGAACAGATTGCCGTCCACGTTCAAAAGACTGTTGGCATCCGGCGTTTCGGCAATGACCGGAGCGCCATTTGGATCCATGATGGGCTTCATGTCCGTATCATACAGTTGGCCGGCGGCCTGCTTGCTGCCATTGACGGTTGTAACCTGATCGGTGTTTTTGAACAACCTGTTGTACGTCAATGGAAAATCTTTGGTGCTGCCATCGCTGTACGTCACCGTCGCTACCGATTTGGTATGGGTCGTTACAAACTCGGCATCCGTGCTTGCTACCGGTGTCGCCGAGAAGGTAACGCTGGTTGCAATTGGTGCTGGTGTTGGGGTTGGTGTTGGTGTTGGTGTTGGTGTTGGTGTTGGTGTTGGGGTTGCACTGGCTGTTGAATCGTTCGAGCTATTGCAACCAGTCAAACCAACTGCGAGAACGCCGGCAATGGCCAGCGCGAGGATATTCTTGTTCATCGTTGAGGCTCCAGGAATTATTTGGCATTCAATATCAAGCCAAAATTGGCTTGTGGAGCGCTACTTTAGGGAGCTTCGATGAAGGGTGAGTGACACCGGGATGAAC
>NZ_DAIESY010000049.1:0-5533 GCF_027346185.1 Halothiobacillus sp.
TCATCTGCACCGCCAGCATCGAAAACACGGTACCCGGTTTTCTCAAGGGCAAAAATCAAGGCTGGCTTACCGCCGAATACGGCATGCTACCCCGATCAACCTCGACACGCATGGATCGCGAAGCCGCGCGCGGCAAACAAAGCGGCCGCACACAGGAAATTCAACGCCTGATTGGCCGCGCCCTGCGCGCTGCCATCAATCTCGATGCCTTGGGCGAACGCACGCTGCGCATCGACTGTGACGTCATCCAGGCCGATGGCGGCACCCGCACCGCAGCCATCAGCGGCGCTTTCGTCGCTGCCCATGATGCCATTCAGCGCTTGATGGACCATGGCGAACTCACCATCTCTCCAATTCGGCATTTTGTGGCGGCAGTTTCGGTCGGCATCTTCAACGGCGTCCCCGTCCTCGATATGGACTACGCCGAAGACAGCGCCTGCGATGCCGACATGAATGTCGTCATGACAGAAGCAGGAGCGTTTATCGAAGTACAAGGCACGGCAGAAGGCGCTCCCATCCAGCGCGAACAGCTACAGCAATTACTTGCCCTGGCCGAACAGGGCATCCAGCAGATTATCGCCGTACAACATCGCGTACTTGCCGCACCTGGGAGCCCAACATGAAACTGGTTCTTGCCAGCGGCAACAGCGGCAAACTGCGCGAACTGGATGCCCTGCTCGCCCCACTCGGCTTCACCTTATTGCCGCAAAATACGCTGGGCGTACCCGAGGCCGACGAACCCCACCCGACTTTCGTGGAAAATGCGCTGACCAAAGCACGACATGCCGCACAGCAGACCGGTCTGCCCTCTCTGGCCGACGATTCCGGGCTATGTGTCGCCGCCCTGCACGGCGCTCCCGGCGTTCATTCTGCCCGCTATGCGCCGGAAGGCAGCATCGAGCACCGCGACCAACGCAACAACCACCACCTCATCGCCAATCTGCACGGCATTCATGATCGAACAGCCTGGTACTACTGCGTGCTGGTACTGATGCGTCACGCGCACGATCCGCAACCCCTCATTACCGAGGGCGTTTGGCATGGGGAAATCATCGATACCCCGCGCGGTCAGCATGGATTCGGCTACGACGCGCATTTTTTTCTGCCGGCGCAAGGAAAAACCGCCGCCGAGCTCGACCCCATTGAAAAGAACCGTCTGAGCCACCGTGCGATAGCACTGCATCAACTCGCCGCACGCCTGCAGGAACAATCCATATCGTAACATCATTACCGGGGCAAAATCTTGACAAAGTTCTGACAAAATTCCGGCGAAATTCTTGCTTTTAATGTCAGAATGTCGCAGAATTGGCGCTGGTCCTTCACAACTCCGACACCAATGCGACCGGACGACACCTTATTTCAGGTTCAGGACAAACGACCCCTTGTGACAACCCGGGCGCCTGCATGAACAGTGCCATCCTGCACGCCCACTACCTGCCAATTCCGGCAACCCCGCCGCCGCTGTCGCTGTACGTCCATATTCCATGGTGCGTGCGCAAATGCCCGTATTGTGATTTCAATTCGCATCATGCCCCAGCCGACATACCGGAACAGGAGTATGTGAGTGCGCTGCTGCACGATCTGGAACTGGCGCTACCCCTCATCTGGGGACGACGCATCACATCGATATTCATTGGCGGCGGTACGCCAAGCCTGTTTTCAGGCGCGGCCATCGATCGCCTGCTGTGCGGCGTGCGCGCATTGTTGCCGCTGGAACCTGGAGCCGAAATCACGCTGGAAGCCAACCCCGGAACCGCCGAAGCCCAGCGTTTTTTTGACTACCGCGCCGCTGGCGTCAACCGCCTGTCGCTGGGCATACAAAGCTTCAATGACCGCCATCTGACCGCGCTGGGTCGCGTCCACGACAGCCACTCAGCCCGCATGGCCATCGACATGGCGGCCGCCCACTTCGACAACTTCAACCTGGACCTGATGTATGGTCTGCCGGATCAATCCATGGAAGCCTGCCTTGCCGACCTGCACGAAGCACTGAGTTTTCAGCCGTCGCACCTGTCATGCTACCACCTGAGCATAGAACCCAATACTACATTCCATTTGCGGCCACCCGTGCTGCCGGATGACGACACCTGCGCTGACATGCAGCAGAACATTGAACAATATCTGGCCGCCGCTGGCTACGCGCATTATGAAACATCGGCTTTTGCGCGTCAGCGGCGCATGTCGCGTCACAACCTCAACTATTGGCAGTTCGGCGATTATCTGGGTATTGGCGCAGGCGCGCACAGCAAGCTGTCCGGTCAACTTGGCATTTTGCGCCAGCAGCGGCAACCGCATCCGCGCCACTACATGGAGCAATGCGCCCATGACCAACCGGTATTGAACGAACGCCGCCTGACGCGGGAAGAAACCGGATTCGAATTCATGATGAATGCACTACGCCTTGTCGATGGCGTGGACGTCGCCCTGTTCACCGAACGCACGAACCTGCCGTTGAACATACTGGAACACGCCCTACGCCAGGCCGAACAACGTGGCCTGTTAAGCCGTGACACCTCGCGCCTCGCGCCAACCTTGCGCGGACAGCGCTTTCTCAACGATCTACTGGAGCTATTTCTGCCCGACCATGAATATGCCTGATATTTTTGAGCGCACCCGGATTCTACTTGGCGATACGGCTCTTGAACGTCTTGCTACCTGCCATGTGGTCGTGGTTGGTCTGGGTGGTGTCGGTGGTCAATGTACCGATGCCCTTGCCCGCGCAGGGATCGGTCGCCTGACCCTGATCGACAGCGATGTAGTCACCCACAGCAACATCAACCGGCAACTGGTTGCATCGCAATCCACCCTGGGCAAAGCCAAGACCGATGTGATGCACACGCACATCACCGATATCAACCCGGCCTGCCAGGTCGCTCTTCATCAGGTATTTCTCACCCCGGACGACATAGCGCACTTTATGCCTGCCAATGCCGATTTCGTCATCGACTGCATCGACACGGTACCGAGCAAACTGGCGCTGATCGTTCATGCGCATCGGCAAGGCATTCCGGTGGCGGTGAGCATGGGTGCGGGCAACCGAATCGATCCGACACGGGTGCGTCTGGCCGATATCAGCCAGACCACATCCTGCCCGCTAGCGCGCATCGTACGGCAAGGCTTGCGCAACCAGGGCATCCTGAACGGCATACCAACCGTATACTCCGACGAACCGCCGCGCCCTCCACGCCCGCGCCAGGACGATGACGACCGACCCACCAATGGCACCATCAGTTACCTGCCACCCATGTTCGGCCTGATACTGGCCAGCGTCGCCGTTCGCCATTTGCTGGAACACCAGCTCTGATCCCGGCGCGAGCGTGTACCATAAGGAAGCGCTGATCTATTCCCATCTATTCCCACGTGGCCGCGACGGCGGCCTGGCGAGAAGACTACCGGCTCAGTCGCCAGGCAGAACCGGACGACCGAACAGATAACCTTGACCCCAGTCGACTCCCAGTTCGCGCAGGATATCCAGCGTGTCGGCATCTTCCACGAATTGCGCGATTGTCACCAGATCAAGGTCGCCGGAGATATCACAGATACGTTTGATGATGGAACGTATGCGCTTGTCACGCGCCCTGCGCACCAACTCGCCATCGATCTTGATGAACGAGATGGGCAAATCCGCCAGATAACGAAACGAAGAACACCCTCCGCCAAACCCGTTGATGGCCAACCGTATGCCTAACCCGACAAATGGCAATAATTTCATCTTGATTGCCTCGATATCGCCAAATACCTGTTTTTCATTGATTTCCAGCACCAATGGCTTGGTGGAGGCCAACGAGTCGGTATCGCACTGCCCGCACGCCTCCTGCGCTTGCGCAAACAAGGCTGTGGTCAGATCCGGATACAACAGCAACCCCGCTGATACATTGACAAAATGCGTCAGGGGTTCACTCCCGCCATGCAAATTGCTGGTGCAGCGACGAATAGTCTGACTGATGACTTCGTGATCAATCAGATGCGTCAGTTGCATCTCGATGGCGGTCTCGATGAAATCGGCAGCTGCTGTCACCTGTCCCTGTTCGTCCAGCATGCGCGCCAGCGCTTCTTCGGCCACCTGCTTGCCGGTCGACAGCTGCATGATAGGCTGATATGCGGCACGCAAGCGCCCCGATTCCACCGCCTCATGCAGTTTTGCCGCGATAGAATAAATTGCCCGCGCATTTCGTGCGCTCACCACGCAATTGCGCCCGCTCTTTTTGGCCTCATACAAGGCCGCATCAGCAAGACGGATCAGGAATTCCGGTCTGTCCCCGTCCTGCGGGCAACAGGCCACGCCAATGCTGACGGTTGTCTTGATGCGCTGATTGTGAAACGTGACGCCGATGTCCGCCACTGCCTCGCGTATCTGCTCAGCCACCGTCAACGCACCAGTCTGATCGGTGTCCGGCAATACGATCAGAAACTCCTCGCCGCCCCAGCGGCAAAGCCAGTCGCTCGAACGCAAGGTACGCTTGGCTACATCCGTCACATCGCGCAGCAAGGTGTCACCCAGATCATGACCGTAATTGTCATTGATCATCTTGAACCGATCCAGATCGAGCAGCAGAACGCTGTATGGCTTGTTGCTGCGTCGGGCGTAGGCATGCACGGTCAACAACACTTCCTGCATCGCGCGCCGGTTCAGCGCCCCGGTCAGCGGGTCGACGGAGGCCTGTGTCTCCAACGACATCTTCAATCGGGTCTGCTCCAGCGCCATCGTCACCAGTTGGGAAAATACCGTAAAAGGCGCCATGCCAACGCGATCGAAATAATCTTCCACGTCGGCAAAGATCACCACAAGCCCGCGCGGGGAAAGGTATGGGTCACCTACCGGCAAGGTCAGCGCCTCCCGCATACCATACTGCAGGGCACGTTCGCGCCAGGGTGCAAAACTCGCATCGTCACGCACCCCGACCACCATAGGCTGATTCATCGCCAGTGAACGCCGCGTCGGCCCCTGCATGGCGACGGGAGAAAGATCGATCACCAGATCACGGGTATATTCACGCGCCTTGCCTGTCGAATAGGACGGGCAAATAACCTCGTTATCGGGGTTGCCGATATACATCCAGGCGAGGCAAATATGCGTCGATGAAGCCACCAAAGCATCACACATCGACACCAGCACCGCTTCCGGAGTGCTACCCTGTACCACAGCCGTGCTTGCCGCCAGCAGCGCCCGATACAAATGCAAAGGTTCGTGCGACAAATCCATATCATCCTGCCGATCGTTGTCGTCTTGTTCGTTCATCGTCGCGAGCCTCTTCTACCGTTCACGATACCACCGGCCAAGCATATTATCAAGAATGGATGTAACACATGTTGATGTGACACGGAGCCCTTCCCGCAATCCGCCTCACCATCATAAAAAACATCATGTAATCATGTGTCTACAAAGAATAGGGGACAACTCCTGCTGATCATGACGCCATCAGTCCGCGTAACAAGGCTTCAAGAGGCTGGCTTAACTGCTGATGTATTCCCGCGTGATCGCGACGGTGGGCTGGCAGAATGAAATGCGACGTGACGCGTAGTCAAGGGTTAT
>NZ_DAIESY010000050.1:0-35567 GCF_027346185.1 Halothiobacillus sp.
GGGGGTGACATGGCTTCGACGCGGGTCACGAAACTCTAGGTGCATGTCGAGGGGTAGAGCCTCGTAAAAATCTGCAAAAAATTTAGTTGCCAACGACGACAACTACGCACTCGCTGCTTAATAACCAGTAGGGTGCCGTCTGACTGAAGCCGTGCTTGTGCGTTCAGGTTCCAGGCGTCGACTCTCACAAGATCGTCATGAAGCGTGTCCGGCGTGAATTGGCTAAAACTTATCCGGAATCGCTCGTGGTTTTCCCTGCCTGTTGGGTAGCTCCGGGTTAAAATCAAAAACAGGAAAAACATGTAGTACCGAAAGCGTAGGATTTGCGGACGGGGGTTCAATTCCCCCCACCTCCACCATACAGTAATTTCCCGGCCTTGATCTGCCGGGATTTTTTTGCATTTTTTCAGGGCCATATCCTAAATACCCCGGCTTACAAGTTGGGCCATGAGTGGGCCAAAGTTGGGCCAAAGATAGGCTTCAAACGAATTCAGGGGACTTGGATGCGATGACGAAGGCATCGCAATGAGCTTTAACAAATCAGCTCAAAGCGCGCCGGAACAATGCCTTGACGTTAAAGAAACTGCTATGTAATATGCGCGACCTGATTATTAAAGTCGCGTAGCTCAGTGGTAGAGCATCACCTTGACATGGTGGTGGTCGGTGGTTCGATCCCACTCGCGACTACCAGATCATTTTTTTCAAGCCTTTCAGATGACGCTTGAATATCAATCAATAAATAAGCCTCAAACTGCGCTACAAAGCCATTTGAGGCTTTTTTCATTATCCTTGGCCGGAAAATTAAAGGAACATAAGGACATAACCAGAACTGTGGCTGGAGCATACTGACCTTTGGATGAGCTTGTGGTTCCCCGTCCTTGAATCACGCTCTCGAACCATAGGGAATCTCTGCACGAATCCGTTCCTGCTTCGTGGTCTCACGCCAGCTTCAGGTTCAAAAACACCTATGTCTGCACACGCCCGAACAGGGTTCCGCAATTCAAAGACTTTAGTCATTGAGCGGCAGGGCATCCATGTCTTGCACGGGAAGGGCTGCATTTGTGCAGACCTTCCCTGGACTTCATACACCAAAAGCCTGTTCAAGAAATTTATACGGTATAATTTTTAGAGTATTTTGGCTTCCACCAGGTGATCCGCGCTTGAACTTCAAACACCTCTATCCAAGGCACATTGCCGTAGTCTTATCGGCAGCCTTGATGCTTTCCGGGTGCGCGGCAGTCGGGCCGGATTACCAGAGGCCGACGGTTCCCGTACCGAAAAACTGGCAAACGCCAACACCAAACGACGCACCCTCCAGCGTCGATAACGCCGGGCTGGCTCGTTGGTGGCGCGAATTCCATGATCCGGTTCTGAATCGGTTGATTGAGCGTGCGTTAGCCAACAACAAGAATCTGAAACAGGCAGAAGCCCGTCTGCTTGAAGCCCGCGCCAGGCGCGGGTTTGCCGAAGCAGATCGATTCCCGACGCTCGGAGCGAACGCTTCGGCCAACCGCAATGGCAGCAGTCAAGAACTGGGTTTTGGGCTTACCAACAACCAGTACAGCGCGGGTTTCGATGCGCGCTGGGAAATGGATATCTTCGGCGGGAAACGGCGCGCACTTGAAGCGGCCTCGGCACAAGTTGCGGCAAGTGAAGCCGATCTGTCTGCCGTTCAGACCAGTCTCACGGCCGAAGTGGGCGTCAACTACCTGAATCTGCGCGCCTATGCGGCCCGGCTTGCTGTTGCCAAGGCCAATCTCGCCATCCAGACGCAAACCCGTGATTTGGCCCAATGGCGCTATCAGGCGGGTTTGACCAGTCGCCTCGACATGGAACAGGCAACCTCCGCGCTGGAACAGACCCGTGCCCAGATTCCCGTGCTGGAAACCAGCCTGGCCCAAACCAAGAACCAGATCGCGATACTGCTCGGCATCAACCCCGAAGACCTGCCCCCATTCGCCACCGCGCCGATTCCCCGGGCCGATGCCATGATGAATACGGGTATTCCGGCCGATCTGCTCCGTCGTCGCCCGGATATTCGCCGGGCTGAACGGCAATTGGCGGCGCAGACCGCCCAAATCGGTGTGGCAACGGCCGCCCAGTACCCGGACTTTTCTCTGGCAGGCAGTATCGGTCTGGCTTCCTTGGCCACAGGCAACCTGTTCACGGCCGCAGCCAGAACCTTCTCGCTCGGCAGTAATGCTGCCTGGACGCTATTCGATGCCGGTCGGATTCATCAGAACATCCAGATCCAGAATGCGCTGCAGGCACAAGCGCTGGCTCAATATGAATCCACCGTACTGACGGCTTTTGGCGAAGTCGAGAATGCATTGATTTCATATACACGCGAACAAGAGCGTCGTGCCGCATTGACCAAGGCGGTCGCCGCAGCCCAAAGTGCACAAGCGCTGGCGCAGAGCCAATATGCCGCAGGCCTGATCGACTTTCAGTCGGTGCTCGATACGCAACGGAGCCTGCTGACCCTGCAGGATTTGCTCACCACCAGCGAAGCGGCTGTCAGCACAAGTTTGATTCAACTCTACAAAGCCCTGGGTGGAGGCTGGGTCGCGAACCCACCCGCCCCTGACCTCACTTCTTCTTCGGAGATCACGCCATGAGCGCGACCAAACCTCAACCTTCTGCTGGTGCCGAAAGCGCCCGAGCGCCGATTTTCATGCAAAAATCCGGCGGTAGCCGATGGAAACGCTGGCTGCTCATCGTGCTGGCCGTTGTCGTTCTGGTCGCCGGATATAGGCTGTTTCGAGGGCAGGAAACCAACACGCCCCAATATGTAACCCAGCCGGTGCAACGCGGCGATCTCACGGTTGAAGTGACGGCGACGGGCACGTTGGCACCGACCAATCAGGTCGATGTGGGGATCGAGGTTTCCGGAACCATCAAGGAAGTGCTGGTCGACTACAACGATAAGGTAAAGGTCGGTCAACCGCTCGCCCTGCTCGACCCGACCAAGCTCGAAGCCCAGTTACGGCAGTCCACCGCAGCGCTTGATGCGGCGCGCGCGCGGGTGCAACAGGCCGAAGCCACGGTGCAGGAATCCAAGAGCCAGCTCGCCCGACTGGAGGATGTGCGGAAGATGAGCGGCGGCAAGGTGCCCTCCAAACTCGAATTCGACAAAGCACAGGCCGCCTATAACCGGGCCAAGGCAGACCTTGCCAGCGCACGGGCCAGCGTTGTGCAAAGCGAGGCGGTGCAAAACGCCAACCGCACCGATCTTTCCAAAACCGTTGTGCGTTCGCCCATCAATGGCATCGTGCTGAATCGCAATGTGGAACCGGGCCAGACCATCGCGGCCTCATTCCAGGCACCCGTACTCTTCACACTGGCTGAAGACCTCACGCAGATGGAGTTGCAGGTCGATGTCGATGAGGCAGATGTCGGTCAGGTCCATGTGGGACAGCCCGCCCGTTTTACAGTGGACGCTTTTCCTGATCGAAATTTCGATGCAAAAGTCACCCAGGTGCGCTACGGCTCGCAAACCGTTTCCGGCGTGGTGACCTACAAAACCATTCTCAAGGTCGACAACCGGGATCTTCTGCTGCGCCCCGGAATGACGGCCACCGCGCATATTCTGGTCAACGAAGACAAGAACGCGCTCCTCGTACCGAATGCGGCACTGCGCTTTTCACCGCCTGTGATGCCAACAACCAAAAGTAGCGGCGGTCTGATCTCCAATTTGATGCCACGCCCTCCGCGCTCCACCCAGAATTCGATGCAGGCACCGACAGGCAAGGAGCAGCGCGTCTGGATATTGAAGGATGGGAAACCTGAACCGATCGATGTCATGACCGGGCAGACGAACGGGATCATGACCGCCATTACGGAAGGTGCGCTGCAACCCGGCACACCACTGATTGTCGACATGAACGAGCAGACAAAATGAGTGATGCGTCCGCACCGACACAAGGCCCCTTGCTTGAACTGGCAGGCGTAACCAAAGTGTATGGCAAGGGCAGCGCGTCCATGCAAGCCCTGCGCGGTATCAATCTGGCGATTGAAGAAGGCGAGTTTGTGGCCATCATGGGCGCCAGTGGCTCGGGCAAAAGCACCGCGATGAACATCATCGGCTGTCTGGACACACCCACCAGTGGAAACTACCGTTTCCGAGGCTTCGAAGTCGGGCAACTGAACCGCGACCAAAGGGCGCTGTTGCGACGCCACGAACTGGGGTTCGTTTTCCAGGGTTTCAATCTGCTGGCCCGAACCTCCGCTCTGGAAAATGTCGAGTTGCCGCTGATTTATCAGGGCGTACCGATTGCAGAGCGCCACAATCGGGCACGTGCGGCACTTGCCGATGTGGGACTGGACGGCTGGGAGCACCATACGCCCAGCGAACTTTCGGGCGGACAGCAACAACGGGTCGCCATTGCGCGCGCCATCGTGACACGCCCCGCCATCCTCCTGGCCGACGAGCCAACCGGCAACCTCGATACGGCCAGAAGTCAGGAAGTCATGGAAATGATTACCCGCTTCAACCGCGACAAGGGCATTACCGTGGTGATGGTGACGCATGAACCGGACATGGCAGCTTATGCGAGGCGTGTCATCCATTTTCGAGATGGCTTGGTCGAAAGCGACACCGCTCAAACAGGAGCGGCATGATGTTGTGGAATACCTTTCTGCTGGCATTACGCGAAATCAGACGCAACGTGATGCGCTCGTTCCTGACCATTCTCGGCATCGTCATCGGGGTCGCAGCGGTGATCGTGATGGTGACGCTCGGCGGCGGTGCCACGGCAAAGGTCAGTGAGCAGATCGCCAGTCTCGGCAGCAACCTGTTGATTGCCACACCCGGGAAACGCATGGGGCCGGGACAGATCAGCGGCGCGCCCGCATTCAAAGCGGAAGATGCCGAAGCCATTGCCCGTGAAGTTCCGGGCCTAGCGGCAATAGCACCCGCCTCCTCGCGCGCCATGACGGTGGTGTACGGCAACCAGAACTGGTCGACAATGGTGAGCGGATCCACGGACGACTATTTCGCCGCACGGAACTGGACCATACAGGACGGACGCCGATTCAGCAGCAGTGAACTTCGTTCCGGCGCGGCCGTTTGCATAATCGGCGCCACCGTCAAATCCAAGTTGTTCGGCAGTCAGGACCCGATCGGCGACCGAATCAGGCTGCAAAAAATGGCCTGTCAGGTCATCGGTGTTCTGGATGCCAAAGGCCAATCCACCATGGGCACGGATCAGGATGATCTGGTGCTGATTCCTCTTCGGACATTCCAGCGCCGCATCTCCGGCAACCTGGATGTGAACATTATTCAGGTTTCTGCCGCCAAGGGTGTATCGACAGACCGGGTCAAGCGGGATATCGAGCAGATTCTGCGTGAGCGCCGCCATATACCAACGGCCGGGGAAAGCGACTTCAACGTGATGGATATGAAAGAAATCACCAAGATGCTCACGGGAACAACCCAGATTCTGACGGCCCTACTGGGGGCGGTTGCGGCGGTGAGCCTGCTCGTGGGCGGCATCGGGATCATGAACATCATGCTGGTGTCCGTCACCGAACGGACGCGTGAAATTGGTATCCGCATGGCGATCGGCGCACTCGAGCGGGAAGTTCTGCTCCAGTTTCTGGTTGAAGCGATTGTTTTATCCTCGCTTGGCGGTCTGATCGGTATTGCCCTGGCCCTTGGCGGATCAATCGCGCTGGCCAGCGCTTTGCACATTCCCTTTGTTTTCAATGCAGGAATTGTTGCCCTGGCTGCACTATTTTCAGCCGCTGTGGGGGTCGTCTTCGGGTATTTTCCAGCGCGCAAGGCAGCACGACTCGACCCCATTGAGGCGCTCCGTCATGAGTAATCGGGTTGACATATCAAGCGCTCGCACGCCTGCCCCATGATGATTCACCGCTTGGTAAGCGTGAGCGATTTGAGGGATTCGGCTTTCACTATCCTGCACGGAAAACGAGCATAAAAGTTATCAACAAAAACTGTGGATAACCTTGGGTATAAAGTTTCCACAAGCACAACCCATCAAGCAGTTACCGCTTCTGGTTATTTTTACACCAACATGACCAATCGAAAATATATACAATAAAATCAATATATTAAATAGACAATGTATATTTTAAGTAAAGTCGATACGGGAACTTGAATTCCAGCCATGACCTGACTTCCGCTGTGCATAGTTCCAATGCTGTCAATAGAAGATTTTTCGATATAACCAATTTTTTTGCTTTACTTTTCACCCAAAAAAGGTGGTCGTCACCCACTGATTAAATGACAAATCACCATCGAAAAAGTCGTCGAGACTTTCAATCAGCATTTCTGATAGAGATTTCTTTCTTGGTACGGCCTCCTGTCCATTATTTATCCTGGTGGGTACCTCGAAAAACCCCATCCTTGGGATTTTTCGAGGACGTTCGTCGCGGGAAGCCCGCGACAAACTCACGCTATTTCAATCGCTTATGCGATTGCGCGGCACCACTTCCATGTGGTGCATGGGCACCTCGAAAGGTTTTTCGAGGTGCCCTGGTGTCTGTTCGCGCTCTTGCCGTCACCGCCCGCTGCGGCCATGATGAGCGAAACCGTTCCGGATTTAACATACATGGGCTCAATCAATTCACTTTCACCTTTACTGGTCGCGTTCCTGGAAACGTCGATTTTCGGGTTTCTCATCGGTCTTGAGTGGCACAGTTATCGCCGCGCGGCCAACAAGGATCTGGGTTTTGGCACAACGCGCACGCTGACCCTGCTGTCGATTCTCGGCTATGGACTAACCGTCATTGACCCGAGCTTTATCGCCTATGGCGTGGGTTTGCTGGTCATCGGTGCGTTACTGTCTTTAGCCTACTGGTATCGGCTAACCAGAACTCAGGATGATCGACTCCTGAGCACACTGATTGCACTCGTGGTTTATCTACTCGGCCCACTGTCTCTACACGGCCCATTATGGCTGCCGATTGTCTTCATGATCGTGGTCTTGCTGTTGCTGGGTGAAAAACCCGGCATCAGGCGGTTTTCGGATGCCTTCCGACACGACGAAGCGCTGACACTGGTCAAATTCTTCCTGATGGCGGGGGTGATTTTGCCCCTGCTGCCAGATCGCCAGATCGCTGGATTTATCGACGTAACCTGGCATCAGGTCTGGTTCGCGGTGATTGTCGTATCGGCGATTTCTTATTTGAGCTATCTGGCCCAAACCTATTTTTTCCCGGAACGTGGCGTCCTGCTGACGGGCATCCTCGGCGGCATGTATTCGAGCACGGCAGCCACTGTTGTGCTGGGTAGGCGCGCACAGAAACAGCCCGAACCTCAGGCTCGTCTGATCGGTGTCGCGGTGTTGCTGGCCACGACAATGATGTATTTGAGACTCTGGGTGCTAATTGTCGTGCTGGGGCATTCACAAACAGCTACCCATCTTGCCGCCCCGTTCGCCCTGTTGATCCTCAGTACAGCGGCGCTTGCCTTGTGGCAATTCAGAAGGGTGAAGGTGAATGCAGAGCCACAGCCTGAGTTGCCACCCAGCCATCCTCTCGAATTCTCGACGGCTTTGTTATTTGCCTTCCTGTTTGTATTTTTTGCCACCGTTACGCATTTCGTCGTCACCGACTACGGCGTGAGTGGCTTGCACGTGCTTTCTTTCATGGTCGGCTTTACGGACATCGATCCCTTCATCCTGTCGCTTTTGGACGGAAAATTTCACGTGAGTGAAAACGCCCTGGAAATCGCCATCCTCATTGCGAGCGGCAGCAACAATCTGTTGAAAGCAGGCTATACGGTCGCCCTGTCGCGCAATCCGGCCCTGTTTGGATCAGCAGCCTGGCTGGCCGCGACCTTTCTGCTGTCGCTGGGATATATCGCTCTGTTTCTGAGGTAGCGTGTGTGGACAACCGGTAGGCGCCAAACTCGCTCAAATGAACCGCACATCAGTGTCAGCCGGGGTCGCGCTGATACTCTGTCACCAAAGCGCGGATACGTTTCGATAACTCAGCACTCATGTCGGCACGCTCAAACTGCCAGGTCCAATTACCCGTCGGTGTACCCGGCGTATTGATTCGACCGCTCGAATCACAACCCAGCCAATCGGCCATGGGAATAATGGCTAATTGAGCAACCGAGGCCATGGCCGCACGAATAAGCGCCATCGGCATCGGCTCTGACCTCGACAGATTCAATTGCTGCTCGAGCACGTCGTACACGTGCGCTTGTGCATCCGGGCTGAGCGATTGCCACCAACCCAGCGTCGTATCATTATCGTGCGTTCCGGTATACACGACCGAATCGGCCTGGTGATTCACGGGCAGATAGGGGTTATCGTCATCGCTATCAAAAGCGAACTGCAGGATGAGCATGCCCGGCATACCGAATGCCTTGCGCAAAGCGGTAACATCTTCGGTGATCACACCCAGATCTTCCGCGATGATGGGCAGATCACCGCCGAAAGCCTCGCTCAAAGCTGTCAATAAAGCGGCACCCGGCGCTTCGACCCAGCGGCCATCGATCGCGGTATCGCAATGAGCGGGAATCGACCAGTACGCCGCCAGCCCACGAAAATGGTCGATTCGCACCCAGTCGAACATGTCGATGTGGCGGGCCATTCGCTGTTTCCACCAGGAGAACCCATCGGCCGCCATGCGGGACCAGTCAAAGAGCGGATTCCCCCAGCGCTGCCCGGTTGCGGAGAAGTAGTCGGGCGGAACGCCGGCCACCTTGGTGGGCAAACCTCGTTCGTCCAGTTGGAAAAACGCCCGATTCGCCCAAACGTCGGCCGAATCACCGGCCACAAAAATCGGCAGGTCACCGTAGATCAAAATACCAAGTTCGTGGGCTTTCGTGACTATGCGCCGCCACTGGCGATCCAGCAGGAACTGTTCGAACTGTATGGCATAAACTGCTTTCGCATGATCCCGTGCAAAAGCCTCAAGGGAGGCCGGATCACGATCTCGCCATGCCGGTCGCCACTCAAGCCACGACCGCCCCTGTTCATGGGACTTGATGACCATGAATAAGGCGTAATCATCAAGCCAGTTAGACGACGCACGACAAAACTGTTCGAATTCGGCCAACAGGGATGTCAAGGCGCCCTGCCCGGCTCTTCGTTCGGACACCGTGGCGACAGGGTCAAAATCATCGGGATTGAGCAACAGGGCGTCGGACAGGAATGCCGGGTTGATCGCAAAAGAAGATGCGCACTGATAAGGGGAACCATCCATAAGTGGCGGCCCGAGCGGCAACACTTGCCAAACAGTCAGGCGGCTTTGGGTCATGAACGCCAGGAATTGATCCACTGAGGGGCCAAAATCACCCGATGGCAGGCTAAATACAGGGGTCAGAACGCCCGCTCTTCGCAGGGCACAGGGCATTTCAGGCAAATTTTTTTTCTCTTTGGACGACTCTTTACCCATTATTGGCCACGCCGCATCACACCGCCCGCTTCCACTGCCGAGTTTGCTTCGACGCCAAGACACAGTGGAACAGACAGATTGGCCGGCACATCCGCACCGATAAGCTCGTACAATCGAGTCAACTGTAAGCGGTACAAGTGGTCGAAATCTCGAACGGCATCGCCCGGGTTGTAATCACCAAACCACCAGAACCAGTCTGAGCCCTCGCAGATAGCCAGTTGCTGGAGATTCCGCGCCTCGGTTTGGGCATCCCACGGCCGTATGGACTGAGCTTTCACAAATGCCAGACGTGCCTCAATCAGCATATCCCAAGCCCGGTTCTTGGCCGCACTGCCGATCCAAGTCGTCAGATTGCCATACACCCAACTCCCCGCAACAAGGTGCTGCAAGGTCTTGCGTTGATAAGTCTTGGTCACCACCTCGGAGAACGTGGTGAGTTCGATATCCGGGTGTGTACTCAATCCCTTGTACAAGGCATCCAGAAACCAATAACCATTGTGTGGGTAAAACTCCCAGGCATTTTCACCATCGAGAATAATAGAGACCACAGCGTCGTCATTCTGACAATCGTGACGAATCTTCATCAAATGGGCGATAAAGTCGGCAACAGCATCATCTGCATGCCATTTCTGGTAGTCGAACCCGATCAGATCGGAGAGACCGTCATCCCTAAAAAAAAGTGCGGGCGACAAAGCATCGAACTGCCACACTCGGTGACGGCAATCATTTGCAACCATCTTCTGTTTCTGTAACGAGTGGCTCAGCACTTGATCGCCACTGGCCAACCAAGTGAAACCGGCTTTAGCCAATTCATGCACCGTCGGTTCGGAAACCGCGCCTTCAGAGGGCCAGCAACCAGTAGGATGAACGCCGAAAAAGCGCTTGAACACAGCAAAACCGTGCTGCAAGTGCCACTGCACACGGTCTGCGCCACCGGGATAACTCAGGTGCTGCGGCTGCGGGTCATGCGGGCAAGTCTGCTTACCGGCGGTCATATCGAGCAACAACGGCATAATCGGATGCGCATAAGGCGTCATGGATAGCTCAACTTGTCCATTTTCCGATAACGCCCGATAGCGAGTAAAGATTCCCGCAATCAAGGAACCTATGAGCGCCAGCAGCTGAGCGCGCTCATCACTGTCGAACCCGGTGGGCTTGGCCATCAGCTGTTTAACGAGTGTATTTTCAAGACGAACGGTTTCACCCATCCAGGCCAAGTGGTACCACACCGCCAAATCGGCCATGAATTGATCGCTCAGATAATGCCCGTTTTCAGTATTGGCAGAAATTGAACGCGCCAGATCTACCAGATCCCTGAATGGTTCAAAACGGTTAACCAATCGGTCTTCATTCGCGCGCAGGCAGGCCCGAACAACGGTCATCCGCGCAGCCGAATCGTTAATCTGCGCGGGCTCGACCAAAGCGACCAGCAACGGGTCACGCAGCTTGGATATCTCGCGTGTTTCGAGGTATTGCGCGATCTGGACCGAGTAATCGTCGAGTTGTTCGAGCAGGATGGGCACAAAATTGACGACTGCGCGCGCGCGCGGGTGACGCTCGAGATGCGCGGCCATATCGACATAGTCCTTGATGGCGTGCAGGTAAGTCCACGGCTGCTGGTAGATTTTATCCCGAGGGTCTCTGTATTCCGGCTGGTGCATATGCCAGCAAAGAACAACGGGTAACTTCTTGTGTTTCATCAGCGCACCATGTGTAAACGTTGTCCGAGCATGTCCGGCGTCACCAGCACGATCCCATTCGGACTGACCTCAAAACGCTTCTTGTCTTCAACTGGGTCGAATCCGATTTTCATCCCTTCGGGGATGACACAGCCTTTGTCCACAACGGCATTCTGAATCTTGACCCCCTTATTGACGATCGCGTTGGGCAAGATCACGGAGCTTTCGACTGAAGCCTGCTCTTTGACGATGACATTGGAGAAAAGCAGGGAATGGCGCACCAAGGCACCTGAAATGATGCAGCCGCCGGACACCATGGAATCAACAGCCATCCCGCGCCGATCTTCGTCGTCGAATACAAACTTGGCGGGCGGCAATTGCTCCTGATGTGTCCAGATCGGCCAGTCGGTATCGTACAGATTCAGATCGGGGGTCACGCCAATCAGTTCAAGATTTGCCGCCCAGTAAGAATCGATGGTCCCCACATCCCGCCAGTAGGCTTGGGTATTGTTCTGAACATCCCGGAACGGATAAGCGAACACCTGATATCGGTTGATCACTCGTGGAATGACATTCTTACCAAAGTCGTGATCCGAATGTGGATCATCCGCATCGTAAATCAGTTGCTCGAACAGAAATTTGGTATTGAAGACATAGATGCCCATCGACGCCAATGCCTTGCCGGGATTACCCGGTATTTCAGGGGGGGCATCGGGCTTCTCCAGAAACATGTTGACCCGCCCCTCGCCAGCAACACCCATCACGCCGAATGCCTTGGCCTCATCCACGGGCACTTCGATACAGCCGATGGTCAAATCTGCTCCTTTTTCGACGTGGTAGGCAATCATCGGACCGTAGTCCATTTTATAGATATGATCGCCCGCCAGAATGAGAATGTATTCGGCGTCATGGGTTCGCAGAATGTCGATGTTCTGGTACACGGCATCGGCGGTGCCGCTGTACCATGATTTCTCGTTGATCCGCTGCTGTGCTGGCAGCAACTCCACGAACTCGTTACGAGCCATCCGGTTCGAGCCCCAGGCCAATTGGACGTGCTTGATGAGCGAGTGGGCCTTGTACTGCGTCAGTACTGCCATGCGTCGGATACCTGAATTAACGCAATTGGATAATGGGAAATCAATAATCCGGAACTTTCCACCGAAGGGGACGGCAGGCTTCGCTCGCCAATCGGTGAGTTGTTTGAGACGAGAACCACGGCCTCCCGACAAAACCAGAGCCAATGTATCGCGGGTGATTCGACTGACCAATCGTTTGGGGCTATCAATCAACATAAATATATCCCTTTGTCACACAATTAAGGACACTCTGAACAATTCCATCCTAGAGTGTTCAGAGGGCGAAAATCAAAAAAGCAGTTTTTGATTTTCTTCATGAACAATCACGTGCGTGATCGTTCGTGGCAGCACACCCTGTGCCGCACGGAATCTCTGAATTCATCAAAATTTCCCTAAGAAAACTTTGCACGAATCCTTCCCTGGCTTCCTGCAGAAACACCCGTGCCTATACACGCCCGGCTCGGATTCAGCAATTCAATGACTTACGTCATTGAGCGGCAGGGCATCCATGCCCTGCACATGAAGGTCTGCATTTGTGCAGACCTTCCCTAAATGATCCTCAACTGAAAACGTTATGGCTTGATGAGCATAAGGAAATGATAGTTGATCACCTGCAATCTAACCTCATTATTCAGGCCCTTCAAGCCATAATCCTATCCTTGGAACATGACCGTCAAGCCAAAACGAAAAATAAATTTCACATCATTTTCACACGGACCGACTGGTGATCAATTCGTTGGTTCGAACCAAGATCGAAACAGGGTCGGCAAGAGCGACTCAAGGCTTCAATGCCAGTAATTAATGGACTGTTTTGACTCAACAGTAAATTTCCAGACCACTTACCCGAAGGCCGCGGGCCATGCGAGAGTTGAACAGTTTCACCATAAGGGATACCTTTATTCGGGCTGGCCAATTCGAGCAACTCATGCCTACACAAGGAACCCATTGATGCACTTAGATTTTCAACCCATCATCGAATCGAGAATGCATGATCCATTTTCCTTGCTGGGCCGACATCCACTTGGCGAGGGCAAATGCCGCTTTCACACCTACCAGCCTCAGGCCGAACAGGTCAAGATATTGAGCACCCAGGGGCAATGGCATAAATTGACTGCCGACGCCGATTATCCCGGTGTTTTTTTTGGATTCTTCGCCGAAGATGCGCTGCCCTTTCACCCGGTTCTGGAAATAGAAACGGCGGAACATCACAAATACCAGATCACCGATCCCTACAGCTTCGGGCCAGTACTCGGTGAACTCGACCTGCACTTGTTCGGTGAAGGAAAGCACTACGACCTATGGAAAATACTGGGCGCACACGTCATCACGATTGAAGGCGTTAAAGGAGTTAAATTTGCCGTTTGGGCACCCAATGCCAGTCGTGTCAGCGTGGTGGGCGATTTCAACAACTGGGATGGTCGACGCCATCCGATGCGCAGTCGAATCAGCAGTGGTGTCTGGGAATTGTTTATCCCAGGCCTATCTGCTGGCGATTTTTACAAGTTTGAAATCAAAAACAGGGATACCCAGGCCACCAGCGTTCGCACCGATCCCTTTGGCCGCAGCTTTGAACTTCGCCCCAATACGGCCGCCAAGGTAGTCAGTGACGAGGCGTTCCAATGGACAGATCAATTCTGGTTTAAGGCGCGCGAGCAAAGAGACTGGATGCACACCCCGATGAACGTCTACGAAGTTCACTTAGCTTCATGGAAACTGACAGACAAACAATTCCCAACCTATGCGGAATTGGCGGAGCAATTGATTCCGTATGTCAAAGACCGCGGTTACACCCACATTGAATTGCTGCCCATCACCGAACACCCCTTCGATGGCTCCTGGGGATACCAAACCACGGGTTATTTCGCCCCGACCTCCCGTTTCGGCACGCCGGAACAATTCAAGCAGTTCGTCAACAAGGCACACGAATCGGGCATCGGCATCATTCTCGACTGGGTTCCGGCTCACTTCCCCCGTGATGAATTTGCCCTCGCCCGCTTCGATGGAACAGCACTCTATGAGCACGAAGATCCGAGGCGTGGGGAACACCGTGACTGGGGCACCCTGATTTTCAATTACGGCCGCAAGGAAGTCAGCAATTTCCTGATTGCTTCTGCCCTGTACTGGATCGAAGAAATGCATCTCGATGGCCTGCGTGTCGATGCCGTGGCGTCCATGCTGTATCTCGATTATTCACGCGCGCATGGCGATTGGCTGCCAAACGCCTATGGCGGACGAGAAAACCTGGAAGCCATTGATTTCCTAAGAAATCTGAACCATGTGACACAAAGTCGGAACCCCGGTGCCTTGATGATGGCGGAGGAATCCACGGCCTGGCCTTTGGTGTCCAGACCGCCCGAAGTCGGCGGGCTTGGATTCGCATTGAAATGGAACATGGGCTGGATGAATGACACCCTGAAATATTTCCAGGAAGACCCAATCAACCGACAATATCACCACAACAATCTGACATTTGGGTTGCTTTATACCTTCACCGAAAACTTTGTGCTCCCCTTTTCACATGATGAAGTCGTGCACGGCAAAGGCTCGTTGCTGAATAAAATGCCCGGTGACGAATGGCAAAAATTCGCTAATTTGCGGCTACTCCTGGCCTACCAATGTGCCTATCCGGGAAAAAAACTCCTGTTCATGGGTTGCGAATTCGGCCAGGGCAACGAGTGGAATCACGCCACCCAACTTGATTGGTGGATGCTCGAATACAAACTCCATCAAGGAATCAGTCAATTCAGCACGGCACTGAATCATCTATATAAAAATGAAGTGGCACTGCATTACCATGATTTTGAAGCATGCGGATTCTCATGGAATGATTGCAACGACCGCAAGAACTCGGTTATCAGTTTCTTTAGACACGCCAAAAACCAGAACATCCTGACCATCCTTAATTTCACGCCCGTCGTCAGAATGAACTACAAAATCGGCCTACCGAATACCGACCAGTTGACTATCGTATTGAATTCGGACGAGCCCGTTTATGGTGGCTCAGGCACCGCGTTGGATTTAACTCACCATAAAGACAGCCCCCATAATGGTCAAAGTGCCCATATGGAACTGACATTACCGCCCCTTTGCGCGCTGATGATCAGAATACACTGAGAGATCACACAGAATTATGAACGTTCTTTTTGCCGCAAGCGAAATGTTCCCGTTGATCAAGACCGGCGGTCTCGCCGATGTGTCAGGGGCACTGCCCCTTGCGCTGGCTCAAGTGGGCGTGAACGTGCGCATCGTCTTGCCCAGATACGCCCATATCAGGGCCGAATTGATCGAATCGGAAACCAAAGTCGGCCACCGCGAGATCCTGGGCCAACCCGTAAAAATCAACTTGGCGATCCTGACTACCGGGCATCTGGTCTATCTGGTCGACCACCCTGTGTTTTCGGCCCGCCAGGGCAATCCCTACATGGGGCCGGACGGCAACACCTGGCACGACAACCCGGATCGGTTCAGCTTGTTTTGCCGGGCAGTGGTTGCTCTTTCCACCGGGCTGTTCGGGGAAGAATGGATGCCGGATATCATTCACAGCAACGACTGGCAAACAGGATTAATTCCGGCTCTGCTCTCAGAAAGCAGTTCACCAAAGAACATATTCACCATTCACAATCTGGCCTATCAGGGTGTGTTTGATCGTCCAACCTTCGAACGATTGGGCCTCCCCTGGTCCTTGTGGCGACCGGATGCACTGGAATACTGGGGCAACATGTCCTTCATGAAGGCTGGGATTGTTTTCTCTGAATTCGTGACCACGGTAAGCCAAACCTACGCGAAAGAAATCCAGTCACCGGAGTTCGGGTATGGGCTCGATGGGCTCCTCCACCATAAACAGGATCGACTCAAAGGCATCCTCAACGGCATTGGTGAAGACTGGAACCCACAAACCGATCAATTGCTTGAAAACCCTTTCAGCGCCGAAGACATGACTGGAAAAGCGATTATCAAGGAAAACATTCAACGCGAACTAGGCCTGACGATCGACACTAACACACCGCTCATCACCTATGTCGGTCGACTGGTCGAGCAAAAAGGGATCGATCTTCTCATACAAGTCATAGAAACCATGACCAGTCCGAAGGTGCAGTTCGCCATTCTGGGCGCGGGAGAACACCGCTTTGAGCATGCCTTGCGCAACCTTGCGGCGAAAAACCCGGATCGGATCGCCGTTGTCATCGGTTATGACGAGAAACTGGCGCACCGGCTCGAAGCGGCTGGCGATGCGTTCATTATGCCCAGCCGATTCGAACCCTGTGGCCTGAATCAAATGTACAGCCTAAGATATGGTGCTCTGCCGATTGTCCACCGGGTGGGTGGCCTGGCTGATACTGTCACGCATATCACACCAGAAAGTATTAAAGATGGTTCAGCTTCCGGTATTGTTATTGACTACCTGGATGTTTCGGCCATCCACTGGGCCATCGGGTATTTCATGGAAATATACAGCGACCAGGATCTATACAGAACAATTCAGCGACAGGGAATGCAAAAGGATTTCGGATGGATAACCAGTGCTAAAGAATATAAAAAAATTTATTCGATAGCACTCAAGGAACAGGGTTATGATTAATCGAATAAAGACAAGCACTGAAGAACTAAGAGACGAGCTTGATCGACTCGCCAAGTCGGCCCTGGATAGTGCATTAAACAGCCTGTTTAACGAGTTAGAGAAGAAGCTGTTTACTCGTGTTGATCACTCCTCAAATCAGCACGATACGTCAGATCTATTCGAAAAAATCGCCCAACTCAAAAACAACAGAAAAGATTTCGAAGACACGCTTTACTCCGTTATCTCGGAAAGCAATCCGATTCTGAATCAGATCAATTGGGTGAACGTAGTTCAAAACCGATCTCTTGCACTACAGATTGAGGACACGATTGCGCATGCCAAGGCAAAGTACGGCATTGAGCACGCGCAGTATGAATCCAGAATCAAAAGTCTGAATCTGACAGATGAAGTAGGCTTTCCCAAACACCTGTACACCGTATCCTCAATCACCTACGGCTTTATAAAGGCGAGCGGTTTATTCCAGAGTGATATTCGGGACAAACTGATCCATTCTCTCGGCACCAACGTACTGTACAAGTTGGAACCACTCTATATTTTATTAAATGATCTGCTGATTCAATCCGGCGTTATTCCCGAAGTCAAAAGTAAACGAACGCCACAACGATCAGAGCTGGAGTCATTGATCGATGCCATCTCAAACAGCGAGTCGCTCATTCAGGAACAACTGACCGAGCACACAAGGATTTCCTCAGAAGAAATACAGAGTTTCCTGAAATCATCGGTGGATAATAAAGACATATTCCTGCAGTCAAAATCATCATGGTCACCAAAAAAACTCATTGAAGCGATTATTGAAGGTTTCAGAAAATCACACCCCAGTCTGCCATCGAAAATTGAGCTCCATAATCATGATCAGGAAATAATAACGCTTGCCGGTGCCATTCTCTCTGATCTGATCAATAACGACGATATTAACCCGATCATTAAAAATCAGGCGATTGCGTTACAAGCCATCATCCTGCATACCGTATATACGGACGCGGACTTTTTCAGCAACCTCAAAAATCCAGCCCGTGAAGTGCTCAGCAAATTGGCCATACTTGGCTCAGACCCTTACCTCAGTACCGATGATATAAAAACAATCGCCAATTCGGTAAAATCATTTATAAGATCAACAACATCCAAGAAAAAACCTGCATTTGATGCGTTATATGAAGAACTGGATACGATCGAAAACAGTGAAATCCATCATGCCAAGCCCTCGCACAAAGACAAGTCTCAGTTAAGCACTTCAGTAACCGTCAGAAGCCAGAGCCGGATTGACTTCATTATCAATAGCGCTATCGGAGTGGCTTCGCTCTCTGAAGTAGCCAGTGCCTTTTTGGAGAACGTGCTGAATCCATTCATGGTCCACATTCTCTTGACGCAAGGACGGCAGTGTGATGAATGGAAAGAAGCACTGAACGCCCTTGACTCCATTATTCAGTTGGAAGTCTCAACCTCCAGCGACATCCGGGATACGTTGATAGTTGAAAGCAAGGTGAAGAAACTGATCAAACACCCTGTTTTCGGCGATTCCTTCTTCAAATTGGCGGTACCGAAAACGGCCACTGATAACTATTTTTCCCATCTGAAGGACAAGCGGACTCAACTGTCACAAATCGAGCAACGCAAGAAAGAAGAACGGGAGGCCCAGATTCCCTTGCGTAGAGAACAACTTAACCAAAAGTTTGTCGTCGCTCAAGTTGAGCTGGCTGAACTAAAAATGGTATCCATGGTGTCCAGCACTGCTTCGCCTCTAACTCATGAGAATGCCAACGAAGTTTCCGATGAGCGACCTGACGAGCGCTCAGCAGAAGGCGAAGAGGCAAAGTCAGCCGCCGCCGCACGGGTTAAGGAAACGAAGCAACCGGAGCCTGAACCATCTACTTACGATCAATTGTGCACCGATCAACGAATCAAACAGTTTCTGGAACGTCACATTCTAAACAATGAATGGCTTCAGATTTATACATCTAATGATGCTGCGCTAAGGCGTCTGAAAGCCGGCAAGGTCAATATGGAACTCAAAATTGTCAGTTTCGCCAATAGAAACGGAGAGACCACACTCGTCCTTCCCATTGCCCAATTTATCAGCGATCTATTCGAAAACCGCAGCAACCCCGTCTTCGACAATCCAAATTACAACAGTGCAAAACAACAGCTTCTGGATACGTTTAAAAATCATAGGGCGTGATATAAATCACATGAAATCCTGCCACGATCCTGCTGAATAGACTTCTTTAGAGCATAAGTAGAACCAATGTGTTGCGGAACTGCAGTCAAATGAATCTTAGGTATAACAGAGAGGACGAGCGGCATGAGCAAGCGTGACGAAGATGGGATTACGTCGCTGGTGGCGTGCTTGAACGCCAACCTAGTAGCCTGTAGGACTATTAGAAACAATAGCAAAACGAGCTGGGCTAGGGCAGATTTTGCCGCTTTTGCAGGGAAATATTTGGCCCCATTGACCAAAAAAGAATTGAAACATGAGCTTCCATATGGATTTGCAGCCGATTTACCTAAAGTCCGACAGACTCTCCAACATTTCTGAATCGCCACGAGTGTACCGTTTATTACGTTCCTGTTTTCCCGAACAGGGCATCAAGCTTCGGCTTCTGTTCAGCGAAGGTCCCCCATATTGCATTGCCTGCAATAACGGTAACCGGTGCGACACGCACGCCGTAACGGGATTTGGCCTCATCGGCCACACCGGGGTTAGCCACGCTGCGCTCTTCGAAATCAATCCGATGTTCATTGAGGTAGTTGCGTACGGCAGCACAATCAGGACAACCGGGACTGGTGTAAAGCAATACCGAAGTGCTCGTGGTCTGAGGTGCTGCACTCAAGACTGAACCTCCGCTGTATAGCCTTCACTGGTCACCGCAGAGATGAGTTCGGCCGGGTCCATCTCACCATGAACAACTGCGGAACCCGGTTGCAGAGTTACTTCAACATCGGTTACACCCGGCACATCCTTAAGCGCCTTGTTGACGGCGCGAACGCAGTGTTCGCAGGTCATACCGGTAATTTTTAACTTGATTTCACTCATTGTTGATCCCCCTGATTCAAAGTGCTTTCATCAACCGCGTACAGCCTCGGCGACGCGCATGAGTTTTTCACGCACCTCGTGACCGATCTTGTCCACGCCGGGGTGGTTGACCATCCCCAGAACGGATACCGGGTCCATGAATACGACGCTCACCGTGTCATCCGGTTCGGTGCGCACGACAACATTGCAGGGTAAAAGAGCGCCGATATCCGGTTCGGCTTCCAGTGCCTGATGGGCGAAGTTCGGGTTGCAGGCACCCAGAATAATGTATGGCTTTCGTTCGAGCCCTAATTTTGCCTTGAGTGTGGCGGCCACATCGATCGTGGTCAGCACACCAAAGCCTTCCTGCTTCAATGCCTCGGTAACCATGGGTACGGTTGATTCATAATCTTTCGGGCTGGTGACGGAGAAAACATAAGAACTCATGGGAAATACCTCTAGGTTTTGGGGTGAGACGGGATATTGGTTGATTGAGTGATTGGATCTGGTTGGAATGCTTTGAGCCTTTTAAGACGAAGACTATTCCCCAGCACGAACACCGAGGATAAGCCCATTGCCACCCCGGCCACCATCGGATTGAGATGAATGCCGATCGAAACGGCAACGCCCGCCGCAATCGGTATCAAAAGAATGTTGTAAAAGAAGGCCCAGAACAGATTGCCGCGAATATTGGAGAGGGTGTGTCGCGCGACTGTTATTGCTGTAACTACCTCGCGCAATTGGCCACGCGTCAGCGTGACATCGGCTGCCTCGATGGCGATATCTGTCCCCGAAGCCAGCGCGATGCCGACATCGGCTTGAGCCAATGCAGGCGCATCATTGATACCGTCGCCAACAAATGCAACGCGACGTCCCTTGGATTGAAGTTCGCTAACCACCCTGGCCTTATCCTGTGGGCGAATTTCCGCGTGTACTTCATCAATACCCAGCATGGCGGCAACCGTTTTAGCGGTCCGCTTCGCGTCTCCGGTGACCATCGCGATATTGATACCCCGTTGGCGCAAGGCATCAACCACGCTTTTTGCATCGGGTTTGATTCGATCAGCAATCGCCAGCCAGCCGAGAAACGTGCTGTCTGCAGAGACAAATACGGTCGTTTGGCCTGCCTCTTCAAATTGAGCGGCTTCTGTGGAATTCGAGCCGAGATCCACGCCCTCACGTTCAAGAAAATGGCGGGAACCGACACGCACTTTGCGTCCGTCGATCATGCCTTCGATGCCATCCCCGACGATAGAGCGGAAGTCCTCGGCAGCAGGCAATACGACACTTCGCTGTTCTGCAGCAGTCACGATAGCACGCCCAAGAGGATGTTCGGATGCTCCTTCAAGAGCCGCCGCCAAGCGTAGGGCTTCATCGGGCGACGGGCCGCCGCTATCCGATACAGTCGGGCGGCCTTCCGTCAATGTTCCTGTTTTATCGAACAGTACCGTATCCACACGGGAAAGGGTTTCCAATGCTTCGCCTTTGCGAAAAAGCACACCCAACTCTGCTGCACGACCTGTGCCCACCATAATGGCGGCGGGCGTTGCCAAGCCCATGGCGCAGGGACAGGCGACCACCAGCACGGCAACAGCGGCGACAAGCGCCACACTGACATTGCCGGTCAATACAATCCAGGTAATGAAGGTAATCAGCGCAATGGCCAGCACAACAGGCGTGAACACGCGAACAACGCGATCGGCCAGACCCTGTATCGGCAACTTGCCCGTTTGCGCACTTTCTACCAGCTTGATGATTTGAGCCAGAACGGTATCTCGACCAACCGAAGTCGCCTCAATCAGCAAGCGCCCGTCCTGATCGACCGTACCGCCGACGACCTCGTCACCCTGTCCCTTGGCAACAGGTAATGGCTCGCCCGTCAGCATCGATTGATCGATGTGGGCACGTCCCTCGATCACGCGCCCATCCGTCGGAATACGCTCGCCGGGACGCACGACAAATCGATCACCTTTGTGCAGTTGTGCCAATGGCGCATCTCGCTCTGCACCGGATTCATCAAGGATATGCGCTGTTTTCGCCTGTAAATCAATCAGTTTGCGTATCGCGGCGGAGGTTCTGCCCTTGGCGAGCGCTTCCAGATATTTGCCCGCCAATACGGCCGCAATCACTACTGCGGACGAGTCGAAATAGACATGTCTGGCCTCGACCGGAAACAAGAAGGGGAAAACCAGCACCAACACACTATAAGCGTAAGCCGCTCCCGTGCCGGTCGCAACAAGTGAGTTCATATCCGGCGAGAGATGACGATAGGCGATAAAGCCCGGTTTGAAAAAACGTCGCCCCGGGCCGAACAGTACAGCCGAAGCGAGGAGCAGTTGAACCCAGTCCCAAAAATTCGGGAACGGGCTGATTCCAGCCAACACGCGCTCCAGCCCGGGGATGAACATGGCGCCCATGGACAAGAACATGATAACCAAAGAGAGTCCGGCAGCCAGAATCACGTCACGCTTCATGGAGAGGATGTTCTTCTGCTGACGGTTATCATCCGGCTCCACACCATTGGTGTGGCCATCGGCAAAATCATCGACAAGGCTGGCGCCATAACCCGCCTCTGTCACTGCGACGATCAACTCTTCCGGCCCAACCATCGCCGGGATATAGCGAACATGGGCGCGTTCGGTCGCCAGATTCACCACGGCATCCAGCACAGCAGGCAAATGCTTCAGTGCACGCTCAACGCGCCCAACGCAAGAAGCGCAGGTCATCCCTTCAATAGCGAGATCTATCTCGGCGACAACCGGTGTATAGCCGACATCCCTGATGACTTCGACCAAGTCGGCGGGATGCACCTGTTGCGGGTCGAATTGGATCGTTGCCTGTTCAGTGGCGAGATTCACACTGGCGGCAGCCACTCCTGGAAGTTTGGCTAGACCACGCTCCACTCGCGAGCTGCACGAGGCGCAAGTCATGCCATCTACACCGATATCCAGTTCACTGAATTTGGTCACAGTAACCGACGCTCACAAGTTAGTACGTAGTTCATAGTTAAAAAGTTCTCTATAGCCAATGGAGAATCCGGTCGTTACGCTAAAAATGCACCTGAGCTCAAGAAACTCCCCTGAATCAAGTTCAATTCCCTTACAACGCACATGCTACAGGGAACGACTCCTTGGATTGTTATACTACACATTAGTTTATCAAACCGAATACTGAAAACACGGCGACCATGATTATCCTCGCACCATGCCGCTTAGACACGTGAGATCAGCAAATCCCAGCTCAAAACGAGGTGCATTACGTCAGGTTCTTCCAGAAAATTCGCCTGAAGTAAATTCAGTGCACGAGGGTCGCCGATTCAGCCAACAGGTAGGTCTTGAAAGCCGATGCCACGGGTGAGAGGAGTTTGTCGCTGCGGTGGACGATGAACCAATGACGCATGATCGGGAATCCTTCGACAGAAAGGACGGCCAGCCGCTTGAGCATCAACTCCATTTCCAATGTCTGCTCCGAGATGATCCCCAGACCCAACCCCGCCTGAACGGCCATCTTGATCGCCTCGTTACTGTTCATTTGCATGCTTTTGTGGATTTTCAACTCCCTGGCTGAAAAGAAACGCTCCATGGCGCCCTGCGTACCCGAACCGTCCTCGCGCACGAGAAAGGATTCATTCGCGAGCTCAGCAATGGGTATATCGGATCGGCCGACCCAGGGGTGATCAACCGGCGCGATGACAACCAGCGGGTTATCCATGAACTGTGTCGCTTCAAGCCCGAGGCCATCGGGCACCTGACCCATGATGGCAAGATCGATCCGGTTTGTAGCCAGCAACCCCAGCACCTCTGCGCGGTTGGATACCTCAAGGTGAATAGACACCTTGGGGTAACGCCCACGAAACCCTGCCAAAATACCCGTGGCTACCGCGTTCACCGTGGAGGTTACCGCCACATTCAACTGTCCTTCTTCTGCGCCTTTGAGCCGCGCAAGCGCATTGCCCAGATCACTCAACTGAGCGGATATGTTAATGGCCGCGTGTTGAACATTTCGCCCCGCTTCGGTCAGAAATATCTTTTTACCGACCTGCTCGGTGAGTGGCAGTCCCACAAAGGATTCGATCTGGCGTACCTGCATGGAAACACCGGGCTGACTCAAATGAAGCTCTTCCGCCGCCTTGGAGAAAGACAGATGCCGGGCCACGGCCTCAAAGACCACCAATTGACGCAAGGTAAGTCGGCGCATTGTATAAGTCGAGCCTTATGCTTTATCTAAATATAATTGATTATTAATTATATCAGTCGGGTTTTAAAGTGCTTCGGCGTGTTCAGGGCCTCAATCCTGATTTTTTGGGCACCTCGAAAGGTTTTTCGAGGTGCCCTTTTCATAAAACAGAGGAGTTACATCATGGATCAATCTGCTCGTTACGCCGACCTCAGTCTGAAAGAAGAAGACCTGATTGCCGGTGGCAAGCACATTCTTGTTGCCTACAAAATGAAGCCGAAAGCTGGCCACGGTTACCTCGAAGCCGCTGCTCACTTCGCGGCAGAATCGTCAACCGGTACCAACGTGGAAGTTTCAACCACAGACGACTTCACCAAAGGTGTTGACGCGCTGGTTTATCACATCGATGAAGCCACCGAAGACATGCGCATTGCGTATCCGATCGAACTGTTCGACCGCAATGTGACTGACGGTCGCTTCATGATCGCGTCTTTCCTGACTCTGGTTATCGGTAACAACCAAGGCATGGGCGACATTGAATACGGTCAAATGATCGACTTCTACGTGCCAGAGCGTTGCATCCAGATGTTCGACGGCCCGGCGAAAGACATCTCCGATTTGTGGCGCATCCTTGGCCGTCCGATCAAAAATGGTGGTTACATTGCCGGCACCATTATCAAGCCTAAACTGGGTCTGCGGCCTGAGCCATTTGCCGCTGCGGCCTACCAGTTCTGGCTGGGTGGCGACTTCATCAAGAACGATGAGCCACAAGGCAACCAGGTGTTCTGCCCGTTGAAGAAAGTGCTGCCGCTCGTGTACGACTCAATGAAGCGCGCCCAGGACGAAACCGGTCAAGCCAAGCTGTTCTCCATGAACATCACCGCCGACGACCATTATGAAATGCTTGCCCGTGCCGATTTCGCACTGGAAGTATTCGGCCCCGATGCCGACAAACTGGCCTTCCTCGTCGACGGCTTCGTTGGCGGCCCCGGCATGATCACAACGGCCCGTCGTCAATACCCAAGCCAGTACCTGCATTACCATCGTGCCGGTCACGGCATGATTACTTCGCCATCCGCCAAGCGTGGTTACACCGCCTTCGTTCTGGCGAAAATCTCCCGTCTGCAAGGTGCTTCCGGTATCCACGTGGGCACCATGGGCTACGGCAAGATGGAAGGCGAAGGCGACGACCGCAACATCGCGTACATGATCGAACGGGATGAAGCGCAAGGTCCGGTGTATTTCCAGAAGTGGTACGGCATGAAGCCCACCACACCGATCATCTCCGGCGGCATGAACGCGCTGCGTCTGCCCGGCTTCTTCGAGAACCTGGGCCACGGCAACGTCATCAACACCGCAGGTGGTGGTTCTTACGGCCATATCGACAGCCCGGCGGCTGGCGCGATCTCTCTGCGTCAATCCTACGAGTGCTGGAAAGCCGGTGCCGATCCGATCGAGTTCGCCAAAGAGCACAAGGAATTTGCGCGTGCTTTCGAATCCTTCCCGAAAGATGCCGACAAGCTCTATCCGGGCTGGCGCGAAAAACTGGGCGTTCACAAGTAATCGACGCCCAGACTAATGCAATTCATCACTAATTGCGCACACCCTCGGCACGCCGGGGGTGTTTTACGCCTGACTTATGGCCATCTGGGCCATGTACATACCAAGATGTGTGCATCACCCAGCTTGCTTAATCAATCTCACCACCCTTGACCGTCCGCTCAGGACAACCATGTAGGGTTAATCATCCGAGCCAAATTGATAAGGAACCATGCCATGACCGATAAAGATCAATACAAAATTCAGGCTGAACCCTTTTATCAGCAGCAGAATAACGAAGTCGCCCTTTATGAGGCTGCCTATCGAAATCGTCTGCCCGTCATGGTCAAGGGGCCTACAGGGTGTGGCAAATCCCGTTTTATCGAGTACATGGCCTGGAAGCTCGGCAAGCCGCTCATCACCGTGGCGTGCAATGAGGATATGACAGCATCCGACCTCGTGGGCCGCTACCTGCTTGACGAAGGCGGCACGCGCTGGCTGGATGGCCCGTTGACTACCGCCGCTCGTATCGGCGCCATCTGCTATCTCGACGAAATCGTTGAAGCGCGGCAGGACACCACCGTGGTGATTCATCCGCTGACCGATCACCGCCGCACCCTGCCGCTGGACAAGAAGGGCGAACTGATCCACGCGCATCCCGATTTCCAGTTGGTGATTTCCTATAATCCCGGCTATCAGACCTTGATGAAGGATTTGAAGCAATCCACCAAGCAGCGTTTTACCGCCTTCGATTTCGATTACCCGGATGCCGCATTGGAAACCGAGATTGTGGCCAAGGAAACCGGTTTGGCGTCCGATACGGTCGCCAAATTGGTCAAAATCGGCAACGTGGCGCGCAATCTGAAAGGTCATGGATTGGACGAAGGTATTTCAACCCGTCTGCTTGTCTATGCAGCTACCCTGATCAAGGACAACGTGTCACCGGTCGATGCCTGCCGCATGGCGCTGGTTCGCCCGATCACCGATGACGCCGACATCCGCGAAACGCTGGATCACGCGATCGACGCGACGTTTGGCTGAACATAATCGGCGGCTGCGATGAATAACACGCTTTCCCGGGATCAGCAGCTTGATCTTTATTGGACCAAGCTCGACACCCGCTTTCCCCAGGCGCAAGCCGTCTTCGAAGACTGCATGACCGAGGCGCTCGCCTCTCTCAGTAGCGAAGGGGTTGACGCCTATCTTGAAGCCGCCCGCGTGATAGGCAAACTTGGCCGTGGGGTGGAGCCCATGCTGGCGTTCATGGAGGAATGGCCCGCAACCGCTTTAGCGGTGGGTGAATCGGCACTCACGGCGGTTATGGACACCATCCGTGTCATGCAAAAATCACCCAACGGCCGGGCCATCGATCCGTTTATTCGCACACTGGCACCCGTTGCGCGACGGTTGCAATCGGCAGAGCTGCTCCAGGAATATCTGGATATCACGCAGGATCTGATGACGCGAACCACCGGCTCGATCCACGGCCACCACACGACATTCCCAAGCCCCGGCTTACCTGATTTTCTGGCCCAGGCACCGAATCTGCTCGGCCAACTCACGCTCTCGGGCATGAAAAACTGGGTGGACTATGGCATCCGCAATTACAACAACCATCCCGAACGCCAGAAGGATTACTTCAGCCTGCAATCGGCAGACAGCCGCGCCGTGCTGCAACGCGAACGGCAAGGCACGCTCCTAGTCGATAACGAGCGAAATCTTGATTTGTATCTGCGCGGCTTGTGGCAGGACAGCGAGCATCTGGTGCCCTACTCCACCGCATTTGATCAAATCCGCAAGCCCATTCCCTATTACGACAAACTCGGCATTCGACTGCCGGATGTGTGCGAGGATCAAAATGGCATCCGCGGCATCGATCGCTACCGTGCCATTCTGGCGCATATCGTTGGGCACCGCCGCTGGTCCGAAGCGCAAATCGCTGATAACTGGAGCCCTTTCCAGCGCATGGCGGTCGAGTTCTTCGAAGATTGCCGCATCGACACGCTACTGATTCGCGAATATCCCGGTATGCGGAAACTCTTCCTCGCGCTGCATCCCAAACCACAAGAGAATGCCTGCGACCCGGAAACCACCTCCTGCCTGCGCCACCGGCTCGCCATGCTCTCACGGGCCTTGCTCGCACCGGATCACGGTTACACGGATGCCGATCTCAATGAGTTCGTCGCGCGTTTCCATGCACTGATGGAACAGCCTGCAACCTCGACCAATGAGGTTGCGCACTTGGCGCTGAGCTATGTCGCCAGAACCCGTCGTCAGAGTGATCAGTTCGCCAAGGTACATTTCGACAATACCGTTGTCGAATACCGTGACGACAATCGCCAACTGTGGAAATTCATCGAAGCGGGTGATGAGGAAGAAGCCTTCGATGAACAGCGCAAAATCGAACCGCAGGAAATACAGGGTCTGCCGCCACGTCATTATCCCGAGTGGGATTACGTGAGTCAGAGCTACCGACCGGACTGGGTAAGCGTGTATGAATCGTTGCATTCCAGTGGCAATGCCGCCGATATTGACCGCCTGCTGCAAAAACATGCGGCACTCGCGAAACAGCTCAAGAAAATGCTCGATGCGCTCAAGCCGCAGGACAAGGTGCGTATCCGTTATCAGGAAGAAGGCAGTGAGCTTGATCTGGACGTCGCCATCCGCTCTCTGATCGATTACAAGAGCGGCGCAAATCCAGACCCGCGCATCAATATGAGCCATCGCACAAACGGCCGCAGTATCGCCGTCATGCTGTTGCTCGATCTCTCGGAATCGCTCAACGAAAAGGCGGCGGGCAGTGAACAAACCATCCTTGAACTCAGCCAGGAAGCCGTATCGCTGCTGGCCTGGGCCATCGACAAACTCGGCGACCCCTTCGCCATTGCCGGTTTTCATTCCAATACCCGCCACGAAGTACGGTATCAGCACATCAAAGGCTACAGCGAACGCTGGGACGATGAAGTCAAAGCCCGTCTGGCGAAAATGGAGGCCGGTTACTCAACCCGTATGGGCGCGGCCATGCGCCACGCCGCCCATTACCTCAGCGCCCAGAAGGCAGACAAGAAACTCATGCTGATCCTGACCGACGGCCAACCTTCGGACGTGGATACTTCTGACGATCGGCTATTGATCGAAGACGCGCGTCAAGCGGTCAAGGAACTCGATCAACAGGGCATTTTCCCCTATTGCATCAGTCTGGATGCCAGCCTCAAAGAGGGCGATAACGATTACGTGCGTGACATATTCGGCCAGCAGTACACCATCATCGACCGTATCGAACGCCTTCCCGAGCGCCTGCCGAAGCTGTTTATGGCGTTGACCAAATAACCGGACACCCCCGCTTCGCCAATAAAGCCCTCCGCATTACACGTTTTCTTGTTCGGGTCGCTCCAGCAGGTAGTCCAGAAAGGCACGCGCGGCCACCGAAAGCTGCCGACCGGCAGGATAGATGGCGCACCATTGCCTTATGATCGGAAAGCCTTGAACGTCCAAGATTGCAAACTGTCCGGGCTGGTTCAACATGAGCGTGTGGCGAGACAGCGCCGAAATACCGAGCCCGGTCAGAATCGCCTGCTTGATCGCCTCGTTGCTGCCCAACTCCAGTCGTGGGCGAATCGTAATTCCCGCTTCGCCAAACGTGCGTTCAATGGCATTACGGGTGCCTGAGCCTTTTTCCCGCATCAGCCACGGCTCTTCGGCCAAGCGCTCAAGGTTGATGTTTTTCTCTTTGGCCAGTGGATGATCCGGCGCGGCCAGCACGATAATGGGATTATTCATGATGGGTGTGGATTCGATTTCCATATCCTCGGGGGGCTGGCCGAGCAAATAGAGATCATCGAGATTATTGGCAATACTCGCCAATACCTGTTCCTTGTTGGTGACGCGTAAACTCACTTCGATACCGGGGTAAAGTTTAGAAAATTCACCCAATAATCGCGGCGCAAAATAGGATGCCGTGGTAATCGCCATCAGACGCAATTGGCCCTTCTTCAAACCCTGCCTCTCGGCTACCGACATGGTAAACCGGTCCATGATGCCAAATACCTCACGGGTTGCCTGAGCAAGCTCTTTTCCGTCCTCTGTCAGGTAGATCTTCTTCCCTACCTGTTCGATCAGAGGAACACCAACCATCTCCGATAACTTCTTCATCTGCATGGACACTGTTGGCTGTGTCAGAAAAAGCTCTTCGGAGGCGCGGGTAAAACTACCGAGCCGGGCGATGGCCTCGAAAATCTCAAGCTGCCTGAAGGTCGTGTAATGACGCATATCTGCTCCTGGTGATCCAAACGACTTTTCCCTGGCGGCTTGGGTTAATGACCGGCCTTCTGAATTATGAACGATTTGCCTGTTATAAGGCAGAGACTGTCAGCAAGAGCGACCCCAACCGAGTGGTTCGCAGCGCGTGGCCGCAAAGGGCGGGCGCAAAAAAAGCCCTCGATGATAATTACCTAATAAAGGGTTATCAATCAAGGGCTTAAATTTGGTTGCGGGAGTAGGATTTGAACCTACGACCTTCGGGTTATGAGCCCGACGAGCTACCGAGCTGCTCCATCCCGCGTCAGTAGGAGGCATATATTATAGACTTATGAACTGTTGTCAAGGATTGATTTCGATATCCGTCAACACAGGCAGATCATCGATCGGCTCCAGACATCCACGGCATGAGGTCACTTGAAGCTGTTTGTCCTCCAGACTACCATTCCAGATTATCTTTGGGGGGGTGGCGCAAGAAGAACCTGGGTTTAGCCGGATAATCCGCCAGCCTGCTCCCAATTCCAGGCGTGCGCGATCATGTCGGCCAGATCGGAGTAATCTGGTTTCCAACTAAGCTGTTGTTTCGCCAGAGTAGCATCCGCAACCAAACGAGCGGGGTCGCCTGCCCGGCGATCCTTGATGAGAACGGGGATTTCCTTACCAGTCACTTTACGCGCCGTTTCAATGACATCAAGCACAGAATAGCCGTCCCCATTGCCGAGGTTGAATTGCTTGCTTTGCTGATGCTCTTGCAGCCATTCCAATGCCAGCAGATGAGCCGAACAGAGGTCCTGCACGTGGATATAGTCGCGCAGACAACTGCCATCGGGTGTGTCGTAATCCGTACCGAATACATGGATATGCGACCGGCGGCCAGAAGCAGCCTGTAACACCAGAGGAATAAGATGCGTCTCGGGATTGTGGCGCTCGCCCAACTCACCTTCCGGATCGGCACCGGCGGCGTTGAAGTAGCGCAGGCACACCGATTTGAGGCCATAGGCGGCATCATAATCAGCCAGCAGATGCTCGACCATCAACTTGCTGCGGCCGTAGGGATTGATCGGTTTTTGCGGGTGAAGTTCGTCAATCCGATCTGATCGGGGTTCACCGAAGGTTGCCGCCGTGGACGAAAAAACAAAATGCCTTACCTGATGGCGCACCATCGCATCCAGAAGATTGAGCGTATTGGCGACGTTGTTGCGGTAGTACTTGCCGGGATCATCAACCGATTCGCCGACCAGGCTGAAAGCGGCAAAGTGCATAACGGCGTCGAATCGATGGGAATGAAACAGCCGGTCCAGTAGTGCCGTGTCGGCCATATCGCCAACGATCAATTCGCCGTAGCGCACGGCATCGGCATGACCGGTGGAAAGATTATCGAGCACCACGACACGGTAGCCCGCACGCGCGAGAAACTTGACCATGTGTGAGCCGATATAGCCCGCGCCACCGACCACGAGTATCGACTGCATCAATCGTCCCTGACGCAATCGACAAAGTAGGATTTGACGTGATCGGCTTCGTCGGCGACCAGACCGTGGACATCGGTTTCGAACCCCGGCAACTGCTTGTTGAACTCACGCGCGAATTTCAGGTAGTCAACAATGGTCTTGTTGAAACGCTCGCCCGGAATCAGCAAAGGAATACCGGGCGGATATGGCGTCACCAGCGAGGCGGTAATGCGGCCTTCGAGTTCATCGATTGGTACGCGGTCGATTTGCTTGCGCGCCATCTTCGCCCAGGCATCCGCTGGCCGCATGGCCGGTTCCATATTCGATAGATACATCTCGGTCGTCAGACGCGCCACATCGTTCTTTTTGTACAGGTTGTGCAGTTGCTGGCACAGATCACGCAAACCAATGCGCTCATAACGGGGATATTTGGCGACGAAATCCGGCAGAATCCGCCACAGTGGCTGGTTCTTGGTGTATTCGTCCTTGAATTGTTGCAGCGCCGTCAGCAGCGTGTTCCAACGACCTTTTGTAATGCCGATCGTAAACATGATGAAAAAACTGTACAGGCCGGTTTTTTCGACTACGACGCCGTGTTCAGCCAGATACTTGGTGACCACCGAAGCCGGAATCCCCGTTTCGTCAAAATCCCCATTCAAATTCAGGCCGGGCGTAATCAGCGTCGCCTTGATCGGATCAAGCATGTTGAAGCGATCGGTCATCCGCTCGAAACCGTGCCACTCATCATCGGCACAGATCATCCAATCGTCCTGCGAACCGACACCCTCTTCTGCAAGAACGTCCGGTCCCCAGACCTTGAACCACCAATCTTCCCCATATTCGGCATCCACCTTGCGCATGGCTCGGCGGAAATCGAGCGCTTCGAGAATCGATTCTTCGACCAGTGCGGTGCCACCCGGCGGTTCCATCATGGCCGCGGCCACATCGCAGGAGGCAATGATCGCGTACTGTGGCGAAGTGGACGAATGCATCAGATAAGCTTCGTTAAACACGTCGCGGTCGAACAAATGCTGCTTGCTGTCCTGAACCAGGATCTGGGACGCCTGCGACAACCCCGCCAGCATCTTGTGCGTGGACTGAGTCGAAAAAATCACCGACTCCTTGCAACGGGGACGATCAGCGCCGATGGCGTGGTAGTCACCATAAAAGTCGTGGAAGGCGGCATGGGGCAACCATGCTTCGTCGAAATGCAGGTTTTCGACATAGCCATCCAGCTCGTTCTTGATTTCTTCGACGTTGTAGATGATGCCATCGTAAGTCGATTGCGTGATGGTGAGAATTTTCGGCGTCTTATCTTCGGCCAGAGAGGCAAAGGGGTGTGCCTCGATCTTCGCCTTGATGTTCTCGACCGAGAATTCGCTCTGCGGGATCGGGCCGATGATGCCGTAATGATTCCGTGTCGGCATCATGAATACCGGAATGGCGCCGGTCAGGATGATCGAATGCAGAATCGACTTGTGGCAGTTTCGATCGACCACCACGATATCACCCGGCGCCACGTTCGAGTTCCAAACCATCCGGTTGCTGGTCGACGTGCCGTTGGTGACAAAGAACAGGTGATCGGCATTGAAAATGCGTGCGGCATTGCGTTCGGAAGCGGCCACCGGCCCCGTGTGATCGAGCAGTTGCCCGAGTTCATCGACTGCATTGCACACATCGGCACGCAGCAGATTTTCACCGAAGAACTGGTGGAACATCTGCCCCACCGGGCTTTTTAGGAACGCCACGCCGCCTGAGTGCCCCGGGCAATGCCATGAATAGGAGCCATCGGCCGCATAACCGGTCAATGCGCGGAAGAACGGGGGCGAGAGTGAATTCAGATAAGACCGAGCTTCACGAATCACATGGCGCGCCACAAACTCGGGCGTGTCCTCGAACATGTGAATGAAGCCGTGCAGTTCCTTGAGCACCTCGTTGGGCAAATGGCGACTGGTCCGGGTTTCGCCGTAGAGGAAAATCGGGATGTCGGAATTACGGAAACGGATCTCATGGATAAATTTACGCAGTTGAGCGATAACAGGCAGTTCCTGATCCGGTTCGTGATTCAGTGTGCTGAATTCCTCATCATCGATGGAAACGATAAAGGCGGAAACCCGACTCTGCTGCTGCGCAAACGAGGCCAGATCGACGTAACTCGTCACACCGAGCACTTCTTCCCCTTCCGCACGGATGGCGTCGGCCAATGCACGCACACCAAGACCTGAGGCGTTTTCAGAACGAAAATCTTCATCGATGATAACGATGGGGAAACGAAACAGCATGGTGGGATTCCTGTGGCGGACGGACAGTGGAACAGTGCATGGCAGCAGTGGACTAACTGGCAGGCATTCTAACGCAGCAAGGCGTCAATTTTGGGCTTTTTGCATGACGCTTTCTTGAATGATCGAACTATTTCAGGCCCGCACCGGCGAAGGCTCTTCGGCTCGATGCAATTCAACGGGATATTCGATGGCGATGATTTCGGCCTGAACACGGCGCGGCGCGGCTGTCTCCCCCGGCAGATAAAGCACCACCTCGGCATCCAGTGGCTTACCGAGCACGGCCTTGGCCAGGGGGGAATCGATACTGATCAGCTGATTGGCCGGATCGATCTCATCGGGCCCGACGAGGCAAACGGTTTGCTCCCGATCGTCTGCGTAAAGCAGGGTGATGCGGGCACCAAAATAAACCTTGTTCACATCAGTAGGCGGCTGGCGCACCACCTTGATGTCACCCAGCCGTTTTTGCAGATAACGGATGCGCCGATCGATTTCGCGTAACCGACGCTTGCCATAGATGTACTCGGCATTTTCCGAGCGGTCACCCAGAGCTGCGGCTTCGGAAACCGCCTGCACGACCAGGCGACGCTCCACGCGCCACAGGTGATCGAGCTCTGCCTGCAAACGGGCATGACCACGGGCAGAAATGACCGCCGTACTCATCGGTTGCTACCGCTATGGTTGAAGCCCATTATTTCTTCTGGGCGCCTTTTCTTGGCGGCTGGATGGTGATCATGCTGCCCAACTTGGCCGTAGCGACGGGTGGTGCGGGGTTGATCGTCTGCTTGATTGATGAAACGGCATGATCCAGATCGCGCAAGCGGTTATCCCGCAGTTCACCGCCCGCCGCGCCCGGATGGCCGCCACCACGGAAGTATTTTGCCGAAATCGCGCCGGCATCCACGCCGGGATTCGCCCGCAGCGAGAGCTTGCCATTACCCCGAACACCGATCGCCATATCCATTTTGTGGCGTGTCTCCATCATGTCCATGATCACGCCGCGCCACACGTCATGCGGCCAGTTGAAGAAAATCCCGGTGCGCACACCGTCGATATCGAGCATCGGCACCGTGGTCTCATCGAGCACGGACGCGGAAAGAATGTGGAATTTATCGTTGAGCGGCAGTTCGGGATTGTTCAGATCCTGCGCGTCGATGCGGCCGACGAGGAAGTTTTTGCGCACGTCATACAGACCGCGCTCGATCGATTCCAGATTCTCGCCGCGTTCATGCGCCTGAAAAAAGTGCTCGATCACGTGGAAGCGGTAACTGCGCTTGATATCCGCCAGCGGCGGGGCAAGATGGTCATCCTGCATCACCAGTCCGAGTAGATACAAAGACTTGCGGAACAACGGCTCATCTTTCAGCCAGCGGTCACCCATATCGACGAAATCGGCCCGCAACGCATACTGTGCCCGTTGATCTTCGGGCATCAGATCGGCAACCGCCTCAAACGCAAGCTTGGTGGCACAGCGTTCAGTATCGAGGTAGTACCAATCGAATTTGGCTGCGCAATCTGCACCAGTGGCGTGATGGTCGAGCAATTGCAGTGTCGTCGGGACTTTCAGCTTCTTGATGCGCTTGTCGATCTGCTCGGCCTGATCAAGCGTGAGATTGAGGTCGGTGAGCAGCAAAGATGCCGGTTCACCCGCTTCGATGATTTGCTCGACGATTTTATCGACCGCCAGCGGAATATCGCGGTAATCGGCATTAAAGCAGCGCGTCTTGACACCAGCGGCCTTGAGCATGAATTGGGCGCCATAACCGTCGAGGTCGGTATGCGACAAATGGTAGACCCAGCCTTCGGCGTTGGTGTCTGCAGAATTTTGGGGGCGGATTAGTTTGGGCGTGCTCATAAATGCTCGTTCAGATTTCTAGAAATAATTTTTGAGGTGGCAGTGTAACAGCCTGCCTCGCTAGTGTACTGTTTCGCTCTTGGAGGTACTTTCAGAGTCCTCCGAATGCGTCAGGACAAGGCGCCGTGCGCAGGCAATGGCCAAACCCTTGTTAAGCACGGCAACGCCGTCATGGCGCATTCGGAGCACTCCCATCGGGCGAGCCGCTGGCCGATCATCTGCGGCGTTGCGCTCGCTTGCAAGGGGGCGGCCATTGCGGCGCGAGCGCGCCTTGCATCTAATCGGCCAGCGACT
>NZ_DAIESY010000062.1:0-16852 GCF_027346185.1 Halothiobacillus sp.
CGGTTGAGGCAATGGACAAGTGTTTGCGCGATCCGCACCCGTTTCACGGGCAGCAAATCACCATCACGGATAACAAACAGGAACTCGCCCACTACCCGAGCACGCGACTTCCCCGAAGGCAGGCTGCCCACGGGTAGTCGCACCAGCTTGGGTCAGGCGATGGGAGGACGGAACAGCTGGGCGATCACCGAAGTGTGCGCCGCCGGCAGGTATGAGATGATTTTTTGCGACAAAACGGGAGTGACTGGAATGACAGGTGCATTCAGCTGAAGCGCCACACCGCCCAGCAACAGACACAAGCCGCAATGCGTGCAACCGTTGCTGCACTGGTCATGGCCGGACGATGATGTATTGTCGGTGGCCATGTGCATCATCGGGCAGTGTGGCGAGTCGGTCGCCCCGTCACTTGTCGACTGGTCAGCGTTGGGCATAAAAGTGGTGTGCAAACCACGCTCGAAGGCATGAGACATCATCGGACAACCTTGCACTACGGCACCCGCCAAGGCGTTGTCCAGCGGGAGCCAGACAGCCAGCAGCAACATGATTGAGGAGATCAGTCGACGGTATTTCATGAATAGAGTATTGATGAGCCTGCTAAACTTTGCAACTACCTTCATAGCAACTATCGTTACCGGCGTGACAAATTGAACTTGACGATGAACTCATGTGCCGCTAATATCCGCCGCCTTTCCATAAGATCACAGCGCGTGCCTTGCTTTAATGTCTGGCTTTCTTAATTAAAATTAAGCTGGCGTGCGCGAACCGAACAAAGGTTGAATGCAATCATGTACGCAGTAGTAGTCACCGGCGGTAAACAATATCGCGTAGAACCCGGCGAATGGCTTCGGGTTGAGAAACTTGAAGGCGAAGAAGGCAGCGCAGTCACACTAGACCGCGTGCTGATGATCGCCGATGGCGATGCCATTAAAGTAGGCGCTCCTGCCTTAGCAGGCGCCAGCGTGACCGCCGAAATCATCGGTCAGGGCCGCGGCAAGAAAGTGGACATCATCAAGTTCCGCCGCCGTAAGCACCACCGTAAGCATCAAGGTCATCGCCAAGCGTATACCGAGATCAAAATCACCAGCATTAATGGTTAATCAGCTCGTGACAGGCCACGCGCCTGCCCCCGAGCCCAGTTTGGAGTTTTGTCATGGCACATAAAAAAGCAGCCGGCTCGACCCGCAACGGTCGTGACTCAGAAAGCAAGCGCCTCGGCGTCAAACGCTACGGCGGTCAAGTTATCAGCGCAGGCAGCATCATCGTTCGCCAGCGCGGCACCCAATTCCACCCGGGTGCGAACGTAGGGTGTGGTCGCGACTATACCTTGTTCGCCCTGACGGATGGTGCCGTCAAGTTTGAAGTCAAAGGCGACAAATCACGTCGTTTCGTGAGCGTCGTTCCTGTATAAAGCCCGGCGCGGCCATAGTCGCGCTTTAAGGTCTACAGGAAAATAGTGATTTCACCAGCCCCGTTTTAGCGGGGCTTTTGTGTTTCCAGTCCATTCAATTTAGTGTTATCGGCTGAAATCAATGCGTGTGCCGGTTCGCAAGGTAAAACTCCATGAAATTTGTCGATGAAGCCAAAGTAAAAGTGAAGGCCGGGGACGGCGGCAACGGCGTCATCGGCTTTCGCCGCGAAAAGTACGTACCCTATGGCGGCCCCGATGGCGGGGATGGTGGAGACGGCGGCAGCGTTTATTTCCTGGGTGATGCCAACCTGAACACGCTGGCCGATTTTCGTTTCGTGCGCCACTACGAAGCCCAACGCGGTGAAAATGGCAGCGGCTCGAACATGACCGGAGCCAAAGGTGCCGATTTGTGGGTGCGCGTACCCCTCGGCACCGTGGTGCACGATATCGACACCGGCGAAATTCTGGGCGAAGTGCTCGACCCGGCCCAACCGCTGCTGGTGGCACAGGGCGGCTGGCACGGATTGGGTAATGCCCGCTTCAAAAGCTCCACCAATCGCGCACCCCGCCAGAAAACCGAAGGCACGCCGGGCGATGAACGTCGATTATTGCTGGAATTGCGGGTACTGGCCGATGTCGGCTTGCTCGGCATGCCCAATGCGGGCAAATCCACCCTGATCCGCGCCATTTCCCAGGCCAAACCCAAGGTGGCCGATTACCCGTTCACCACCCTGCACCCCAATCTGGGCGTGGTCGCGCCTGAGCCGCATCGTAGCTTTGTGGTCGCCGACATTCCGGGACTCATCGAGGGCGCGGCCGAGGGTGCCGGGCTGGGCCATCAGTTTTTGCGGCATCTTGCACGTACCAATCTGTTGCTGCACATCGTCGATGTCGCCCCGCTGGACGAAGCGGATCCGGTCGAATCAGTGGCCATCATCGAGGAGGAGCTGGTGCGCTACGATGAAAGCCATCAGACGCATTCGGCCGAGCGCCCGCGGTGGCTGATCCTGAACAAGATCGATCAGTGGCCGGAAGAAGAGCGCGTAGAACACATCAATGAACTCACTCAGCGGTTCCGTAGTGAACTGGACTTCAAAGGGCCGATTTTTGCGATCAGCGCCCTGGAAAAACTGGGCACCACCGCGCTGGTCTGGGCCATCATGGAGTTCATGGAAGCGGCCCGGGCTGCGGATCAGGCGGCAGCAGCCGAAGCGGCCAAGGCGCCTGTCGTTCCGCCCGCGAAATTCGATAATCCCGACCTCGAGTGGACCGAGGAGTAATCCGCCATGGTTGAACGCGACGCCAATTCTGCCATGGGAGTTGATACAGGGGTTGATTTGCGCGCCCACCTGAAAACCGATCGTCGATGGGTCATCAAGATCGGCTCGGCCATGGTGACCGGGAACGGCGCAGGCCTCGACTTATCCGCCATCGACCGTTGGGCGGAACAAATCGCGGCAATGCGCGCCGAAGGCCGGGAAGTCGTTATTGTCACATCCGGCGCCGTCGCCGAGGGGATGGCGCAGCTGGGATGGCAGGATCGACCCTCCGCCCTACCCGAACTTCAGGCCGCAGCTGCCGTGGGTCAGATGGGATTGGTTCAGGCGTATGCGGACGTCCTGCGGCGTTACGGCATCCACACCGCACAGATTCTCCTCACCCACGACGATCTATCCAATCGCCAGCGCTACCTCAACGCGCGCAGCACGCTGCGTGTTTTACTCGACTTGGGCGTCGTGCCCGTCGTCAACGAAAACGATACGGTAGCGACCGATGAAATCCGTTTTGGCGATAACGACACACTGGCTGCACTCGTCGCCAATCTGGTCGAAGCCGATGTTCTGGTGATTCTGACTGACCAACTCGGGCTGTTCGAAGCCGATCCGCGCAAAGATCCCTCCGCACGACTACTTACCGAGGTGACCGCCGGAGACCCCGCCCTGGAAACCATGGCCTCCCCCGAAGGCGGTCGATTGGGGCGAGGCGGCATGTACACCAAGGTCATGGCAGCCAAGCGAGCGGCGCTATCAGGAGCGGCAACCGTGGTCGCTTCGGGCGCTACACCACACGTTCTGCTCCAACTGGCCGCGGGAACATCCGGCGTTGGCACGGTTTTTCAACCGGCACAAACTCGACTGGCCGCCAGAAAACAATGGCTTGCCGGGCAATTGCGCGCCCGAGGCACGGTTCGCGTGGATACGGGCGCTGCCGCCGCGCTGCGCCAAGGTGGGCGCTCTCTGCTACCCATCGGCGTGATTGAAGTCAGTGGTGAGTTCAAGCGCGGTGATCTGGTGCGTATCGTCGATGAAACAGGCAAGGATTTGGGTCGCGGCCTGGTCAACTACAGTTCCGCGCAAGCCAAAAAGCTCTGTCGGCAACCCAGCAGCGCCATTGCTGAACTACTGGGATTCGCCGAAGAAGATGAGTTGATTCATCGCGACAACCTGATCCTGTTGTAATCGACCTCGATGACAGCTGAGGACTGCCCGAGGTCAGGTCAGATCATCTAGCAAAGACTGTTGCGCTGAACGTGGTTTCGCATTGTGATGGCGCTTAACGCGATGGTAATGACCATCGGCCTCCAGAGACCATGAACTGGTGTTATCAGACAGATACCGCTCGAAGGCTTCATTGATCACCCGTTCCTTGATTTCAGGCGCATCGATTGGGAAGCAGGCCTCGACCCGCACGAAGAAGTTACGCGGCATCCAGTCGGCACTCGACAGGAACAGTTCGTCATCACCGTCATTCAGGAAATAGAACACGCGCGGGTGCTCAAGGAAACGCCCCAGGACCGAACGCACGCGGATATTTTCCGACAATCCCGGAATGCCGGGCTGAAGACAGCAGACGCCCCGGATGATCAGATCAATTTGCACGCCGGCCTGAGAGGCCCGATAAAGCGCCTCGATAATCTGACGATCAATCAATGCGTTCATCTTGGCGCGGATCAATCCTTTCCGCCCTGCCTGTGCATGCTCAATCTCGCGCTCGATACGATCAAGCATCCCACGATGCAAGGTGAATGGCGATTGCAGAATGCGTTTAAGACGCATACCACGCCCCAACCCGGTCAATTGCATGAACAACTTATTCACGTCATCACCCAGAAACCGATCGTCCGTTAATAGACCAAAATCGGTGTACATGCGTGCCGTACCAGGATGGTAATTGCCCGTGCCCAGGTGCACGAATCGTTTGAGCCGCGAACCATCCCGACGTAGCACGAGGGTCATCTTTGCGTGGGTTTTGTAGCCCACAATCCCGTAAGCCACATAGGCCCCGGCTTTCTGCAAGCGGGTGGTGATGTCGATATTCGCCTCTTCATCGAAGCGTGCGCGGAGTTCGACCACGGCCGTCACTTCCTTGCCAGCGCGCGCCGCTGCCTCTAGCGCATCGACAATCGCCGAATCTCGTCCGGTGCGATACAGCGTCATCTTGATGGCAACCACTTTGGGGTCGCTCGCTGCCTGCCGAACGAACTCGACCACCGGCATGAACGATTCATACGGATGATGCAGTAGCACCGCGCCGCGCTGCTCGATGGTTTCGAAAATATTGGCTTCGCTACTGAATTCTTTCTTTAGTTTCGGCGTGAAGGGTTCGTCTTTCAAATCCGGCCGGTGCAGCAACCCGTATAGTGCCATCAAGCGATTCAGGTTGACTGGTCCATGCACCTGGAACACGGCCTGATCGTTGAGCTTGAAGCGGTCACAGAGAAAATCAATCATCTCCTGCGGGCAATTATCCGCCACTTCCAAACGGACTGCATCGCCGTAATTACGTTCAAACAACCCGCCTTGCAGCGTTTTCAGCAGATCGTCATCGTCATCGACAGCAACAGCCAGATCGCTGTTACGCGTTACCCGGAACTGGTAGCAGCCGGTCACCGTCATACCAGGGAACAACTCGTGCACATGTGCGTGAATGATCGAACTCAAAAACACAAAACTCGAATTGCTGCCCGATGCCTCTTCATCCATGCGGATAATGCGCGGCAATGCACGCGGTGCTTGCACAATCGCCATCCAGGCTTCACGCCCGTAATCGTCAGTGCCTTCCAGTGATACAACAAAATTCAGGGATTTATTGAGAATCCGCGGGAACGGGTGCGAAGGGTCGAGCCCCAACGGAGTCAGCAACGGCAACAGTTCGCGGCGGAAAAACTGCTTTACCCACAGGGATTGTGCTTCATTCCAGTGCGTGCGGCGAAGAAAGTGGATGCCTTCCTCCGCTAGCGCGGGAATAATTTCATCATTCAGGGTATGGTACTGATCTGCAACCAAGCTATGGCCCGATGCGTACACCTGATCGAGCTGCTCAATCGGCGTCAGGCCGGAGTCGTCCGGACGGTTTAACCCCACCCGGATCTGCTGGGTCAACGACCCGATACGCACCTCGAACAATTCATCCAGATTGGATGAGGAGATACACAGAAACTTGAGCCGCTCCAACAAGGGCAGCGAAACATCCTGAGCCAATTCGAGCACGCGCCGGTTAAACGCGATCAAACTCAGTTCGCGATTGATAAAAACGGGTGCGACGGGCAATAAAGAGGTTTCAGTCATAATTTCGCAACTTGGTTAAAATATAATGTTGGCGTCAATGTTACCGACCAACGGACGCGGTCAGAATACAAATTCTTCCATCTTCCTGCCAACTCACATCATTATGACGATAATCGGTGACATTTCGGTGAAGTGCAGGTTTTCCGAGCCATTTCGTTTAATTTGATGTTTTTTTGGAGAGTTTTCATGGATTCCTACAATAGTACGCCGCACACGCTGACCCGTTACGATGATGACATTAATGCACTACGCACGATGCTGATGAACATGGGCGGCGTCGCCGAGCAACATTTTGCCGATGCAGTGGCTTACCTGCTCGATGGTGATGCGGAACGCGGTGCACGCGCCCTGAAACAGGACTATGAAATCAATCGGATGGAGTCATCCATTGACGAACTGGCCATCCAGATCATCGCGCGCTACTCACCGATGGCAAACGACCTGCGCACCATTATGTCGGTGGTCAAGGCCATTACCGACCTCGAACGCATTGGTGACAAGTCCGAAAAAATGGCACGTATTGCCGAAGAAATCGGTCCCATGCTGCGTCATACCGACTTCATTGGCCACCTGCGCGTCATGGGGCGCATTGTTGGTGGCATGATGCATGATGCTTTGGATGCCTTCGTTCGACTGGACGTCATCGCTGCAGAAGAAATCATCCGCCGCGACACACACGTCAATGAAGAATACAACGCCGTGCATCGCGTACTGCTGAAGTACATGAACGAAAACCCCAACTCCGCTGATGTCGGCTTACGCATTCTCTCCTGTATGCGCGCAATCGAACGCGTGGGCGATCACTGCACCAATATTGCCGAATACGTCATCTTCCAGCAGAAAGGATCCGACGTGCGCCACAGCAACATCTCAAGCGAGAAGCAACGCACCCAGATTTGATCACCGTTCTGCAGCCGCGGGAGCTTGACCAACAAGATACCCGCCAGCAAACAAAAAGCCCCGAAAATCGGGGCTTTTTTTATCAACCGGAATCTGAACTTATTTCAGAGTAGAGAGGTATGCACTCAGGTTATCCATGTCTTGCTCAGACAGGCCGGCCGCGTTTGGCGCCATGATGGCTGAGTTAGGACCACCGAGGCCTTCTTTCTTCAGGGTAGCTGTATCACCCGCCTTGAACGCAACCAATGTAGTTTTGATGCGCTCAGCGCTCAGGCCGGCCAGTTTCGGGAACATGCCTTGACCTTGAGCCTGCATGCCGTGGCAAGAAGCGCAAGAAGCTTCATACAAGGTTTTGCCTGCGGCCGAATCGCCGGCAGCCATCGCTGCACCGGAAGTCATCAAACCAGCGGCCAACATCAATACGGTCAATTTTTTCATTGTGATCTTCTCCTGAGAGGGACGGTTGCAAAACTCGTAACACGCAACAAGGCGAGCGGTACGTCATTCTAATCCAATTTCCATGCCAAACCATCAAGCCTTGTAAACTCGCGGATAAACAAGGGTTATTAAAGCCAACTAAAAGTAATTTACACCATATAGAGTTGCAAATTGCATCGATAACCGCTGGCTTGCAATCCCATCGGAGCCGTCGGGTATTAGTTTTTGAAGTAGCGTTGATCGTCAAAAGTGATGACCCAATCCGGTCGAAGCAATGTCAGACCGAGAATCATCATGGTGTTGATCATGGCCTCAGGCACCCACTGGATCGGTAGTAGGGGAAAGTAGCTCGTTGTCAGCACATCCCAAGTATAGATGCCAAATACCAGCATCAGACTCGCTGAAGTAAGCGCAGCTGCCATTGCACCGAGAATCGCTGAAAAAAAGCTGTTCACAAAAAGATAAATGAAATAATTGGCAGGAAGCAGCCGCTGGGCTCCCGCATTGATCACGGCAGTAATAAGTATGGGCGGCACCACCATGCCCAACATGTCCCATCCGATGCCGGAAAACGCCAGCTGCCCGGCCAGCGCCAACATCAACAGGGTCATACCGCCACACACCAGTGCCAAGGGCCAACCGACCAACAAGGTCACCACGGTCAATCCCAAAAAGTGCAATGACAATCCAGGCAGAGAGGAAGCTGAAAACAGCCAAAGCATCGTCAGAAAGGCCACACTGGCAGCGATCAGGTTCAAACGCTGCGGCGCATGCAACAGGGCACGCCAAGGCGACCGGTACATCCCCAACCCGATTAAGAAAACAAACAATAACCAGTTGAGCCACAGAAAATCCGGCGAAATCAGACCATCGGCAACATTCATCTTAATAAACTCTATTGATCATAAGTAAATTTAATCGTAATATCCGATCGAATTGATATGGAATTGCCAGCGTCCGGGCACAAGTCGGCCCTTTTCAATGGATGATGCGCAATCAATCACAACACAACGCTTTATGCCACGGAGTAAAAACATGCCCGGATCATCAATAGCAGCCAATGCGCATAGCCGACTGGCCCATATGCCGATTTCAATATTCGGCATGGTCATGGGCATGGCGGGTTTCACTATCGCCATGCAAAAATGTGAGCAATTAATGCAATGGTCTCACGGGGCCAGCACGATATTCACGTATTTCACTTATGGCCTGTTCGGCATACTCACCCTGGCCTACCTGGCCAAGTTAATGAAATATCCCGATGAAGTGCGCGCCGAATTCAATCATGTGGTCCGCCTGAGTTTCTTTCCCGCTATTTCCATCTGCCTGATTCTGCTCAGCATTATCGCACTCAGTTTCAGCAGGACACTGGCCCTGTGGCTATGGAGCATCGGCACCCCGGTTCAGCTGCTGTTTACCCTCATTATTCTAAGCAACTGGATTCATCACGAAAAATTCCAGATTCACCACTCCAACCCGGCCTGGTTCATCCCGATCGTGGGGAATATATTGGTTCCGATCACCGGAGTCGCGCTCGGATTTAGCCAGATTTCGTGGTTCTTTTTCAGCATCGGGGTGATTTTCTGGATTGTCCTGCTCACCGTCCTGATGAACCGCTATTTTTTCCATGCGCCCACACCCAGCAAGCTGATGCCGACGCTGTTCATCATGATTGCCCCGCCGGCCGTCGGCTTTATTTCCTGGCACGCGCTGCATCCGGGCGGGCTGGATGACATGGGGCATATCCTGTACAACTTTGCCCTGTTCATCACCTTGCTGCTGTTTTTCCAGGCCAAGCGTTTTGTGACGATTCCCTTCGGTCTGCCATTCTGGGCCTATACCTTCCCGATCGCCGCCATAACGATTGCAACCCTGATCATGTACCACATTACCGGTTTTATATTTTATGCTTATCTCGGTGGGTTTCTATTCGGGTTCCTGGCTTTACTGATCGCTTATCTGCTGGTGAAAACCGCCCGGGCCATGTGGGCAAGAGAAATCTGCGTTCCCGAATAAATCAACCCCGCACCGCCCGCCCCTCGCAAGGGCCAGAGGATGAGGCCAATTCAATCATCTGGCATTCATCCGGCCCTTGGTGTTTAATGGTGCGCCTGTTTCCACGCACTGCGGAGCGCGCATGACCATCGCCCAATTATCAGTCCATATTCACGGACTTGCCGTTGTCCTTTCCCTGATCGGTTTCATCCTGCGCGGCATCTGGATGCTGCAAGACTCACCGCGACTCAAGGCGCGTTGGGTTCGGATTACCCCGCATATCGTCGATACCGTTTTGCTGCTCAGCGCACTGATCGCCAGCTATTTGATGTTCTGGCGTTATGGCGTGAATCCGGACTACGTCACCGTCATGATCGTCGGTCTGATTGTTTATATCGTTCTGGGCTTGTTCGCGTTGCGGCTGGGCAAGACCAAGGCCATCCGTGCGAGCGCCTGGATTCTGGCCATCGCGGTGTTTCTTTACATCTCGGCAGCCGGCGCCCTGAAAACCGCGACGCCATTTTTGAGCGCACCCGCTCCCGCCGCGAGCGTTTCAGCTAAATGAGTGAACAGCCCCTCGCCCCCATCGCAGCTAACCACCCCTCGCCCTTGGTCGGCGTCGTCATGGGTTCCCAATCCGACTGGGAAACCATGCAACACGCGTGTGCCACGCTAACCACACTGCAAATTCCTTTCGAGGCGGAGGTCGTTTCCGCTCACCGCACGCCGGATCGTCTGTTTGAGTATGCGCAAACAGCGATCGAACGCGGCTTGCAGGTAATTATTGGCGGGGCCGGCGGAGCGGCGCATTTACCCGGAATGCTGGCCGCCAAAACGCGGCTTCCCGTTCTGGGCGTCCCCGTGCAATCCAAGACCCTGTCCGGCTGGGACTCGCTGCTCTCCATCGTACAAATGCCTGCGGGAATCCCCGTGGGCACTTTGGCAATCGGACGCGCCGGCGCGGTCAATGCCGCATTGCTGGCGGCAGCCCAACTCGCCGTTCACGACGAAGTGCTGGCGCGCCGCCTCGACGCCTATCGCCATGCCCAGACCGAAACCGTGCTGGCCAGCACAGACCCCCGAACACCTCCGCCATCCCTCTGAACGGATCCTCGCAGCATGCGCACACCATCACCAGACTCCACCCCGGATCAGGCTCATGTCGGCGTGATCGGCGCAGGCCAACTGGGCCAGATGCTGGCTCTGGCTGGCATCTCTCTGGGACTTAGATTCACCTTTCTTGACCCGTCCCCGGAGGCCCCGGCTAGCCGACTAGGGCGGCACATTCGTGCAGAGTACGACGACGAACTGGCTTTGGAACAACTCGCCGTAGAGTGTGATGTAATTACCCTTGAGTTCGAAAATGTCCCGGTTTCCGCCGTAGCCAGCGTCGAGCGGCACAACCAGATTCACCCGGGCGGGCAGCCTTTATCCGTCGCCCAGGATCGTGTACACGAAAAACAGTACTTCGATTCGCTCGGTATCCCGGTTGCCCGATACCGCGCCATTGATTCCTTTGAGGACCTGCAATCGGCCATTGCCGACATCGGTTATCCCTGCATCCTGAAGACCCGACGCCTCGGTTATGATGGCAAAGGCCAAGCCGTGATTCGATCCAGTGGTGATCTGGAGCCCGCCTGGGAAGCCATTGGCGGCAACCCTTCGATTCTGGAGCAGATGATCCTCTTCACCCGCGAAGTGTCCATCATCTCGGTGCGCAGCACACGGGGTGAAGTAGCTTTTTACCCCGTTAGCGAGAATCAGCATCGCAGCGGCATTCTGCACCGCACCGAAATTCACACGGATGACCCCGCACAGGCCAAAGCCCAAGAGTATGCCCGCCATGTGCTCGATGGGCTGGATTATGTCGGTGTGCTCGCCATCGAATTTTTCGAACACGAAGGACAGCTCATCGCCAACGAAATGGCGCCGCGCGTCCACAATAGCGGTCACTGGAGTCAAAACGGGGCGGTCACCTCACAGTTCGAGAACCATCTGCGGGCCATCCTGGGTTGGCCGCTGGGCAGCACGGCCTGTACGGGCTACAGCATCATGCTCAACCTGGTCGGCAGCATTCCGCCACGCGCCCCCATCCTCGCGTTACCGGTCGTGCATTTGCACGACTATGGCAAGGAACCGCGCACCGGACGCAAATTGGGGCATATCAACGTAGTGGCTGATACAAAAGAGACCTGCCGAAAATACGCAGCACTCATTGAGCAAATGATAGGCTAAGAAACCAGGGTGGCAGGGGTGGGTCAAAAAAATGCGGCCACACGGCACCATTCCCGAAGGAAACTCTGCACGAATCCATCCATGGCTTCGTGGGCTTACGCCAGCTTTGCCTTCAGATACGCTCGGACCGGTGGGCTTACGCCAGCTACGCGTTCACGCCCGGCCCGAGCTCCGCATTTCAATGACTTACGCCATTGAACGGCAGGGCTTCCATGCCCTGCGCGGGAAGGTCTGCATTTGTGCAGACCTTCCCTAATGACGAATGCACGATTGAGATCTTACCGTCGGCAGAGATAGAGTCGGAGCATCCCGTTCCACCATCCCTTAACATAACAAGTCTATTGCCAGCGATCACCACTCGTTCCCGCACAAAGACAAGGAGTCCGATGCTGATGAGAATTGCCCGCTTCCCAAGAACAGCCCATTTTCCATCGACCATTCTGGTCTTGACCGCCTTTTTCTCGCTATCACTCGCGCCTTTGGTCGCAGAAGCCGAAACGGTATACAAATACATCAACAGCAAGGGGGAAGTTGTCTTTACCGATCAACCCACCAAGGGTGCTCAGGAGCTGAACATTATTCCTCCGCCTGTCATCCCGCTTACACCGATTAACCTGCCGCCCGCCACAACGCCCACAACCGGGTCTTTGAAACCGACGGGAAACCCGGAAGCAACCAAACCTTCAGCACCGTTGATCCCTTCGGTGCAGATGCAGCCGCCGGGCGCCACCCCGACTGCAGACCCCTCTATCGGCAAACCAGTCGCGGTCAATCCACCGGAACAGGACCAGACCAAAGCCGCCCCCTCCGAAACAACGGCCAATACGCCGCAGATTGACCGGCATTTATTACCGGAGGCACAGGAGTCGACACCCGCGATCCCGCCTCAAAAGCGGACTGGATACTATCAATCACTGATCATCACCGAACCCAAGGCAGGCACTGCCATCGCGCATGCTGGTGGCACTATTTTTGTGCAAACAAAACTATCACCCGAGATGGATTTGAGTGTGGGTGACCGGATGCGTATCGTCATTGATGGCAACATACGGGTAGACGATTCCACAGGACAACGCTTCATGATCAGCGGTCTATCCCCCGGAACACATGCCATCATTGCGATCGTCATGCGCAAGGACAAAAATATCTTCCAGTCCAACCCCGTAGTCATTCATCTGATGGAAGGCGGGGACGGCAACGCGCCAAAGTAAAACATCAACAAAAGCTGATAGCACTATATTCGTGCAATAAGCGCGCAATTCATTAAAATCCTCGTCATCGGTAAACGCACAACCCTGTACGCCGACACGGGGGTTTTCCTTCGCAACGATCAAAACCAAATGATTTAAAAGGAATTAACAAAGCCGTCCACAAACACCCTACTGTTTCGGCATGTTCTTTGCGTTATTCCCTCTTAATTGAATCAGTAATGGGCACGAGCACGAGGAGTAGATGTGACACAGCCCGAAGTTAAAAAAATGCCTATTCGCACGGCGCGTCTAGCCGACGCACTGACTACTGCCATCGTGGTTCTGAATGCGGCGGACCGACTCCTTTACATCAATTCTGCCGGCGAACAGTTCTGGGATACCAGTTACAGCGTGGTACTCAAGCAGGGCTTCGCTCCTTTTTTCGAGCAAAACCCCATCTTGGCCAATGCCGTTACCGAAGCCCGAATGACAGAACAGGTCGTTACGCTGCGCGAAGCGGAGCTGGTCTCAAGCCATGGGCAGACGCATATTGCGGATTGCACCATCACGCCTTCTCCAGATATCGTCGGCTCCGATATTCTGCTCGAGCTGACCGATGTCGGACGCCACCTGCGTATCTCAAGGGATGCCCAGCTCCATGCCATGCAGATATCGACTCGCCAACTGGTCCGGGGTCTGGCGCATGAGTTAAAAAACCCGTTGGGCGGCTTGCAGGGCGCGGCCCAACTACTGGAACGGGAATTGCCTAATGCCGATTTACGAGAGTTCACGCAAATCATCCTGAATGAATCGAACCGTCTGAAAAATCTGATCGACCGGATGCTCGGCCCCAACAATCGCCCACAGATGCAACGGATAAACATTCACGAGCCGCTGGAGCAGGTACGACGTCTGCTCAGCATTGAAGCCGAAGAAACCCTGCTGGGCACACCACTGCAGTGGCACTTTGACTTCGACCCCAGCATCCCTGATTTGCTGGCCGATCGGGATCAACTCATCCAGGTGTTACTCAATCTCGGTCGCAATGCCCTGCAGGCGATGAGCGAAAGCAATACGAACAATCCCACTTTGCGGCTCAAAACACGGGTTCTGAGACAGTTCACTATCCACCAGACTCTACACCGGCTCGTTCTACGCATAGATGTAGAAAACAACGGTCCACCCGTACCTGACACCTTGGTTGAAAGCCTGTTCTTGCCCATGGTCAGTGGACGGGCCCATGGCAGCGGATTGGGGCTATCCATAGCGCAAACCATTGCCGAACAGCACCAAGGCTTGATCGAGTTTAAGCAAAAGCCGGGAGTCGTCCGATTTTCATTGATTTTACCGTTACGCCCGCCGTTGCCCAGCCAGGATACTCTTGGGCAGCCCCATCAAGAGACACTGCCATGATGACTTTAAACACCCCCCAACAAAGCAGCAAAAACGCCGCCAAAATCTGGGTCGTCGATGACGATCACAGTATTCGCTGGGTACTGGAGCGGGCGTTGAAGACAGCCGGCTTTACCGTCGAAGTCTTTGAGAGCGCCGCCATGCTGCGCACTCGATTGCGCACCAGTACGCCGGATGTCCTGTTCTCGGACATCCGCATGCCCGGCGAAGATGGGTTGAGTCTGCTCTCGTCCTTACAGAACAGTCACCCGGAACTGCCAATCATCATCATCACGGCCCACTCGGATCTCGACAGTGCGGTCGGCGCATTCCAAGGCGGTGCATTCGACTACCTTCCCAAACCGTTCGACATTGATGATGCCGTGCGTCTGGCTCAGCGCGCACTCAGTTCACGGCAACCGCAAGCCCCGGAGGTAACCGCCGAATCCCCTGCCACCACCGATACCCAAACCGACCTGATCGGCAATGCGCCAGCCATGCAGGAGATCTTCCGTGCGATCGGTCGCCTCGCTCGCTCGAATGTGACCGTACTCATCAATGGCGAATCCGGCACCGGCAAGGAGCTGGTCGCCCGCGCGCTTCACCAACACAGCTTGCGCCGCCAAGGACCTTTCGTGGCGCTAAACACCGCAGCCATCCCCAAAGACCTGCTCGAATCCGAACTGTTCGGCCATGAAAAGGGCGCTTTCACTGGTGCGGCCGGTCAACGCGTCGGTCGCTTCGAACAAGCCCACGGCGGCACACTCTTCCTGGACGAAATCGGTGACATGCCGATGGACCTGCAAACCCGACTGTTGCGGGTTCTGGCCGATGGTCAGTTCTATCGGGTCGGTGGCACTCAGTTGATTCGAACCGATGTACGCATCGTGGCAGCCACCCATCAACGCCTTGAAGATCGCGTAGCGAGTGGCCAGTTTCGGGAAGACTTGTTCCACCGACTGAACGTCATCCGACTCAAACTCCCAGCACTGCGTGAGCGCCGGGAGGACATCCCGCAACTGTTGCGCTTGTTCCTGCAGCGAGCGGCACAAGAGTTGGGCGTACCCATAAAATCCATTCACCCGCAAGCACTGGCACAACTCGCGCGAAACGATTGGCCGGGCAATGTGCGTGAACTTGAAAATACCGCTCGTTGGCTCACCGTCATGGCGCCGGGACACGAGATCGGTATCGAAGACCTACCTGACAATCTCCACCAGTCATCCGCCCCCGGAGCGGAACTCGGCGACGATGCCCTGCTCACCCAATGGACAAGCGACCTCAAACGCTGGGCCGATGCGCGCCTTGCGGCAGGCGACCAGGATCTGCTGGCCATTGCGGGTCCCGCTTTTGAACGCACCCTGCTCAAGGCTGCTCTGCATTTTACCGGCGGGCACAAACAGCAGGCGGCTGCACTCATTGGATGGGGCCGCAACACGGTAACGCGCAAACTCAAGGAGCTGGCTGATATCGATGACGACACCTAATAACCGACCAAAACCCCTAAGGAATCTCTGCGCGAATCCATCCCTGGCTTCGTGCAGAAACGCGTTTCAATGACTTACGTCATTGAGCGGCAGGGCATCCATGCCCTGCACGGTAAGGTCTGTATTTGTGCAGACCTTACCTAGTTTGAGCCGAATTGCCACCGGAAAAACCGGAGATTTCCCGTATCATAGGCACACATTCGCATTCGCTGCAGGCAGCATTCATGGCTCAAATCATTGCGCTCTATTCGGTCAAAGGCGGTGTCGGCAAGACGGCCAGCGTCGTCAATCTCGCTGGTTTGTCGGCCTTGCAGGGACGAAAAGTCCTGGTCTGGGATCTCGATCCTCAAGGTTCCGCCTCCTGGTATCTTCAGGCCGAGCCCGAGTCCGCGCCCAAACTTCAGCAACTGCTCAAGGTCAAATCCATTGCCGAGGGGATTCGCCCCACACGCAATCGCAACCTGAGCGTGCTGCCCTCCGATCAGCGCTACCACGATATTGAGCACGCGCTTGCCGAAAAAAAGGACGCCGGCTTTCGCATCACCAAACTGCTCGATGCGCTGGATGAACAGTTCGATGAAATCTGGATCGATACCCCGCCCGGCATTTCCCTGCTGGGCGACAACGTGCTGCGCGCGGCCGATCTCGTGCTTGTGCCGATCGTGCCGACGCATCTTTCCGAGCGCACTTGGTTTCAACTGAAAAGTCATCTGGCATCGGAGAAAATCAAACCCGGCCGACTGGCGGGCTTTCTCGCGATGGTGGATCGACGACGCTCATTGCATCGTGATTTTTCTGCAGCGCATCGCATCGACATGCCTGAACTGCTCGACGCCGAAATTCCTTATGCCGCAATCATCGAGCAAATGGGCGAAGGCCAGATACCCGTAGTATTCAGCCATGCCCGCCACCCGGCGGCCCAGGCTTATTTCAAGCTGTGGGAACAGATCGATCGCATACTGGCCAAGTGTTAATTCAACAGGAGCAAATATGCTGAATAAAAGATATTCAAACATCGCAGCGGGCCTTGTTTTGGTCATGGGCATGTTCGGTGGATTGACGGCGTGCACCGCTACAAACCCAGTCTCCCCAGATAACCATACCAGCCAGATCGCGCTCGATTGGGCGGGCGGCTACTACAGCGCACTGGCCAGGAAATCAAGCGGGGAATCTAACGGGGAATCAAGCGAGCAAACGGACGGTGCCGTATCGCTCTGGCTTGCGCCCAATGGTGGTTAT
>NZ_DAIESY010000019.1:0-4105 GCF_027346185.1 Halothiobacillus sp.
CTTTCGTCTCGTTTGTTTCTCTCGTTTCGAGGAGGTGCGCATTATACTCAACGCTTTCACCCCGTCAACACTTATTTTTCTAAGTGCCCGGCCCTCTCAGACCGCCCCGCCACGCCGTCGCAGCAGGGAGGCGAACTATACAGTCCTGATACTTTCCGTCAAGCCCCCGATGTGACATTTGTCACATTTATTTTCGCCATGCGGCGCTTGCCCACCTGAATGATGTGCTCGCCCGCCTCCAGAACCGCCCCTTTGTCGTCGACAACTTCTCCACCCAGGCGCACTGCGCCCGCCTTCATGTGACGAAACGCCTCGGAGGTTGATGCCACCATGCCAATCTCTTTCAACGCTTGCGCCACGCCAAGGCCTGCGGGCAAGTCATGCTCGGGCAAATCGTCAGGGATTTCGGATTTTGCGAACCGGGCAATAAATCGTTCTCTCGCCTCGGCACCCGATCCTTCTCCATGGAATCGGTCTACGATCTCCATCGCCAACTCGAACTTGATATCCCGTGGATTGCGCCCGGTTTGCATTTCCTCGCGCAGCTTCTTGATCTCAACCAAGGGGCGAAATGAGAGCAGATCGAAGTAACGCCACATCAATTCATCGGAAATCTTCATCAGCTTGCCGAACTGCTCATCGGGCGCCTCCTCGATTCCGATATAGTTGCCCAGCGATTTGGACATTTTCTGCACCCCATCGAGCCCTTCGAGCAACGGCATGGTGATGACTGTCTGCTGCGGCTGGCCATATTGCTTCTGCAACTCGCGCCCCATCAGCAGGTTGAACTTCTGGTCGGTACCCCCTAGCTCGACATCCGCTTTTAGCGCCACCGAGTCGTATCCCTGCACTAAAGGATAGAGGAACTCATGGATGGCTATAGGCTGATGAGCGCCATAGCGCTTGGAAAAGTCATCCCGTTCCAACATGCGCGCCACTGTTTGACGACTAGCCAGCTCAATCAGATCCGCCGCCGTCATCGCTCCCATCCAGGTCGAATTGAACACGATTTCTGTTTTATCGGGGTCCAGAATCTTGAATATCTGACGCTGATAGGTTTTAGCGTTTTCCTGCACCTGCTCCCGCGTCAACGTCGGGCGGGTCGCACTTTTACCCGTCGGGTCGCCGATCATCCCGGTGAAGTCGCCAATCAGAAACAAAATCTGGTGCCCCATCTGCTGGAATTGGCGCAGCTTGTTAATCAACACCGTGTGCCCGAGGTGCAAATCAGGGGCTGTCGGGTCAAAACCCGCCTTGATTCGAAGCATACGGCCGGACTTTAGTCGCTCGACCAAGTCCTGCTCCAACAAAATCTCTTCAGCGCCACGGCGTATCTCTTCCAACGCCATCGTCAGTCGATTGTCCACAATTCCTCTCTCACTAAATTGAAACCTCATGGCAAGCCTTGTATGGTAACCGCTTATATTAATAATGCTGAATGGAATACCGACTCAATGGATCAACGCCCCCTGTTTGCATCTTCGCGGAAGAAATCTCGCGTTGCCACTTGGATTCGCCTCAGCGCCTTGATTGCTGGCGTGGGCTCTCTGGGCATCGTGATCGCCAAAATCTCGATTCCGACTGATCCGGCACTGGATCAACGCATCGACCTGAGCATCGCCACTGCGATCTCCCCTGAACCCACCGCTGCACTGGTATCCAACGCCCCCGCGGAACCCGCCGATACCTTCCTGAATAACGATCTTTTATCTGACCACTTGTTCAGCTCGATAAGCAACTCGTTAAACGATCCATTAAACGACCAGACGTCCGATCAGGCCATCTCTTTGACAGAATCTGAGAGTACCGCTGGCGCAGCCGAACCCATTGCCACCAAAGTCCAGGTGAAATCAGGCGACAGCCTGTCGACAATCTTTTCTCGTTTGGGCCTCGGCTATCAGGCTGTTTCAGATGTCATCGCAGTTGGCGACCAGGCCGCTCCACTCAAAAACCTGCGCCCGGGCGACCAAATCAGCCTCGAGCTGACCCCCGACAACCAACTGCTGGCAATCAACTATCAGATCGCCCCCAACGAAACCCTTAGCATCCGCCGGAACGACGAGGATCAATTCACTGCGGACAATATAGTTCTGCCGATGGAAACCCGGCTGACGACGGCCAGCGGCGTGATCGACAGCTCGCTGTACCAGTCCGCGATTGAGTCGGGCTTATCGGCGAGCATGGTCATGGAGTTGGCTGAGATATTCGGCTGGAAGATCAACTTCCTCAACGACGTCCAAAATGGCGACCACTTCCGGATCGTATATGAAGCGAAGTATGTGAACGGCAAGCGCGTGGATACCGGCGCGGTCGTCGCTGCGGAATTCGTCAATAATGGCAAAACATATCAGGCGGTACGCTATACCGCCCCAAATGGAAAAACCGGCTATTACGAACCCAACGGAGCCAACCTTGAGCGCGGCTTTCTGCGCTATCCGGTCGCATTTTCAAGAATCAGCTCGAAATTCAACCTGCACCGAATGCACCCCCTCTACCACAAGATTAAGGCGCATAAGGGCGTTGACTTTGCAGCCCCCACAGGCACCCCCATCCAAGCTGCCAGTAACGGAAAAATCGAGTTCATTGGCTGGCAACACGGCTACGGCAAGGTGATTAAAATCAAGCATGAAGGCGGCTTCGAAACGGTTTACGGTCACATGTCCCGTTTCAATAACCAGATAAAACGAGGTAGCCACGTCGATATGGGCGAGACCATCGGCTATGTCGGGATGACTGGAGATGCAACCGGTCCGCATCTGCATTATGAGTTCCATGTCAATGGCGTATACACCGACCCACTGGTAGCCAAACTACCCGAAGCCAACCCTATTCCCTCAAAATACCGCCAGGATTTCCTCGCCCAGACACAGTCCGCCTTGGATTTAATGGTCAAGGATGAGCGTCAGGCGTCACGAACTGTAACAAATACCATCACAGCCACGGCGGACTAGTTCCAATGTCTCCCTTCTTTGACCTAGCCGCGCGCGCAGAAAAAGGGATATTCATTGGTGTGATATCGGGTACCAGCATGGATGGTATCGACGCCTGTGCTGTGGATTTTTCCGGCCAACCTGCACGGGTTGTCGCCCACCAAACACTCGACCTAGGTGATTTGACAAAGGACATGCGCGCACTGGCACTTGGTAAAACACCCGAGCATATCGATGCCATCGATTTCCTTGGGCAATTGGACGCTCAGATGGCTGAACGCTTCGGCGAGTGCGTTCTGGCTTTGCTGTCGAAGCACCGTATCCAAGCCAGTGATGTCGTTGCGATAGGCAGCCACGGACAAACTGTGCGCCACCGCCCGGCATCGACACCCTCTTTTACGCTGCAGATTGGCGATCCAAACATAATCGCCGAGCGGACCGGAATTGCCGTCGTAGCTGACTTCCGACGTCGGGATATGGCGGCAGGCGGCCAGGGTGCTCCGCTGGTTCCTCCGGCACACCTGGCTCTTTTTGGCGCAAAGGAAGGTCAAAACAACGTACTCATCACGGTCAATCTGGGGGGGATTGGCAATATCGCCGTGATGGCCCCGGATACGCCGTTATTCGGCTTCGATACCGGTCCGGCCAACACACTAATGGATGCGTGGATCAAACTGCAACACGGACTTGATTACGACGAAAATGGCCAGTGGGCAGCAACTGGCAAGCTGAACGAAGACCTGCTGCAACATTTGCTGAAAGAGCCGTTTTTTCAGCAGGCACCCCCCAAATCAACAGGAATTGAATTGTTCAATCTCGACTGGCTTCGCGCACGGGCCGAACATCAGCTGGACACACTGCCAGCCGAAGACATTCAGGCCACACTGGCCGCACTGACAGCACAAACCATCGCCGAATCCCTGCGCCCTTGGCTCACGGCCTCTACTGATTCATTAGTCATCCTGGCGGGGGGCGGTGCTAGAAACAGATTCCTCACCAGCCTGATTCAAGAGTCAGTACAAAACATCCGCGCAGGAACGCGGGTCGAAACCAGCGACCTCTTCGGCATCGATCCGCAATGCGTCGAGTGTGCTGCCTTCGCCTGGTTGGCACGGCAGTTTTTATTAGGGGAAGCGGGGAACGCCCCGTCGGTGACGGGAGCCGAAGGTTTGCGC
>NZ_DAIESY010000078.1:0-5226 GCF_027346185.1 Halothiobacillus sp.
GCTGCTCTTTTGCGGCATCATATTCGGCATTTTCCGAAAGATCGCCTTTGGCGCGCGCCTCGGCGATGGCTTCGATCACCATCGGGCGATCCTTGGTTTTGAGGCGCTGGAGTTCTTCACGCAAACGCTGTGCGCCGACGACCGTCATCGGAATTTTATCACTCATTTTACTCTACCTCCGGGAAGGGTGCTGGCTGGCCAGGTCCTGCAAACAAACGACACTACGCTCCTGGCTGAGCAGTACGCCTAAGGCGGCGGTACCCGCCGTGGCGCCAGCCAGGGTGGTGTAGTAGGTGAGGCCCATCTGCAGGGCGGCGCGACGGATGCTAAAGGAGTCGCGCACCGATTGGCGCTCATCGACGGTGTTGATGATGATTTGCACCTTGCCATTTTTGATGGCATCGACAATATGGGGCCGCCCCTCGGTGACTTTGTTGACGGCGGTAACGCTCAGGCCGGCATGTTCCAGCTGCGAGGCGGTGCCGCGCGTGGCAAGCAGGGCAAAGCCCAGCCGATGTAGTGCACGCGCGACGGGAATGATGCCTTCCTTATCGGCATCGCGCACGCTCAAAAAAACGGTGCCTTGCCGTGGGAGGTGTTCACCAGCAGCGATTTGTGCCTTGAGAAAGGCCTCGCCGAAGCTTGTGCCAATGCCCATCACCTCGCCGGTAGATTTCATCTCCGGGCCAAGGAGCACGTCGACGCCGGGGAACTTGAGAAAGGGAAAGACCGCTTCCTTGACGCTGAAGTGTTGCCCCAGGGTGATTTCTTCCACTCCCTGCTCGGCCAGGGTATTACCCGCCATACAACGGGCGGCAATCTTGGCCAGGGGAATGCCTGCCGCCTTGGAAACAAAGGGCACCGTGCGCGAGGCGCGGGGGTTCACTTCCAACACAAAGATATCGGATCCCTGCACCGCAAATTGGCAGTTCATCAGGCCGACCACGCCCAGTGCCTTGCCCAGCACCTCCGTCTGTTGCCGCAGCTGGGTTTGTATCTCGTTCGGCAGGGAATAGGGCGGCAGGCAGCAGGCAGAATCGCCGCTGTGCACGCCCGCCTGCTCGATGTGCTCCATAATGCCGGCGACCAGCACGCGCTCACCGTCGGCTACCGCGTCGATGTCGACTTCGAGGGCATTGTTCAGGAAGCGATCGAGCAGCACCGGTTGATCGACCGATACGCGCACTGCCTCTTGCATGTAACGCTCGAGATCGTCCTCGGCATAGACGATGCGCATGGCGCGCCCACCGAGCACATAGGACGGACGCACCACCAAAGGGTAACCCAGGGCGCGGGCATGGGTCAGGGCCTCGCTGCTACTGCGGGCGATGGCATTTTCTGGCTGGCGTAATTGCAGTCGCTGTAGCAGTTGTTGGAAGCGTTCGCGATCCTCTGCCCGGTCGATGGCATCGGGCGTGGTACCGATGATCGGCGCGCCTGCTTTTTCGAGATCGCGCGCCAGTTTCAGCGGTGTCTGACCGCCGAACTGCACGATGACACCCTTGGGTTTTTCAACCTCGATGATTTCGAGCACGTCTTCGAGCGTCAACGATTCAAAATAGAGTCGATCGGAAATATCGTAATCGGTCGAAACGGTCTCGGGATTGCAGTTGACCATGATGGTCTCGAAGCCGTCTTCCCGCAGCGCGAGGGCAGCGTGGACACAGCAATAGTCAAACTCGATACCCTGCCCGATCCGGTTCGGCCCGCCACCTAAGATCATGATCTTGTCGCGTTGGCTCGGTTCCGCTTCGCAGAACTGCTCGTAGGTGGAATACAGATAGGCCGTGTCGGTCGGGAATTCTGCCGCGCAGGTATCCACACGTTTGAACACCGGTCGAACGCCCAAGCCATGTCGATGCGCACGCACGGTGCTTTCGGTTTCATCCAGTAAGCGGGCCAGACGCCGATCGGAGAAGCCCATACGCTTGATGCGCCAGAGTGTGTCGCGATCGAGGTTCTGCAGCGACTGACCACGCAGTTCCTGTTCTTTACGGATGATCTCTTCTATCTGAATCAGGAACCACGGGTCGATCTTCGAATGCTCGTGCACGTCTTCCAATGTAAAGCCATGACGGAACGCATCGGCCACATACCAGAGTCGGTCGTGGCGCGGCTCACGCAACTGGCGGATCAACTCGTCCTCGGCATCTTCGGCATTGAGATTACGGTCGAGAATCTCATCGAAGCCATCTACACCGATTTCCAAACCCCGGAGCGCTTTTTGCAGTGATTCCTGGAAGGTTCGACCGATGGCCATGACCTCACCCACAGACTTCATCTGCGTCGTCAGGCGGCTATCGGCCTGCGGGAATTTCTCGAAGGTGAAACGCGGAACCTTGGTGACCACGTAATCGATGGTCGGCTCGAACGAAACGGGCGTTGCGCCTTGCGTGATTTCGTTGCGCAGTTCATCCAGTGTGTAACCCACGGCCAGTTTTGCGGCCACTTTGGCAATCGGGAACCCCGTCGCCTTTGACGCCAAGGCGGAAGAACGCGACACACGTGGGTTCATTTCGATCACGATCATGGCGCCGTTTTCGGGATTGACCGCAAACTGAACGTTCAAACCGCCGGTTTCAACACCGATCTTGCGCAGAACCGCCAGCGAGGCGTTGCGCATGATCTGGTATTCCTTGTCGGTGAGCGTCTGAGCCGGCGCCACGGTGATCGAATCACCGGTATGCACGCCCATCGGATCGAAGTTTTCGATGGAACAGATGATGATGCAGTTGTCGTTGCGATCACGCACCACTTCCATTTCATATTCTTTCCAGCCGAGGACGGACTGTTCGATCAAAAGTTCGCTCGTAGGCGACAGATCCAGTCCACGGCGGACAATTTCTTCAAACTCTTCACGGTTGTAGGCAATACCGCCACCCGAACCGCCCATCGTGAACGAAGGACGAATGATGACCGGAAAACCAAGCTTGGGCTGCTCGACGAACGCTTCTTCCAGTGTATGGACGATGTACGAAGTCGGCGTGGACAGCCCGATTTCCGTCATGGCCTCACGGAAACGTTCACGGTCTTCGGCCATGTCGATCGCGTCTTCGCTGGCGCCGATCAGTTCGCAATTGAATTTTTCCAGCACACCATTCCTTGCCAGATCCAGCGCGCAATTGAGTGCGGTTTGTCCACCCATGGTTGGCAATAGGGCGTCCGGGCGCTCTTTCTCGATGATTGCAGCGACTGTTTCCCAGTTGATTGGCTCGACATAGGTGGCATCGGCCATGCCGGGGTCGGTCATGATCGTGGCCGGATTGGAGTTGATCAGAATGACCCGATACCCCTCCTCCTTCAACGCCTTACAAGCCTGCGCGCCGGAATAATCGAATTCGCAGGCCTGGCCGATCACGATAGGGCCGGCGCCGATAATAAGGATACTTTTTAGGTCGGTACGTTTTGGCATGGCAAATTCACAAATTTAACAACGAACAAGCGTCGATTTTTCAAGCAGATCTTCAAGCAGGTTTTTGGGTCGGCAAACAGGACTCAATTACGCCGTGCGGGCATCGATGGCGGCAACGAACTGATCGAACAGCAAACCCAGATCGTGTGGGCCGGGGCTCGCTTCGGGGTGCCCCTGGAAACTGAATGCGCTGCGGTCGGTACGGGCGATGCCCTGCAAGCTGCCATCAAACAGTGAGCGATGAGTCGCTCTGAGATTTGAAGGCAGCGTGTCTTCATCCACCGCAAACCCGTGGTTCTGGCTGGAAATGAAGACTCTCCCGGATTCGATGTCCTGCACCGGATGGTTCGCGCCGTGATGACCGAACTTCATCTTGATGGTTTTCGCGCCACTGGCCAGCGCGAGCAACTGGTGGCCCAGACAGATACCGAAAACGGGCACATCGTGCTTTAGCACTTCGGTAATCGCCTCGATGGCGTAATGGCAGGCTGCCGGGTCACCCGGACCATTGCCGAGCAGGATGCCATCGGGATTCATTGCCAGCACGTCGCTCGCTGGCGTGGTGGCAGGCAACATCGTCACACGACATCCGCGATCGACCAGCATACGCAGGATATTGCGTTTCATGCCGTAATCCCAGGTCACCACATGGCGTGTCAATTCGGGGCGCGGAGCCGGGTTTTCGGGGTCGAGATCCCAGGTGCCTTGCGTCCACTCAATGGGACGATCGGTTGTCACTTCCGGCACGAGATCCATGCCATCAAGGCCGGCAAACCCGCGCGCCTGCGCCAGTGCGGCCTCAGGATCGAGGTTCTCGCCTGTCTGAATGCATCCGTTCTGGGCGCCTTTATCCCGCAGTACGCGCGTCAGGGCACGGGTATCGATATCGGCGATGGCCTGCAGGCCATGGCGCTCGCAATAAGCTTGCAGGGATTCTTCGGTGCGCCAGTTGCTGACGATGGACGAGGCATCACGGATCACCAGACCTGCGGCGTGAACTCCCGTAGATTCAGCATCATCGGCATTTACGCCAACATTGCCGATATGCGGATAGGTCAGGGTGACGATCTGCCGGCGGTAGGAAGGGTCAGTCAGAATCTCTTGATAACCCGTCATGGCCGTGTTGAAAACCACTTCGCCAACCGTCGAACCTGCAGCGCCAATCGATGTGCCGTAAAAAAGACTACCGTCGGCCAGGGCCAATAGCGCTGTGTGTTTCAAGAGACTCTCCCATTTAAACCGATATGCGAACAGGTTTTTTACAACCCGTTATTTTTGAAGCGTTTCATTGCACAGAACCCTTCGGACGCGCACTGGCACCCGGCGATTCAAAGCAGAATATTGGCCGCGATTATGCCCGACAAGCGGCTATTTTGTCCATGCGCACGCCCGAATGTTACGCTTTATAGAACTTATTTCAGGCCCAGCACATCCTGCATGTCGTACATCCCGGCAGGATGTGTTTTCAGGAAGCGCGCAGCGCGCAGCGCACCCAGCGCGAAGTTGGCACGGCTGCTGGCCTTGTGGGTAATCTCGATACGCTCCCCGGTACCGGCGAACATCACAGTGTGGTCGCCGACGATATCGCCGCCGCGCACCGTGGCGAAGCCGATAGTCGAGGGCGAGCGCTCGCCGGTGACGCCCTCGCGGCCGTACACCGCGCATTCGGCCAAGCTACGGCCCAGCGTGTCAGCGATCACTTCGCCCATGCGCAGCGCCGTGCCGGACGGCGCATCCACTTTATGGCGATGATGCGCTTCGATGATTTCGATGTCGTAGCCTTCGTTCAGCACCCGCGTCGCCACTTCCAGCAG
>NZ_DAIESY010000103.1:0-2570 GCF_027346185.1 Halothiobacillus sp.
GCTGAACAAGCTGTACGTCGAACTGCTGCGCGAAAACCCGGACTGGGCCAAGGATGAGCGCCGCCACGACATGAACCACTTCATGGCCAGGCTGGTGTTCTGTTTTTTTGCCGAAGACACCGACATCTTCAATGACGAGGGACTTTTCACCCGCACGGTAGAACAAATGAGCGAGCGAGACGGCGCCAACACCCATGAGGTGCTGGAAACCATCTTCCGTGCCATGAACATTAAAACCGACGAGCGCATAAATGCCCAGCCTCGCTTGCCGGTCTGGGCAGATCGGTTTCCCTACGTGAATGGCGGCCTCTTTTCCGGCCGCACCGAAGTACCGCGCTTCACCCGCATGGCGCGCACCTACCTGCTGCATGCCGGCGGCCTGAACTGGAAACAGATCAACCCCGACATCTTCGGCAGCATGATCCAGGCGGTGGCCGACGACAAAGAGCGCGGCGCGTTGGGCATGCACTACACCAGCGTGCCTAATATCCTGAAGGTGTTGAATCCCTTGTTCCTGGATGACCTGCGCGCGCGGTCGGCCGAAGCCGGTGACAACGAGCGCAAGCTGCTGAACTTGCGCAAGCGCATGGCGCGCATCCGCGTGTTCGACCCCGCCTGCGGCTCCGGCAACTTCCTGGTCATCGCCTATAAGCAACTGCGCGAGATCGAAGCACAAATCAACCGCCGCTTGGGCAAAACGCAACTGGGCAGCGAAATTCCACTGACCAACTTCCGGGGGATCGAGCTGCGCGACTTTCCGGCGGAGATTGCCCGACTGGCGCTCATCATCGCCGAGTTCCAGTGCGACGTACTATATCGCGGGCAGAAAGATGCTCTAGCCGAATTTCTGCCGCTGGACGCGCAGAACTGGATTGTCTGCGGCAATGCGCTACGGTTGGACTGGTTGAGCATCTGCCCACCAACCGGGACGGGGGTGAAGGTGGTGTCGGATGATTTGTTTGGCACGCCGCTTGATCAAACGGAAATGGACTTTGCAAATGAAGGCGGTGAAACCTATATCTGTGGCAATCCGCCGTATCTCGGCTCCACTTGGCAGACAGACGAGCAGAAGGCAGATTTGCAAGCCATCTTCGCCAAGCACACCAAGAACTGGAGATCGCTGGATTATGTGGCGGGTTGGTTCATGAAGGCCGCCGATTACGGCACCAAGACCAATGCCGCCGCAGCATTCGTATCCACCAATTCCATTTGTCAGGGTTCACAGGTGCCGATTCTCTGGCCATTGATTTTTGCCAGCGGTCAGCATATCGCGTTTGCATATACATCGTTCAAATGGGCTAATCTTGCCAGTTACAACGCTGGGGTGACCGTTGTAATTGTTGCGATTACCAACCAAGCAGGAAGGATGCGCTGGCTATTTTCGGTTGCTGACGATGGAGCAACGCTTGAAAAGCAGGTGGATTTCATCAATGCCTATTTAGTTGGCGGCCTTGATGCCATTGTTTCGCCAATCGCAAAGCCAAACGATGGTCGGGGTTTAATGGAATGGGGAAACAAACCAACGGATGGGGGTAATCTGTTCCTTTCGCCTGGTGAACGCGCGAAGTTGCTGCAGGAATCCCCGGCAGCTAAGCGCTTCATAAAGCGGTTTCTTGGTGCCCAAGAGTTCATTCGAGGTGAGCAGCGTTTCTGTTTGTGGGTGGAGAATGACGAACGCGCTGAAGCGGAGTCCGTACCAGAATTGAAGCGGCGTATTGAGGCGGTAGCTAAGATGCGCACTGAAAGTAAGGCTGCCGAAACACGACCAGCCGCATCGTTTCCGCATCGTTTCCGGCAAATTCAATCCGTCGCCCAAAACTATTCTTTGGTCGTCGCCCGCGTCAGCTCAGAAAATCGGGAGTACCTGCCGATTGGTTTGGAAGATAAAGATACGATCATCGGGGACCGAAATTTTGCCCTCTACGACGCCCCCCTCTGGAACATGGCCCTCATCGCCTCTCGCCTACACTGGGTTTGGATTGGCACAGTCTGTGTGCGTCTTGAAATGCGTTTTTCGTACTCCAACACCCTCGGCTGGAACACCTTCCCCGTGCCACTGCTCACCGAGCAAAACAAGGCCGATCTGACCGCCTGCGCCGAAGACATCCTGCTCGCGCGCGAAGCGCATTTCCCCGCCACCATCGCCGACCTCTACGACCCGGACGCCATGCCGGAAAACCTGCGCCACGCCCACGAGCGCAACGACGAGGTGCTGGAGCGCATCTACATCGGCCGCCGCTTCAAAAACGACACTGAGCGGCTGGAAAAACTGTTTGAGCTGTATACGAAGATGACAGCGGCAGCAGCCAAAGCCAAGCCTGCTGCCAAAGCAACCAGGGGGGAAAGCTAATTGAGCGAGCAACGCACGCTGGCCCTGATCGACGACCTGCTTCAGCGTCCGGCAGAGACCTCGTGGGTGGAGTTCAAGGAGAACAATGCTGATGCGCAGATGATCGGCAAGTTGATCTCGGCACTGTCCAATGCGGCGCGGCTCGCTGATCAGCCGTTTGCCTATGTGCTGTGGGGCGTGCGTGATGGCGATCACGCGGCCATCAGCACCACATTCGAGC
>NZ_DAIESY010000138.1:0-4772 GCF_027346185.1 Halothiobacillus sp.
CGGGAAGCCGCCTTTCATCACCAGATCAGAGACGGTTTCCCGGATATAGGGCTGCAACAGGTTAGGGCAGTACGCACCCAGAATCTGCTGTGTATTTTGATCATCAAAACCGGCCACGGTAAAGATGCCCGCATATTGCACTTCGGCCAGGTAGATGGTTTCTTCGTTGTGGACAGCCGTGGCCGTGATGGTCAACGCAGTTTCGAACACACCCTCACCGAGCTTGCGCGCGTTGTTGGCGACCTGAATATTGACCTCGGGAGACCACTCTGTCGCCACGAAAATATCCGGCGCTTGCGGCGATTCGAACGACACGTCCTTGAGATAAATCTTCTGAATCGCAAATTGCTGCTCTACTGCCCCGTCCTGCGTGGCGGCGTGATCGTTATTGGTCTGTTCGGCCATGGAAACAACTCCCTCTGCATGAGATAAAAATAAAACTGTTATACCCGGTCGTTATGCCAACCGGATGACAAATGAAATCCAGAATTAAAGAACACCTTGCTGTTGCAGCCAGCTTTCTAAGGCCTGCAACGGCATGGCGCCGGACGTGCGCGCCGCTTCCTGCCCACTCCGGAACAGGACCAGGGTCGGAATACTGCGAATACCGAAACGCGCGGCTGTTTGCGGTGCCTGTTCCGTTTCCAGCTTGCCGACCCGCAACTTGGTTTTCTGACGACCGGCCAACTGCGCGAACACGGGGGCCATCATCTTGCAGGGGCCGCACCATGTCGCCCAGAAATCCACCAATACCGGCAAATCATTGCGGCTGATGTGGCGCGAGAAATTCTGATCGGTCAGCGTGATGGGCTGGCCCGAAAAAAGCTCGGCACCACACTTGCCGCAGTGACCACTGCCGACACGTTCGCCAGGAATGCGGTTCACCGCGTCACATTTGGGACAAACAACATGCAGGGAAGAAGTTTCGCTCATCGCCTTACTCCATCAATTCAGGATTATTCTTGTACATCGGGTTGTACATTGGGCTGAATGTGGGGGCGGTTGCGTTCGTTTTCCAGTAGGGCGGGCAATTTTCCGGCACGGACGAGCGCGGCAAGATCATCATAGCCACCCACATGGGTCTGGCCGATGAAGATCTGCGGTACGGTTTCGCGCCCGGAACGTTGCTCCATTTCTGCGCGATGGTCAGAATGAAAATCCACTGAAATCGCTGAAAACTCAAGACCTTGCTCTTTCAGGAGCCGTTTGGCGAAATGGCAATAAGGGCAAAAGGCGCTGAGATAGATCTCGACGACGGGGGCGTCTGACGATATGCCTGATGAAATTCCTGTCGGCTCACTCACAAAGACACATCCGATGCTATTTGCGCACAACGGGAAATTTTTCGGCCTTCCAAGCCGTAATGCCCCCCGCGAGATGGGCTACTTGGGTAAAACCCGCCTTCACGAACATATTGGCGGCCGAAGCGGATCGGTTACCGGAGCGGCAATACAACAGAATTTGATCCGCCTTGTGCTTTTCGAATTCCGGCAATTTGCTCGCCACGGATCCGAGTGCGACGTGACGAGCGCCCTTAATATGCTCACCACGAAACTCATCCGTTTCTCGCACATCGATCAACACCACGTTCTCCCGACCGATCAGACGGGCAAACTCGGCGGCGGTCATGTCGCGGAATTTTTGAAGACCCCGCGTCATTTCGTTACCCAAAAGCAAAACGATCAGCACCACAGCAGCCAGAGACAAGGCCCAGTGCCGCATCAGAAAGTCGATATATTCCTGCATCATTTACCCTTTAAACAGAATTCGAAGCGCGTAAAGCCAGTCAAGGCCGGTTATTGTGCGCGGCGCACACCCAGCTTGACCAGAATCGAATCCATCGGGCAAAAACGGGTAATGCCGCTCTGGAACAGGTTCAGGCCAACAAACGCGGTCAACCACAGCCAGCTTGGCTTCGCGAGATCGGCCTGGCCGGTTACATGGGCAAATATCAACGAGAGGAGAATCATCAAGCCCGCCATGATGCGGACGATACGATCAGTCGTCATGTCAAAAACCTCGGAATCGGAATGCGCACACCAAAGCCTTCTGGCGCACGCTTACATTTCAATTAAAGGGGCAAAACACTTCCTGCATCATGCTGATCAAACGGAGTGTGCGGGCATCGGAGACCCGATAGAAGACGCGGTTGGCGTCTTTGCGGGATGCCAGAATCCCTTTGTCGCGAAGAATGGCCAGATGTTGGGAAATATTACTCTGGGTCGTGCCGACCGCATCAACAATTTCCTGAACATGCAGTTCACGATCGCCCAGCACACATAAAATCTTCAAGCGCAAGGGATGCGACATCGCCTTGAGCGAACGTGAAGCTCGATCGATATCATCCGTCCGGGCCATTAAGCGTTCTGTACCACACTCATTCATTTCGAGGATCATTCGCGGTTCCCAGCAAAAATAGTTTCATTTTTCGATATGCTACCAGACTGACGGCACTTTGGAATTCAATCGCCCTGTTAGCAGGCTGCTGAAATACTTATTTTCAGCAGGATGATAAAGTGGGACATGAGTTTTTCAGCATCTTGTTAGGCACGATTTAAACACTCGCCAACAACCTGTTATTGAAAGCATACTAACTATTTTCGATGCTTCTGTCGTGGAAAATTGGAAATTTAACGCCATTTTGAGCAACAACCCAAGCAATGCCTTATTTTTTCCGATTTAAATTACCGCCATACCGCTGTGGGACATGCTCATTCCAGGCCAGAGTTCGTTCATTCATTTACCTTGCCTCCTTGTTTCTCAGTCTGGTTTGCACCCCCTACCTGAACGCCTATGCCGACAACCCCGGCCAGTTGAAACAGGCCATTGACCAGCAAAAATCTGCGCTGAATAAGACGCGCGCGGCTCAGGAAGAGATCAAAAGCCAGCTTAAGGCCACTCAGGCTCAACTGGATCAGACCGAAAAAGCACAAAACGATATCGAAGAACGCATTGAGGCCATCGAAGCACAGCGATCCGATCTGGAAAAACAAACCACCCAACTTGCCGATGAAATAAAACACCTCAAGGCACAGATTGACGACAGCCTGAGTACGGCCTACCTGCTGGGCAATCAGGCGCCGATATCCACGCTGCTGTCACATGATGATGCTCTGTCGTCCGAACGTTACCTCTACTACATCAAAACGTTGGTCGGTCAATCGATCGTACAACTAAACACGCTAAAACATACCGAACAGGCTCAAGAAGAGAACAAAAAGGCGCTTGAAAAAACTCAAACCGAATTGAATCAGGCTGAAATGCAACTGGCCGCAACCCTGGAGGCGCATCGGGCTCAACTGGCCACGCAGAATCAGTTGCTGCTGACACTCAGCCAACGTGCCGACACGCAGTCCCGTCGACTGGCTGAACTGCTTGCGCAGAAAAAAGAGCTGGATAACCGGATTGCCGCCCTGAACGCTCAAGCGGCAAAAGATCGGGCAGAGCAGGATCGCCGTCGTGTAGAGGCTCATCAGCGAAAATCAGCTCCCCCGGCAGACGATACGGACGAACGTTCGAGCCAATCAACCGCCTCGGGTGAAGTCATCCATGGTGGCATTCCTATTACCGGGCGCATTGTTCGCACCTACGGCGCACCCATTGCCGAAGGTGAAATGCGCTCACAGGGCATTCTGTTTTCCGCCCCCTTGGGTACGCCGGTTCGGTCGGTTGCGTCAGGCGAGGTTGTCTATGCCGACAGTATGAAAGGCTGGGGCAATCTGGTTATTCTCAGACACGCCAACGGCTACCTGTCGCTGTATGCCCACAACAGTGAACTCAAAGTTCAAACAGGCATGAGGGTCAAGCAAGGCACGGTACTGAGCCTGAGCGGGCATGTCTACGGGCAAGAAACGGGCATGTATTTTGAGGTGCGCAAGGGGAACGACACCATCAATCCACTGCGCTGGGCGCCGTATCGGTCTCTGGAACGCTAACTCGTTACAAATCCAGGGGAGACAAAATCGAGATATGGCCGCCTCTGGAACAAAAAGCTTGCTATGCTTTTGCGAACCTGACGCGCGCGGTTGAACGCATGACCCTTGCAGCAGTCTCAGGCATGGTTTTCTGTATGCACGGGAATGGATTACGCGAACCACCACGTTGAATGTCGCGCCCGTTTGTTTTTGTTTTGGAGAAAAAATTATTATGGCTCAGTGGTTACGTAAAGCTTCTGCCCTCGGCGTTGCCGCCGTTTTCGGGTTTTCTGTGGCAATTGCCGTCAACGCGCTTGCAGAAAAGGATCAGACCGCTGATTCAACCATCCCGCTGAACGAATTGCGCACATTCACTGATGTGTTGATGCGCGTGAAAGCCGACTATGTCGACACCGTCACCGACAAGACCCTGATGGATAACGCCATTCGTGGCATGATCGATCGCCTCGACCCTCATTCTAATTATCTCGACAAGACCGAGTTCAAAGATCTGCGGGAAACTACAACAGGCAAATTTGGTGGCTTGGGGTTACAGGTCGGCATGAAGGACAAGGTGATCACCGTCATCTCGCCTATCGACGATACCCCGGCCCAAAAAGCTGGAATCATGGCGGGTGACAAGATCATCAAGATCAATGGTGAGTTCACCCAGGGTCTTGATCTTGAGAAAGCAGTGAAACTGATGCGCGGCGATCCGGGCACGAAAATCACACTCACACTGGTACGCGATGGTGTCGACAAACCGTTTGACGTCACACTCGAACGCGCCATCATCAATGTCAAGTCGGTCAAAGCCCGTATGCTCGATCCGAACTTCGGTTATGTGCGCATAGCTCA
>NZ_DAIESY010000145.1:0-6135 GCF_027346185.1 Halothiobacillus sp.
CTGAACACAAGGTACGAGGTCATCAACTTGGTGATACTTGCAGGAGGCACCGGTTCATCGGCATTTTTCTGGACAATGATCTGCCCGGTATTGGCATCCAGAAGCATATACGAACGGGCGGACAATACCGGCGCACCAGGAACCGGCATCGCAACCTGGGGTGGCATAGTCGAGGCAGGTACAGGCTGCGCATTCTGAGGGGTGAGGGGAGTGGTGTCAGCCTCGGCCGGTACGAAAAGGGGCGCGCCCAAACCGAACACTAAAGCTACGGCCAACAGACGTGGCATTGACCGCGCCTGAAGCGCAGCGCGTGTGTGTTGTTTCGTCATATCAATACTCTTGTTCTCTCTCATTGTTCCACTACCATCTGCGCATTATCAAAACCGATTGTTCTTAATTGATCCATGAGGCGGTCATAGTCCGCGAGCGATGCCACCGGACCGACCCGCACGCGATTCAAGGTCCCGAAGGGTGTGACCGATACGGCGGTGATCCCAGCCTGGGCCAAACGCTGTTGCACAGTGATCACATGACCCATTTCGCCGAAAGCACCCACTTGAATGAATACATCCTGCCCCCAGACCGCGTGCGGCAGACTCGCAGCCGCGGAAATTGCTGTCGCACTGGCAACAGGTGAGGGTATTGCCGAGAGCGTTGGCACCCCGGACACGATGCTTTGGGACGTGGGTATCGGTGTATCCGGTGTGATTGATCGAACATCCACCATAGCCGTGCCCCGCCCGATCATGCCGATTTTCTTGGCCGCCGCATACGATAAATCAATGATGCGATTCGACATGAAAGGACCGCGGTCGTTCACCCGCACGATCACCTGTTTGCCATTTTCCATATTCGTCACCAGGACATAGGAAGGAATCCGCAATGTTTTGTGCGCTGCGGTCATTGCATACATGTTGTAGCGTTCACCACTGGAAGTGGATTTGCTCTGGAAGTTCGGACCGTACCATGAAGCCACGCCTTGCGCATCGTACCCGTCATTGCTGCCTAGTACATGATAAGTGCGCCCAAGCACGGTATAAGACGGTGGATTAAGGCGAGATGGCTGGGGCTCAAATCGTGGAACTGCATCAGATGTTGCTGCCTCACCGGGATTCACTCGATTTACCGTTGAACAACCGGACAAGAACACGGTTGCAAGCAGAACCAGTACCAGCCATGGATCTGTCCTATTCAATCGGGTGCGTCTCAAGGAGTCGTCACCTCTTTTTTCGGTGCAACCGCATTCCCCACATCTGAATTAGCAGTTGCCAATTCATTCCGAGCAGCCTGCACCGCCTGACTCAACTGCCAGACGGCCATCGCGTACAAGGTACTGTGGTTGTAGCGGGTAATCACATAAAAATTATCCAGCCCAACCCAGTATTCCACCTTATCAGGCCCGGTCAGCGTGAAGAGCATGACCTTCTCATCCTTTGGCAGGTACAGATCTTTCGGCAACGCGACCCCAAGTGAGCGCAACTCGCCAATCGTGATTTTAGGTTTGAGATCACGTCCGGTATTGAGCTTGTCCGCAACCGCGACTGCCTGCTGCTTGTTGACGTCAATCGGGAAGCCGACCGGCGCACCCGGAGTCCAGCCATGTTCGGAGAAATAATGCGCCACGCTGGCGAACACATCCGCATCGCTGTGCCACAGATCGCAGCGCCCGTCGCCATCGCCATCAACAGCCAGCTCAAGATAACTCGACGGGATGAACTGGGGCATACCCATCGCGCCGGCATAGCTACCCACCGCGTCATTCAGATCGAGATGTTCTTTGGCCGCCAGTGTGAAAAAGTCGGCGAGCTGCTGACGGAAGAAGGCGCCACGCTTGGGATAATCAAACCCGAGCGTCGCCAGAGCATCAATGACGCGATAGTTACCCATACGCTGGCCGTAGAAGGTTTCAACACCCACAATCGCCACAATGATGGCTGGAGAGACATTGTATTTCTGACTGATGCGTTCAAGTTCATCCGCATGGTCATTCCAAAATTCAACCCCGGTAGCGATCCGCTTGGGTGTTATGAAAATCGGCTGGTACTGCGCCCAGGTTTTGGATTCGGCAGGACGATTCATCGCATCGACGATACTTTGCTGATATTTCGCCGCAGCCAGCCACTGCTGGATTTCCGCTTGGGGCAGACCGGTCTCTTGCGCGGCTTCATGCGCAAATTCACGCACATCGGCGCGCGCCGCATAATTTCCCGGCGGCTTCGCACCTTCATCATCGGCAAAAGCAGGCAGGCAAAAAACACTCACGCCCAAGGTAATCGACGACAGAAGCACGCCCAACCACTTCCGGCTCCAAACCGAATGCTTCATCTTAGAATTTTTCAACGCGCGCTCACTCATCGTTCATGCCCCAAAAAACTCCGTTGCGTTCGAATACTCATCAGCATACCCAAGGCGATCATGATGGTCACCAGCGCTGTGCCGCCATAACTCATTAACGGCAACGGCACACCGACAACCGGTAAAATACCGACCACCATACCGGCATTGACAAAAACATAAACCAAGAAGGTCATAGAAATGGCGGCAGCCAGCATCCGGCCGGCGGTAGATTCCGCATAAGCGGCCACATAAAGCCCGCGCCAGATAACAGCCAAATACAGGCTGAAGAGCAGAATCAACCCCATCAAACCGAACTCTTCCGCATAAACGGCAAGAATAAAATCAGTGGTTCCTTCCGGTAGAAAGTTCAAGTGTGACTGGGTGCCTTGTAACCAACCCACGCCCCAGACACCGCCTGAACCGATTGCAATCATCGATTGGATGGTGTGATAGCCCGCACCCAATGGATCGGCCATGGGGTTGAACAGGGTCAGCACCCGATCCTTTTGATAATCGTGCATCACATAAAACCACATCAATGGTGCCGCAGCCGATATCGCCAGAACAAAACTCAATACATACCACCAGGACAATCCGGCAAAAAACAGCACGAACAGTCCGGCCGTCATGACCAGGATAGCTGTGCCCAGATCGGGCTGCATCACGATCAGAACAGTAGGCACCGCTACCAGAATCAGGGCTATCACCACGTCAAGAAACCGCGGAGGCAGCGGTCGCCGAGCCAGGAACCAAGCCAGCATCATCGGCATGCCGAGTTTGAGAATTTCTGCAGGCTGGAAGCGAATGAACCCCAGATCCAACCACCGTTGCGCCCCCTTTCCCACATCGCCGAACAAATGCACGGCCACCAACAGCAAGACAACGCTCCCGAACAACCAGGGCGCGATGGCGAAAAAGAAACGTTGAGGCACCTGAGCAATGGCAAGCATGAGCAGAAAAGCCAGCGCAAAACGGAATGCGCTTTTCTCAACCCAGACCACGCTCTGGTCAGAGGCGGAATAACCGGCCACCAAACCAATCGCAGCAATCAAAGTCAGGAAAAAGAGCAGAACCGGATCGTAATTGATGCGCCGAGTCAGAGAGAGAATTCCAAGGAAGAGCCGCTGTACACCTTCACGCTTACCGAAATCACTGCTTCGATTCAGACGATCGAGCACTGGCCCTCGCCCCGAGACGCTCACTTTTGGTTGCTCAGTCGCCATGTTTCACGAACTCCATCTGTACGGTCTTTTTGGGTTCGAACCCGAGGTAATAGTCCATGACACGTCGGGCGACAGGGGCCGCCGTCCCAGAACCGCTGCCCCCATGCTCAGCCAATACCGCCACGGCGATTTTCGGATCATCATACGGTGCAAAACCAATGAAAACAGCGTGATCGAGCAACTTCTTCTCCAGATCCTTGGCGTGATAACTCGCATTTTGCGCCACGGTGAAGACCTGGGCGGTACCCGTCTTACCAGCGATCAGATATGGGGCTGCAATCCTTCTTGCCGTGCCGTGCGGGCTGTTGATGACATCAAACATACCCTGGCGCACGTCGTTCCAGAAACTCGGGCTCTTGAGTTCTATGCTTGGCTCCTTATCTTCATAGCTGGATACCAACCAGGGACGATGGCGTTTTCCGGATTCGGCAAGAATCGATGTCGTTTGCGCCAACTGCAATACCGTGCTCAACATGTAACCCTGCCCGATACCGGCAATGACTGTCTCGCCGGGATACCAGGGCTGATTCTTTGCTTTACGCTTCCACTCGGGCGACGGTACCAGACCAGATGCCTCTCCGGGCAAGTCAATCCCGGTTTTCCGCCCCAAACCGAACTCGGTCAAAAACGTATGCATATGGTCGATGCCCATGCGATAGGCGAGATCATAGAAATACACATCTACGGATTGCGTAATCGCCTGATCCAGATCGACCCAGCCGTGTCCCCATTTGCGCCAGTCGCGGTAGTGGTGCTGGCTGCCGGGAATCTGGAAATACGGTCCGGCGAAGAATTTCTTGTTCGGGTCAAGGAAACCATATTGCATGCCTGCCAAAGCCATGACTGGCTTGATGGTCGAACCCGGTGGATAAGTGGCCGTGATAGCCCGGTCAAACAAGGGACGCTCGGGATCATTTAGCAACGCCTGATAGTTATCGTGACTGATGCCATCGACAAACAGATTCGGGTCGAAACTCGGCCGCGACACCATGGCCTTGATGGCGCCTGTGGCCGGGTCCTCTGCCACCACAGCACCGCTATACGAGCCAAGAGCGGCTGCGGCAATGCCCTGCAAAGGTACATCAAGCGTGAGGTGGATATCATGCCCGGCCACAGGGGGAACGATATTAAGCACCTTGACCACGCGCCCCACGGCATCGACTTCTATCGTCTTGAAGCCGGGCTTACCGTGCAAGTCATCTTCATATTCCCGCTCAATGCCTGACTTACCGATGTATTGAGTCCCCTGATACAGGTCGGCATTGATTCGTTTGAGGTCAGCCACATTGATGCGGCCGACATAGCCGACCACGTGGGCCAGGAGTTGCCGATAGGGATATACCCGCTTCAGGCTGGATTCCACGGAGACACCGGGCAACCAGGGTTGTAATTGGGCCAGCTTGGCCATTTCCACGGGTGTCAGATCCGATTTCACCAGTAGCGGATCGAATGAACGACCGAATTTGATACGTTCTTTCAGATCATGCACCGTATCGCCATCGAGCATGAGCACTTGCTGCAGCATCGAGAGCTCTCGTTTGAGATCGTCCGCATCCTCCGGCACGATTTGCGCCTGATACGTGGCCACATTGTCGGCCACGACGCGGCCGCCATCATCAAAAATGCGACCCCGCTCAGGCGGGATCACCAATGTTCGTGTGCGGTTGTTTTCCGCCATCTCGGAAAAATGATCATGACGGTCCACCTGTAGAAAGGCGGCTCGCCACAACAGAACGGTAAACACCAATAAAGCAATCAGTGCCGCCAGGAACACCCGGCGGCGCAGAATCCGTCGACTGAGATGCTTATCATTAAGACGACGATCATGGGCACGATTCTGCCGTGAATCGCGCATAGCCTTACGAACGTTCATGCCCGGCGCGCACTACCCGGCCCGGCCGTGAGACGACCAAACCGCGGGACGGATGATGGAAACGACCTGCGCATGCCTGGTTATCAGGCTTGCTGATAACGGGCAATCGAAGCCTCAATTTCGACACAGGCCGCGGCCTTGTCGGCCCACCCATCAACGCGCACCCACTTACCGGATTCAAGCGCTTTGTATTGCTCGAAGAAATGTTTGATTTGTGCCAGCAGCAAGGCCGGCAGATCAGTGGCTTCCTTGATTTCGTCGTACAGCGGAGACAACTTACTGTGCGGCACGGCGATGATCTTGGCGTCCACACCGGATTCGTCCGTCATCTTGAGCATGCCAACAGGGCGGGCGCGAATCACCGAGCCAGGCATCAGTGGGGTGGGCGTGACCACCAACACATCCACCGGGTCACCATCTTCAGACAAGGTGTTGGGCACAAAGCCGTAGTTGGCCGGGTAGAACATGGCTGTCGCCATGAAGCGATCCACCAGCAGAGCGCCAGAGTCCTTGTCGACCTCATACTTGATCGGCGCGCCTTGGGCAGGAATTTCGATGACGACAAAAATATCTTCCGGTGCCGCTTTACCGGCAGGAATCTTGGCTAAATCCATGGTTTTCTCCTAAAAATTGTGAACAGGACATGATGAAAAAGAAGGCGCTCGGGTGATCAACCGACAATCTCGATACCGCGAGAAGCTA
>NZ_DAIESY010000149.1:0-14983 GCF_027346185.1 Halothiobacillus sp.
AACGGAACAGGCGCCGCAAACAGCCGCGCGTTTCGGTATTCGCAGCATTCCGACCCTGGTCCTGTTCCGCGGTGGACAGGAAGTGGCGCGCACGTCCGGTGCCATGCCGTTGCAGGCGCTGGAAGGCTGGCTGCAACAGCAGGGCGCGCTCTAATTCTGAAATTTCATTTGTCATCCGGTTGGCATAACGACCGGGTATAACGGTTTTATTTTTATCTCATGCATAGGGAGTTGTTTCCATGGCCGAACAGACCAATAACGATCACGCCGCCACGCAAGATGGGGCAGTAGAGCAGCAATTTGCGATTCAGAAGATTTATCTGAAGGACGTGTCGTTCGAATCCCCGCAGGCACCGGACATTTTCGTGGCGACAGAGTGGTCTCCCGAGGTCAATATTCAGGTCGCCAACAACGCGCGCAAGCTCGGTGAGGGTGTGTTCGAAACCGCGCTGACCATCACGGCCACGGCTGTCCACAACGAAGAAACCATCTACCTGGCCGAAGTGCAATACGCGGGGATCTTTACCGTGGCCGGTTTCGATGATGAAAATACACAGCAGATTCTGGGTGCGTACTGCCCCAACCTGTTGCAGCCTTATATCCGTGAAACCGTCTCTGATCTGGTGATGAAAGGCGGCTTCCCGCAACTTGTCTTGCAGCCGATCAATTTCGATCAACTGTATGCGCAGCATCTGCAGGAACAGCTCGAACAGGCGCAGGGTCGCCCGCAGTAAGGTTCCGCAATGAGCGCGCAGGTGTCGATCGCGGTACTGGGCGCAGGTTCCTGGGGTACCGCGCTGGCCATTGTGTTGGCCAGGAACGGGCACAATGTCTCCCTGTGGGCGCGCGATTCAGGGTTGGCCGAGCGCAGCCAGCAGGATCGCGTAAATGCCCGTTATTTGCCGGATTGCCCTTTTCCCGCATCCTTGCAGATCACTGCTGATCTCCCATTCGCGTTAAACGCGGCCGAGCAGGTCTGGTTGGTATTGCCGACCAAGGTACTGGCCGATTTTCTGAGTGACCACGCCTCACAGTTTCCTCATGATGCCATCGTCGTGAACGCGTCCAAGGGCTTTGAGCAGGGTACCGGGCGGCAAATCAGTCAGATGGTTTCCTCCTGCCTTCCTGAACACCCTTTTGTCGCGGTATCCGGCCCGACCTTCGCGCATGAAGTGGCCACGGCAAAACCCTCCGCTATTACCGTGGCCAGCGTGCACGCACAAGCTGCTGAACGGATCGCCGCCACGCTGCGCAATCCAACCCTGCGTACCTATCCGACTGACGATGTCATCGGCGTCGAAATTGCCGGTGGACTCAAAAATGTACTGGCCATTGCGGCGGGTGTGGCCGATGGCTTTGGTTTTGGTGCCAATGCCCGGGCGGCATTGATAACCCGGGGGTTAGCTGAGTTGATGCGCCTTGGCGCGGCAGCGGGCGCCAAACCGGAAACGTTCATGGGCTTGGCGGGCGTGGGCGATCTGGTGTTAACCTGTACGGACGATCAGTCGCGCAATCGCCGCTTCGGCCTGAAGTTGGCACAGGGATATACCCGTGAAGAGGCCGTGGCGGCAATCGGCCAGTCCGTCGAAGGAATCGGCGCGGCCGCCGAAGGCGAGCGTCTTGCCGGGCGTTACCAAGTGGACATGCCGATTGTGCATGCGGTGTATCAGGTGCTCTACGAAGGGGTTCTGGCGCGGGAGGCCGTCAGCCAGATTCTGGCGCGTGAACCCCGCCATCAGGAGATTTAGTCTAGTGCGCCACTGTAAAACCGGCTTGGTTTTGGCTGGCCTCTATGTCGCTATCATTATCGCGTGTTTTGTTGTTGCATCTAACGCAGGCGGCGACACAAAGGGCCGTTTTGTTTTCCTGCAATTGCCTTTGGCTCTTCAGATGGGTGGGCTGGATGCGTTAGGGTTGCGGCACTGTTTATATGGACTCGGTTGGACCGAAGCTTATTTATGGATTGGTTTACCCACGCTGGTGTTGTTTTATGCCGCGGGTTGCGGGTTAGGTTATTTGGGGCGCCTTGTGGTGCGGATCGCCGCACATAGGGTTTAATCCCAACACGTACAACGTGCCATTCTCGACCCGAAACTGCACATCAAATTCAAACAATGGGCAACCATAAACACGCTCGGGATCGTCATGGAACGCCGGTCTTGGATCAAGCGACAGGGTTTGCGTGATCACCAGACGCTGATGGTCGGTGAGCCTGAGCGCTTCGCCACTCGGCAAGGTGGACCAATCCACCCGCAACCGCTCGGGTTCGTGCTGTGCAAATCCGCTGTGTGAAGCAGCCGGGCAGTCGGTGAATGCGATATGCGGCTTGATGTCGATGATCGGCGTGCCGTCGAGCAAATCCAGTCCGCCGACACGAATTCGCACCCGGCCGGCATGGTGTTCGACCGCGAGCAAACGCACCAAGGAAAGCCCCAAGGGATTTGGGCGCGCGGGCGAACGCGTGGCGAAGACACCGAGACGGGCATTACCACCCAATCGCGGAGGTCGCACGCTGGACACCGGTTGGTGTGGCCGATCATGCACCTGCCAGATCAACCACAGATGCGTGTATTGCTCGATTCCCGCCCAAGCTTCGGCACGATGCCAGGGTGCGTGTGGCTCGATCCAGCCGATGGCATCAGGCACCAGCCCCGATTGCCGCGGTATACCGAAGCGACTCTTGAACGGACTATCAATGGTCGCGATTGGGGTGATTTCAAGGGTAGGTGATGTCATGGTCGGTCGGTATCCGTCGCCCCGGCAAAATCCAGTTGCCGCCAGACTTCATAAACGGCAATGGCCACGGTGTTCGATAGATTCAAGCTGCGGGAGTAGGGCTTCATGGGCAGGCGAAGGCGTGAACCGGGTTCAAACTCGGCCAGTATTTCAGGCGGCAGGCCCCGGGTTTCCGGCCCGAAAACCAGCGCGTCGCCCACTTCAAACCGGGTGCGGTGAAACGGGGTGCCCCCCTTGGTGGTGAGTGCGAACAGCCGACGCCCACTCAATGCCGTGCGTAAAGCGGCCCAGCTCGCATGGACGGTGACTTCTGCAAACTCGTGATAATCGAGACCGGCGCGCCGCAGTGCCTTGCTCTCCATCGAAAAACCCAGTGGTTCGACCAGATGCAGCCGCACGCCCGTGTTGGCACACAGACGAATGATGTTGCCGGTATTCGGTGGGATTTCTGGCTCAAACAAAACAACGTCGATCATAGAGCGGGATTATCCTGTGCCTTTGGCAACATGTCGTCCAATTATTGCGTTGAAAAATCTAAGAGCCCGTTGGACTTTAGGAATCGTAGCGAAAATCGAGCTGCGCGAGGGCAGAGTTTGCCGCTTTTGCAGGGAAATAGTGGGCTCTATTGCCCAAAAAAGCGGTGAAACATGAGCCGTCCAGATGGATTTGCAGCCGATTTCCCCTAAGGAAGGCCCGCACAAATGCAATTTGGCTGAGTGCTGCCTTGGCTGGTGTAAAATGCCGCCCACTTCACTTTCTTTTTCGCATGATTCAGCCAAAATTCAGGATGTCACCCATGAAAAATATCCGCATCACCCCGCGCCGCGCCTTGTTGAGTGTTTCGGATAAAACCGGCCTGCTGGCATTCGCTCACAGTCTGAATCGGCATGGCGTGGCGTTGATTTCCACTGGCGGGACGGCCCGCCTGCTGCGCGATGCGGGCCTTCCCGTGACCGAAGTGGCCGATGTGACCGGTTTCCCCGAGATGATGGCGGGACGGGTCAAGACACTGAACCCGAAGATTCATGGCGGCATTCTGGCTCGTCGCGGTGAGGACGATGCCGTGATGGCCGAGCACGGCATCGAGCCGATCGACATCGTGGTCGTGAATCTCTACCCGTTCGCCGAAACCGTCGCCAAGCCGAACTGCCCATTTGATGATGCCGTGGAAAACATCGACATCGGTGGCCCGGCTATGGTACGTGCGGCGGCGAAAAATCATCAAGATGTTGCGATTATCGTCGATCCGGCCGATTACGACCGCGTTCTGGGCGAAATCGATGCGGGCGGGATCGAGGCGCAAACCCGTTTTGAGCTGGCCGTGCGTGCCTTCGAGCACACCGCGCATTACGACGGCATGATCGCCGACTATTTCGGCAAGATGGTCAGCGGCAATGCCTTTGCGCCGACCTTCAACCTGCAATTGAAAAAAGCGCAGGATTTACGCTACGGCGAAAACCCGCATCAGGAAGCTGCTTTTTACGTGGAACATACGCCGCCGGTTGGCAGCATCGCCGCCGCGCACATGATTCAGGGCAAGGCATTGTCGTACAACAATATTGCCGACTCCGACGCGGCGCTTGAGTGCGTGAAGCAGTTTGCCGAACCGGCCTGCGTGATCGTCAAGCACGCGAATCCCTGCGGCGTGGCCGTGGCGGAAGACCTGACCGTGGCGTACGACCGTGCCTATGCGACCGACCCGACCTCTGCCTTCGGCGGCATCATTGCCTTCAACCGCCCGTTGGACGGTCACACCGCGCGCACCATCGTCGAGCGGCAGTTCGTCGAAGTGGTCATCGCACCGGAAATTTCACCGGAAGCGCAAATCGAGTTAGCCGCCAAACCGAATGTACGGGTGTTGACTGTCGGCCAATGGCCATCGGTCAGCCCGGCCCGGCTGGATTTCAAGCGCGTGCATGGTGGCCTGCTGGTGCAGGATAACGACGCGGCGCGGATCACGGCGCGGGATCTGACGGTTGTCTCCGAGCGTCAGCCGACTCCTGAAGAGTTGCGTGATCTGCTCTTTGCCTGGCAGGTCGCCAAGTTCGTGAAATCCAATGCCATCATTTACGCCAGTGGCGAGCAGACGATCGGCGTGGGTGCCGGTCAGATGAGCCGGGTGTATTCTGCCCGCATCGCGGCAATCAAGGCCGAAGATGCCGGCCTGCCGGTCGCCGGTTCCGTGATGGCCTCCGATGCCTTCTTCCCGTTCCGTGACGGGATTGACGCGGCGGCGGCCGTTGGCATCCGTGCGGTGATTCAGCCGGGCGGATCGATGCGCGATCAGGAAGTGATCGACGCGGCCAACGAACACGGTATTGCCATGGTCTTTACCGGCATACGTCATTTCCGTCACTGACCGCCGTATGAGTCCGATGCGCAGCGCTTTTAATCGCCAAAAGGACCGGGGTAATTTATGAGCTCATTCTTCGCGCAATTGCCCAATTTGCCGCCAGTTTGGGCCTGGGCGGGGCTGGCTTCGACGGCATTGCTTGTGGTCGCATTGCTTTTTGTTTGGCTGTTATTGGCGCAGCGGGCCAGGCAGCATCGCCAATCGGCCGCGGAGGAAATCGAACGCCTGAACGTGGCTTTGGCCGAGTCCCGGCACGAGGCCACCGAGCAGGAACTGGCAGCTCGGCAAGCACAGCGTGATCTGGCGGCGGCCTCGACCGAACTGGCGCGCAGTCAGGCGACTTTGAGCGCACTGAGCGAACAATTGTCCGGTGTACTGGCCGAGCGGGCGAGCGAACGCCAGCTATCCGAGCAACGGATCGGCGAGCTGTTGCGACAAGTGCAAACCCAGACTGCCGAGCAGGCCGAGTTGCAGGAGCGATTAGCTCAGGAGCGCCGTGCCGCAGCAGAGAAGCTGGCCTTGATCGATCAGGCACAAGTCCAGTTGCAGCAGGCCTTTCAGGCACTTTCCGCCGATGCGCTGCGCGCCAATAACGAATCCTTCCTGAAACTGGCCGAGGAGAATCTCTCCCGTTTTCAGGCAGGCGCCGCGCAAGATCTGAGCAAACGCCAGGAAGCCATCGTTCAGTTGACCCAACCCATCCGCGAGCGACTGGAGCAATTCGATGTGAAGCTCAATTCGCTGGAGCAGGCGCGCACCAATGCCTATGGCGCGATGAACCAGCAAATCACCGATTTACTGCAAATCCACCTACCCAAACTGCACCGCGAAACCGCCGATTTGGTGCGCGCACTCCGCCAACCGCAGACACGCGGGCGCTGGGGCGAGGTTCAGCTCAAGCGGGTGGTCGAGCTGGCCGGCATGCTGGAACACTGTGATTTCGAGGAACAGGTCAGCCAATCCGATACCGCTGGCCGTTTGCGGCCCGACATGATCGTGCACCTGCCCGGCGGACGTCAGGTCGTGGTGGATGCGAAGGCTCCGCTGAATGCCTATTTGCAGGCGATGGAAGCCTCTTCGGATGAGGCGCGTGCCGCAGCCTTGCAGGATCACGCCCGTCAGGTGCGCACCCACATCAGTCAGTTGAGCAAAAAGGAATACTTCGATCAGTTCAGCCCCACGCCGGAGTTTGTGGTGCTGTTTGTGCCGGGCGAGGTGTTTTTCTCCGCCGCCCTGATGCAGGACCCGACGCTGATCGAGTTCGGCGCGGAGAAACGGGTGATTCCCGCGAGTCCGACCACCTTGATCGCGCTCCTGAAGGCCGTGTCCTACGGTTGGCGGCAGGAAGCGCTGGCGAAAAACGCGCAGGAAATGGCTGAACTGGGGCGCGACCTGTACGAGCGCATGGGCACACTGGCCCAGCATTGGCAGAAAGTGGGGAAATATCTGGACCAGGCTGTGGGCGCGTTCAACCAGTCGGTGGGTTCGCTCGAGGGGCGGGTGCTGCCCACGGCGCGCCGATTCAGGGAACTTGGTGCCGTGCGTAGTGATAAGGAAGATTTACCGAGCCTGACGCCGTTAACCACGGAAACCCGACCGCTCACTGCCCAAGAATTGACTACTCAGGAATTGACCGGTACGGATTCAGTCGCAATCACACAAAAGGATTGAACACTTCGTCTTTTTGCTTGCGATGTCGCTTGAGCTCAAATGAGAGCACCTGCACGATCTCTTGCTCATCCAGTGGTTTGACTGGTTTGGCGCTACGCTCGGTCAATTTGGCGGCAATGGCCTCGATCAACTGTTCGAGTTCTTGGGTGGACAGGGCATTCAATTCGGTGTTCAGGTTCATTTTCAATGCGATTGGCTCATCAAAACAGAATGGAAACGGGGTTGTGGCGTCAGATTGAATCGCTCCGTGCGAATCCGTAAATCCCTGAAATGGGTGGTCACCGTGAGCACCGACCCGAGTTCGGCAATCGTCAAACCACGCGACGGCTGATTTTCATAAGCGCCGGTGTCAATCCATAGCCGGTTACCGGCACGCTTGGGCGCAGTCAGGACACTATGACCCTGAATCACCCAGGCAATACCGCTTATGTGGCGATCATCCTGCTCGCCGTTCATGAACGATTGAAGCTGCGAAGACCCCCGTAGAATCGAATCGATGCTTGGCTCATCGCGGGGTTGGTCCCAGAATTTTACTTTCTTGATCCGCTCCAGTCGCGTAACACTACGGTTCCAGTCCCAGTCGGGTAGTTCGGCATGAATGACACCCACCGCTCCGGAGCCATTACCAACCTGAATCATCAGTGGCATCTGGCCGATTAGATTCATGATTTCGGTAATCAGATCGGCCCATTTGTCCTCATTGAGAGAATCATAGGCATCCAGTAACCATTGTGCGCCGATGGAAGCCATTTTCTGCCGCTCGTCCGCAGTGAGTTGTCTGCGCGTGAGCGCCTGACGATGCTGGCTGATCATGCGTTCATGGTTGCCGGCCACTGAAAAGAACCACGGCTCAGACAGCAGCCGCAGCGTGTTCAGGGAATCGTTTCCACGATTAATTAAATCGCCCACGGCAATCAGGCGATCGGACTCCGGCTTGAATAGGTGATAATCCAGTGCCTTTTCCAGCCGTGCCAAGTGGCCATGAATATCGCCAACCACAAAATCCCGCCCATTCGGATTATTGAGGAGCTGTTTAAATAAAGTCATTAATAAAAATCAATCGATTGATTATCGCTTAGTCACGAAAATGGTCATGCAAGTAGGGATTAACAACGTTCAGCGACGTTCCTTTCCAGTGAGTTGAAAGGAATAAAGCCATGGAAGAACAACAGTAATCCTAGCCACGATACAAATAAAACGTGGCCAGCATTGAAATAAGAATTTCGCCGAGTATGGACGCTATAGAGAAGCACGTCAAGAGTGAGCCTTGTCCAATATGAAATGAGTTTGAAGAGTGAAACTTGTTTCTAACATGGAATGAGTCTTGAGTGAGCTGCAACGGGATCAGGCTCGGTTCAAGATGGAGGGATGAGAGCTAGCATGAAACTTGAAGAGTTGAAGACGATTGATCAACTGGACAGTTTTCGCAAAAATAATCTTTTCTGGTTTATTCCATGCATGAAAAAGCCCCGTCAAACGGGGCTTTTTGTTTATGCTAATACTTGGTGGTCAGAACGTCTTTCTGACTGCTGACCAGCCGCAATCAGGCTTTATGGTAATCCGACAGCACCTGCACTTCGTTCTTGGAGCCGAGGATGACCGGAACTCGCTGGTGCAGTTTATGTGGCTTGATATCGAGGATGCGCTCAGGGCCTGTGATCGCCATACCACCGGCCTGTTCTACGATCATGGCCATCGGGTTTGCTTCGTACATCAAACGCAGCTTGCCGCCCTGTGCGCGAATCTTGCTGTCGATGGGGTACAGGAATACGCCACCGCGGGTCAGGATACGATGCACCTCGGCCACCATGGATGCCACCCAGCGCATGTTGAAGTCTTTGCCGCGCGGGCCTTCTTTACCGATCAGGCATTCATCAATGTAGCGTTTGACCGGCGCATCCCAGAAGCGCTGGTTCGACATGTTGATGGCAAATTCCTTGGTGTCTTCCGGAATGATGATGTTTGGGTGTGTCAGTTTGAACTCGCCGATGTCCATGTCCAGCGTGAATCCGTTTACACCCTGACCAGTGGTCAGCACCATGATGGTCGATGGGCCATAGATGCAGTATCCAGCGGCCACCTGCGTGGTGCCCGGTTGCAGAAAATCCTGCTCGCTCGGGTTTTCAACGCCCTCGGGTGCCCGCAAGACCGAGAAGATCGTGCCGACAGTGACATTCACATCGATGTTCGAAGACCCATCCAAAGGATCATAAACACAGAGGTACTTGCCCCGCTTGGCGTTGGCCGGCAGATGGTACACCTCGTCCATTTCCTCTGACGCCAGGGCGGCAACCTGTGTGCCATGCATCAGGGTGTTGGTGAACACATCATTGGAAATGATGTCGAGTTTTTTCTGGGTTTCACCTTGAATGTTTTCCGTTTCTGCCGAGCCCAGAATGCCGATCAGGTTGCCTTTGTTGACATAGCTGGAAATGACCTTGCACGCGCTGACGATATCATTCATCAGGAGTGTGAATTCACCAGACGCATCTGGGTGAGCTTGCTGTTTTTCGATTAAACAATGGGTGAGGCTGGTGCCGATCTGCATCCTGAACTCCTTAAGATAAGTTGCAATATGGTCTTGATAATCATTGTGCATAATAGCCTTATGTCTACCATGCCACAATCGAAACTCCGAGGTTCTATGTCACACAACGTTTTGTATGCGCAGTCTGGTGGAGTTACCGCGGTCATCAATGCCAGTGCCTGCGGCGTGATTGAAACGGCACAGAGGCACCCGGAGCACTTCGGCAAGGTATTTGCGGCACGCGACGGGATTCTGGGGATTCTGCGCGAAGAGTTGTATGACCTGTCGCTTGTAAGTCCGTCGGAAATTGCAGCGTTGCGCTATACCCCTGGCGGCGCATTTGGATCTTGTCGAGCCGATCTGGGTGAGCCGGATACGCACCCGGAGCAGTACGAACGGTTACTCGATGTGATCCATGCGCATGACATAGGTACCTTTATCTATAACGGCGGGGGCGGCTCGATGTTAACTGCGGCCAAGGTGGCCCGATTCGCCCGTGCCCGGAACCTTGATCTGACCGTCATCGGCGTGCCCAAAACCATCGATAACGATCTGCCCATGACCGACACAAGCCCCGGGTTCGGTTCGGCGGCAAAATACATTGCCACTAGTATCCGGGAAGTGGCGCGTGACCTTGCCGCCATGTCTGGGACTTCAACCAAAGTCTTTGTGCTGGAGGTCATGGGCCGCCATGCGGGTTGGCTGGCTGCGGCGTCTGGACTGGCATTCGACACGGACGACTCACCATTATTGCTTCTGTTTCCAGAGCAACCGTTCGATCCCGCGGGCTTTCTTGAAGCCCTACAGTCACGTGTTCAGCAGTATGGTTCTTGTATCGTTGTCGCGGCAGAAGGATTGCTATGCAGTGACGGAACCTTCTGCGCGCAGGAGCAAACCAGTGAGACGTTCGGCCATGAGCAATTGGGCGGTATGGCTCCAAAAATTGCCACAATGTGTCGAGTGCTTGGGTATAAAACCCATTGGGCAGTTTCAGATTATTTTCAACGTTCTGCACGCCATCTCGCTTCCAGAATCGATGTCGATCAGGCTTATGCCTGCGGTGCGGCAGCCGTCACTTATGTCATGGCGGGGCAGTCGGATGTGATGGTGTCCATTCAACGGTTGTCAGACGAGCCTTATCTCTGGTCGCTGGGCGCGGTGCCACTCGATGATGTGGCCGATGTCGAGTTGCCGGTGCCACCGGCTTATATTCGGGCCGATGGCTACGGCATTACAGATGCGGCACGACGCTACCTGCAGCCACTCATTCAGGGTGAGGACCTGCCTCCGTTCAGAAACGGTTTGCCTGTATTCGCGCAATTGAACTTTGAACTGGAGGTCAAGCGGTTGCCTGAGTGGAGGGGGAAGCCGGGATGATTCTGGAGGTGGATCGCCGAAGCGATGATGATTTCTTGCCCCTAGCGGGCAAGGCTCGTTATGCCAGCTCTTTTAACTTTGAGCACCTTATCCGTATACGCCTTTATAAGCCAGCAAGATACGATCACTATGGCACGAAGTCCGCGCCTCATCGACAAGATACTCGCGCGACATTTTGATGATCATGGGCATTTTTGGTTGATTCCTAAAGGGGATGAAGATTTTCAGATCGCGGTTCAGATGGTTTCCAATGATCCGGAAAACCGTCGTTTTTTGATCGATCAACCTAAAGAAATCCCTCTGCGGCACATTAAGGCTTCAGGCCGCATCCGTGTGCAGGCGATGATCGATCAGCTTGTTTCATGGTTTTATGTTGATAACCTCAAAGAGAGGATTGAAGGCAACGAACGGTACTTTGAAATCCCATACCCTGATCAAATTGATCGTTTGCAACGCCGAAATGTATTTCGGGTACGGCTTTCGCCCGATGTTATCGGCGTTGTGGAGTTTTTCCAGCCGACAATGAGTACGCTCTTTGTAGGGCGGATAGATGATCTTTCTGCCAGTGGTTGTGCGGTTGCACTGTGCCCCGATCAGGCAGTAGCCTTGGATGTGGGTGTAAGATTGCCTTCAGTGAAATTGGCAATAGATGGGTTTGCCAACTTATCCGTGAATCTTGTGATTCGCAATCAGCGCATTGTCTCCCAAAGGGAGTGGATCATAGGAGCAGAGTTCGTCGATCTAGGCCCGGCTGGAGTCACAGCAGCTCGATCGCACAGTCATGCGTCTGCAACGCTATCTGCTCTGATCCCGCTGGTGCGCAGGGATTGTCAAGACTCAACCCACTGATCGGACAGATATTGTGGTGCCCAATATCTTGCGTTCGCCCGGAGCGATTGATACGGTATCGTCGGCGGCATTCACTGCTTCAACGCAGACCATGTTTCTCGACTCTTCGGGCTGCATGCCAGATGGCACATTTTCGTCCGGGTTCCAGACGACGGTCGAATGACTTCCTTCTTTGGCCACGACAATCACTCTATTGAATTCGGAATCTTCCACCTCAACGGTGTGCGTGGTACCGAAATAGATGCGATCCATTGGGCCGGTGATGGTGATAAGGTCGTCCTGCGGTGTGCGCGCGAACCCTTTGAGCTTGTCCAGGTAGTACCCGCCTTCCAGTCCGCGAATGACCGTGCTGCGCGTATCGCCGAGATTCAGGTAGGTGTGTAGCCCCTGAGTGATGTTGAATGAGTCGTCGCCTGTGTTGTGGGTCACCAGTTGGATGCGCAGCTCGGTACCGATATGCATGATCAGATCCAACTCGAAACGGTGTGGCCACAATGCCAGGGACTCGGCATCATCTGTGATCCGCCAGTGCATGTGAATCTGGCCCTCGGGGTCGCATTGGGCATTCATCAGAATCCAATCCTTGAATCGCACAAACCCGTGTGCCATGGTCAGACTGGCATGATTGCCGAACCACGGCCAACAGATGGGGACGCCGCCCCGCACTGATTTACCTGCTTCATATGTCGGTTCTTTTGCCCGCCAGACAACAAGCTGGTCTTCGTGGGTAGGTTTCCATTCGATGATTTGCGCGCCCTGTACGGCTACAGTCGCCTGAGTGAGCGGGGTATCGATTTTCGCTAAGGTAAGATCACCGATCTTGACGAACTCAAGACCAGCGCAATCTGCGAATTTTTGGTTAAGTGTTTCAACTGCGTCCATGCTAATCCTCCCGGGGCTTTTCAGGTGCGGACGACGCTGTTGCTCTCGTTACCGAATGGTGAAGGGGTGTACTCGTCTGCCTGATCATCGTTGATCCAGGTCGTGCCATCGATCAGGTAACGAAACTGGAATTTCTCGTTGATGGGAAGATCAACCGTGATGCTGAAGCTCCCGTCACTTTTCGCCTTTTTCAGAGGATGGCTTTCTTGTGACCATTCGTTGAAATCGCCAACCAAGGTAACAGCCTTGGCCTCTGCTCCATAAGCCGACGGCAGGGTGAAGGTGACTTTACATATCGGACGGGTTTTGAGTGGTTTCTTGGTGAGAGACATGTTGTTTTCTCCATGGAATAGATCGAAGTAAATCGTCGAATCGAGCCTATCTGAATTCCTGATCCTTTTTACATTTTTTCTCTTACAGAATGATCACAAAAAATAAAGATTTACGCAAAGTCTTTAAGGCACCAGTTTTTGCTCTAGAAGACGGATCAAACGACCTTCATTGATCAGACCGACAGTCACAAATAAGAGCAGCAAAAGAAGGAGTGCTCCAATGGTCAAAAACAGCATCGGCGCAACGATGGCGAGCAATGATTGAGTCGCGTTATCAAGTGCGTTGTTCTGGATCAGATGAACCACATGAACGGGGTTTACGAGAATGGGCTGCTTGATGAATGCCCAGAAATAAAAGCCCAAGGTTACGGAGGCAACAATCAAGGCGATGGATGGCCACCGTTTGATGAATCGTTGGCGGCGTGCCAGCATCTGTTGGATTTCTGGAGTCATGTTCTGCTCTCTAACCACCGGTTACCGGCGGGAAAAACGCCACTTCATCGCCTTCATGCAGGAGGTGATCAAAGTTGACGTATTCGTGATTGACCGCGGCCAGAATATTGGCCGGGCGCTCTTTTCCGGTTATGCGCAGCCAGGCGTCGTGTACGGTGGCTGGCGTATCGGTTGTTTTCAGCTCATTCTGCGCGAACTGCTCACGCAGGCTGGCGAAAAGTTTGATGGTAATGCCCATGAAGCGTTTTAGTACCCGATCTTGATGAATGGACTGGAAAAGAGGCGGAAAAAACTCCGACTGTTCTCTGCCGGATGCCTCGTCAGGTCTTATTGTCTGCTAAAGTCGCGTTCAGGCAAAGAATTTGCCGGAAATTTTCTGCATTTTTTGCGCGATGCCTCGTCAGAATATTCCCTGCCTGTTCCACGAGGCGTGGCGCTAAGGAGATGGTGCTGTGATGAAGTGGATCAAACGAATTGTGATGTGGTTTGTTGCTCTTGTTCTGGTGCTCTTCATTGCTGCCGTTGCCTTTGTTGCCACGTTCGATCCCAACGACTACAAAGATAAAATTGCCAGCATTGTTCAAGAGAAGACCGGGCGGACGATTGAGCTAGGTGGGCCGATTCATCTCACCTTGTTCCCGTGGCTTGGTGTGTCGGTGCAGGATGTCGCCCTGGGTGATGCACCGGGATTTGCGCAAAAGAATATGGTGACGGCTAAAACGGTCGAAGTGAAAGCGGCGCTTCTCCCTCTGCTCAAGGGACAATTTGAAGTCGGGAAACTCATCCTCGATGGAGCAACCATCCATTTGGCTCGGAACAGCAACGGGGTGACCAATTGGGCGGATCTGCTGGCCCGTCCATCGACGGGCGCTCCATCCGGCGCGGCTGGGGCCTCCTCCTCGAACAAAGTAACGGCTCTGGCCATCGGCGGCGTGGAAATCAATGACGCGAACCTTGATTGGCAGGATGCTGTTACCGGGCAATCGTTGGCCTTGCAACACCTCAATCTCGATAGTGGCGCCATTCGTCTTGGGCAGGCGGTCGATATGTCCCTGAACTTCAGTTACGCCACGCAAGATCCGAGGTTGGGCAAGCTCACGGGCGATGTTCGTCTGAGCAGCACATTCGATATGAAGGCTAGCGGCGAACAGTTCTCTGCCAAATCCCTGAAATTTCACGCCAGCGTCGTGCCCGATGCACAACATAATCCAGCCGCGCTACCAGCGAAAAGCGAGCTTGATCTGTCCGTGCCCGAGGTATCGGTCGATTTGCCCAAGCATGCTGTCAATCTTTCAGCAATGGATGCCACCGTAGGTCTGGAAAAAGGATTTGGTCTGACGCATGCCGCGTTGACCGCCCAAGGTGCGCTTTCGGCAGATTGGCAAAAGGGGCAGTATTTGAGTGACAAGTTATCGCTTGCCGGGAAAATCCAAGGTTTTCCCTCGCACACGGGGGAACTGGATTTTTCAGCCCATGGCGGCGTGGCGGCGGATATGAACAAGGGGAATATCAGCCTGCCGAACTGGCAGATCGAATCGGCGCCACTGGTCGTCAAAACCTCGTTGGATGTCACGGGCCTCGGCAAGAACCTGTCGGTGACAGGCCCGTTAGCCATTATGCCGTTCAATCCCCGCCAACTTGCCGAAGCGCTCAAGTATCGCGTACCGGCCATGCAGTCGGACAAGGCTCTGACGCAATGTGCGGTGAAGGCCGATGTGCGCGTCACACCAAATCAGGCCATGCTGGATCATTTGGTATTCAGTCTGGATGGCCATGACCTGAACGGTACCGTGGGCATCAGTG
>NZ_DAIESY010000154.1:0-7750 GCF_027346185.1 Halothiobacillus sp.
GCCTGTCCTCAGCCTGCTTGATCAACTTGGCGATGGTTTCAATGGTGCCCGAATAGTCACCCTGCGGCGTGGGCAGGCGTTCACGAAACAGGAACTCGTCCGCCTCATCGAGCACCGCCACCTCGACCTTGGTGCCACCCAAATCGACGCCGAGGCGCAAACGGCCCTCTGGTTTGAGCTTGTTTTTATCGGTCGCATGTACTGCCATCGACATCAAACCGCGATCAGCCCAGTGCCGCCAAGGCTGCGGCGTAATCCGGCTCGTCGGCGATTTCCGGTACCAATTGCACGTAGCGCACCTGATCGTGTTCATCGAGCACGATCACGGCCCGCGCCGCCAGATGGGCCAACGCGCCATCGGCCAGCAGCACCCCGTAATCACGCAGAAACTCGGGATGCCGGAATGTGGACAGGGTGATCACGTTATCCAGACCTTCGGCACCGCAGAAACGGCTCTGCGCGAAAGGCAGATCGGCAGAAATGCAAAGCACCACGGTATCCGGGCTACCGCCCGCTTTTTCATTGAAGCGGCGCACCGACTGCGCGCAAGTCGGTGTATCCAGACTCGGGAAGATATTCAGAATTTTCTTCTTGCCCGGAAAATCAGCCAGGGTTTTTTCCTGAAGCTGGCCATCGGTAAGCGTGAATGCCGGTGCCTTTGTGCCGATGGTGGGCAACATACCGGCGACCTGAACAGGGTTTCCGTGTAATGTAACTTGACTCATGTGGATACCTTTGCGTGGTGCGGTTATTTGAGGAGAGGCTCAATTGCGCAGCGTGGCGATCAAGCGCTTCGGATGCAAGAGTAAATCCAGGGCATCTTCAATGGATTTACTGACGATATCAGCGGCTGCCACCGTAATCTGAGCCGCACCCTCGGCCTGAATCACAACCAAGCCCAATGCAGTCTCTTGCAGCATCGTGGCATCGTTACGGCCATTGCCGATGGCAACGCACTGGTCTGCACCCAACTCACGTACAAACGCAGCCTTGGCCTCGCTTTGCGCGCCGGGTGGCAGAATGTGTAATGAAACCGGTAGACCGGCCAGTTTTTCCGCGGCACTGCCGTGGGTATCGGCCGTGATCACGTGGATGGTCAGAAGTTCTGCAAGCTGCGCCAGTCGTTCCGGCACACCCAAAATCAGCGCACCGTCCTCGGCAATGGTGCCGTTGTAATCGAGCACGAGATGCGCAAGTGACAGGCGAACCCCGCCATTAAAATCGCCAGGTATCTCAACCGTCAGCATCGCCACCGTCCTCGTCTATCGTGATGTTCGGGCCATCGAACTGATCTTGGCGCAGATGGCGCCCCAAGGCAGCCGCCAGTTTGCGCGCCGTTTGTCGATAAATCAGCGCATTGGGGGAGTCTGGAGATCGAACCACGGTCGGCTGTCCCTCATCAACGTCGGTACGGATGGCAAGATCCAGCGGCAACTGTCCCAGCAGCGCCACATGATTTTCCGCCGCCAGTTTTTCGCCACCGCCGGTGCCGAAAATCGGCTCGATATGGCCGCAGTTCGAACAGATATGCACCGACATATTCTCGATGACGCCCAGCACGGGCACATTGACCTTCTCGAACATGGTGATGGCTTTGCGGGCATCTAGCAGGGCGATGTCCTGCGGCGTGGTGACAATCACGCTGCCCGCCACCGGCACCTTTTGCGCCAGTGTGAGCTGAATGTCGCCCGTGCCGGGCGGCATATCGACAATCAGATAATCCAGATCATGCCAGCGCGTATCGTTTAGTAACTGCATCAGCGCCGAAGTGACCATCGGCCCGCGCCAGACCATGGCCTGGGCATCATCGATCAGATAACCGATGGACATGGTTTGCAGGCCGTGCGCCATCACCGGCGCCATCGAACGATCGGCATTCACGATGGGGGTTTGTTTGCTGCCGAGCATCAGCGGCTGGCTCGGCCCGTAGATATCGGCATCGAGCAAACCGACCGCCGCGCCCTCCGCCGCCAGCGCCAAGGCCAGATTCACACTGGTCGTCGATTTGCCCACGCCGCCCTTGCCGGACGCCACTGCAATGATGTTTCGAACGCCAGGTACCGGCTTGCCGTTCTGGCTACTGCCGATCGGGCTGACAAAGGCAATGGTGGTCTTGGCGGATTTGATGCCTTCGATCTTAAGCGCGGTGCGCTCAAGCAATTCGGTCAGTTCGGCCTCATAGCCCGCCGCCGGATAATCGAGCACCACGTCGATGTGCGCCACATCACCCAACACCTCGGCGCGCTCGATGAAATGGGCATCCGCCAGCGTTTCCCCAGCGTGAGGATCAATCAGCGCACCCAAAGCGGCACGCAAAGCCTCTGATAGGGCGGTATCAATTTTTTTTCCAAACAGTCCAAACATCAAGCACCTCCAGACAGTTGTGGTATGCGGTCTTAGCGTTGTCCCTTAAATTATTCTGGTTATTCTGGCCGCATATGCGGGAATAGCAACACATCGCGGATTGAGGGCGAGTCGGTCAGGAACATCACGAGACGGTCGATGCCGATCCCTTCGCCCGCTGTCGGCGGCATGCCGTGTTCCAGCGCGCGGATGTAGTCGGCATCGAAATGCATGGCTTCGTCGTCTCCGGCGTCTTTCTCGGCCACCTGCGCCATGAAGCGTTCTGCCTGATCTTCGGCGTCGTTCAACTCCGAGAAACCATTGGCGATTTCACGACCACCGATGAAGAACTCGAACCGATCGGTCACAAACGGATTATCGTCGTTGCGACGCGCCAAAGGTGACACTTCGGCCGGGTATTCGGTAATGAAGGTCGGCTGAATCAGCTTGTGCTCGGCCGTTTCTTCAAAGATTTCGATCTGGATTTTGCCGAGTCCATAGGAATCCTTGATGTGGATACCCAAACCTTCCGCCACGCGACGAGCGCTGTCGATATCCGAAAGCTGTTCGCGTGTGATATCCGGATTGTGTGCCAGGATGGCATCAACCACCGACAGGCGGGCAAATGGCTGCGCCAGATCGAACGCGGTGCCTTGGTACATCACCATGGTTGAACCGCAGACTGATTCGGCCAGCCGACGCAACAGGTCTTCGGTCATGTCCATCAGATCGATGTAATCAGCATAGGCCTGATAGAACTCGATCATGGTGAATTCAGGGTTGTGGCGCGTCGAGAGACCTTCATTACGGAAATTCCGGTTGATCTCATACACCCGTTCAAAACCGCCGACCACCAAGCGTTTGAGGTACAGCTCCGGCGCGATCCGCAGGTATAAATCCATATCGAGCGCGTTGTGGAAGGTCGTGAACGGCTTGGCCGACGCACCGCCGGGGATCACGTGCATCATCGGGGTTTCGACTTCAAGGAAGTCCTTGGCATTCAAATAATTACGAATGAACTGGATGATCCGGGTGCGCTTGCGGAAAGTGTCGCGCACCGGCTCGTTCATGATCAGATCAACGTAACGCTGGCGGTAGCGCTGTTCGGTATCCGACATGCCGTGGAATTTGTCCGGCAGCGGGCGCAGGCTCTTGGTCAGCAGGCGAATCGAGTCCACGCGCACGGAAAGCTCACCCTTCTGGGTTTTGAACAAGCGGCCTTCGCCGCCGACGATATCGCCGATATCCCAGGTCTTGAAGTCATCATAGGCTGCTTCGCCCAAGGCATCGCGCGCCACATACAACTGGATCCGGCCACTGTGATCGAGGATCGACAGGAAGCTCGCCTTGCCCATCACCCGCTTGGCCATCACGCGCCCGGCAACGACCACACGACGGGGATTCTGCTCGAAGTAATCGGCCTCTTTTTCGGCGTATTCGGCCTGCAATTCCGAAGCACTGGCATCCCGCCGGAAATCATTGGGGAAGGCGTTGCCGCTTGCACGGATGCGACCGAGCTTCTCTCGTCGCTCGGCTATGAGTTTGTTTTCTTCGGCAAGCAGGGTTTCTGGGCTATTTTCTCGGTTATTGGCTTCAGCCGCGCCGTTGGCGGTTTCATGTTCGGACATCAGTTAAATTCCGGTAAATAAATCAGGTCAATAGTGTCTGGAATGCGGCAGGTTCGATTCAGGCCGTACCCACAAGAGCAGACCGGCAAGAATCACAGGCCGCTTTTCAGACTCGCTTCGATAAACGGATCGAGATCGCCATCCAGCACGGCTTGCGTGTTGCCGGTTTCATAGCCGGTGCGCAAGTCCTTGATACGGCTTTGGTCGAGCACGTAGGAACGAATCTGGTTGCCCCAGGACACATCGGATTTGGTGTCTTCCAGTGCCTGGCTGACGGCATTGCGCTTTTGCACTTCCAGCTCATAGAGCTTGGCTTTGAGCATTTTCATGGCGCGGTCACGGTTCTGAATCTGTGAACGTTCCGCCTGACACGCCACCACGACCCCGGTCGGGATATGCGTGAAGCGCACTGCCGATTCGGTTCGGTTGACGTGCTGCCCACCGGCACCGGAGGCGCGGAAAACATCTACGCGCAAATCGGCAGGGTTCACTTCGATTTCGATATTGTCATCGACTTCCGGCGACACGAATACCGAAGCGAACGAGGTATGGCGGCGGTTATCGGAATCGAACGGCGATTTGCGAACGAGGCGATGCACCCCGATTTCGGTTCGCAGCCAACCGAAGGCGTACTCGCCCTCAAATCGGATCGTGGCGGATTTGATACCGGCCACCTCACCATCGGACACTTCCATCACCTCGGTCTTGAAGCCACGGCGATCGCCCCAGCGCAGATACATACGCATCAGAATGCTGGCCCAATCCTGAGACTCGGTACCGCCCGCACCCGACTGAATATCGAGGTAGGCATTGGACTCATCCATTTCGCCGGAGAACATGCGCCGAAATTCCAGATCGGCGATCTGTTTCTCGAATTCGGCCACGTCTTTTTCAATGGAAGCCACGGTGGCTTCGTCATCTTCCTCTGCGGCCATTTCCAGCAAATCGGCGTTATCGTTCAAGCCTTGCGCCATATCGGCCAGCGTGTGGACGACGCGCTCAAGCGAAGCGCGTTCCTTGCCTAAGGCCTGCGCCCGAGCCGGGTCGTTCCACACATCGGGCACTTCGAGCTCTCGATCGACTTCTTCTAAGCGTTCTTTTTTGACATCGAAGTCAAAGATACCCCCGAAGCGCGGCCGCGCGTGAGGACAGGTCTTTGATCTTGAACAGGATAGGATTAATTTCGAGCATGGTTCTGTTTCGTTACGGATTCATGAAAATAGGTTGAATATTGTAACGCAATGCGACGCATAAGGGATCGGACTCTAATGAACACTGAAAAACTGCAGGTTGGAGTTAGTCAGCGCATTCAAAAGAAAAATCGCCCCACTGCATTTGCAGCACACTTAGGGCCACGATGGGTGCCGTTTCGGTTCGCAACACGCGCGGCCCGAGTGTCAGCGGCATAAAACCCGACGCAATGGCTACTTCGATTTCGTGATCACTAAGCCCGCCTTCGGGGCCTATCAAAACCGCTACATTTTCTGGACTTGCGACAAACGGTTTCGCTGCATGACCTCTATTCGGGTGCAAAACCCATTTGAGCGCCGCGTCGGTCTGCGCTAAGGCATCTTCAAGCGATAGGATCGGATTGATGCGCGGCAGCTTATTGCGCCCGGATTGCTCGCAAGCGCCGATCGCGATATCGATGAAACGGGCGTGGCGCTTATCGGCGCGTTCACCCTTCAGGTCGACGATGCTACGCTCGGTCGCCACCGGGGTGATTCGGGTCACGCCCAACTCGACCGCCTTCTGAATCACCCAGTCCATTTTTTCGCCCTTGCCCATCGCCTGCAGAAGATGAATCTGCAACGGCGATTCGACGCTGTGCATCACCACCCGACCAATTGCAAGCGAGGCCTCGCGCTTGCCCAAACTGAGCGTCGCATCGGCTTCGTGGTTTTGGCCATCGAAAACACGCACGGCCTGCCCATCGCGCAGGCGCAAAACATTTTTCAGGTAATTGAGCCGCTCGGCGGACAGCGGCAGGGTTGCACCTTCCGCCAGCACTGCGTCGAGGTAGATTCGTGGTACGCGCACCGGTCAATCCCTCTCGCTAGTCCTGCACCGCAAAACGCACGGCATCTAAGGTGACATCGGCGAGCATCTGCCATTGATCGTCATCCATGACGTACGGCGGCATCCAGTAGATGGTATTCCCCAGCGGGCGGAGCAGCACTTCGTGGTCCAGCGCGTACCGATAAGCCTTCTGGTTGCGACGTTCCGCCCGCGGGAACGGATTGCCCTGATTGCCGGGCCGGTCGTCGACCAGATCCATGGCCACGATCATGCCGCAACGACGCAGATGCGCGATGTTGGGCAACTCGGCCAAGGGCGCGGTGAGCCGGTCGATCATCGCCCCGCGCTGACGATTGCGTTCGATCACATTATCCTGCTCGAAGATATCCAGCGTCGCCAGCGCGGCCGTGCAGGCCAGCGGATTGCCGGTGTAACTGTGTGAATGCAGGAAGGCCCGGCTGACGGGCGCCTCACAATAAAACGCCTGATAGATGTCCTCGGTGGTGAGCACGGCGGAAAGGGGCAGATAGCCGCCGGTAATACCCTTGGACAGACACAGAATATCCGGCGTGATGCCGCCCTGCTCGCAGGCAAACAGGGTGCCGGTGCGGCCGAATCCAACCGCGATTTCATCGGCAATCAGATGCACCTCGAATTCATCGCACAAGGCGCGCAAACCCGCAAGATAGGCCGGTTCGTGCATCCGCATCCCGGCGGCGCATTGCACCAGTGGCTCGATGATGATCGCGCAGGTTGAAGACGCCACGCGTTCGAGCAACGCACGCATACCCGCCAATGCGCGCTCGGTAACATCGGCGCAGGATTCACCGGATGCGGCCTGCTGGCAATCAGGTGAAGGCGCGATAAAGGCGGGCTGGATCAGGGGCGCATAGGTTTCGGTGAAAATGGGAATGTTCCCGACCCCGAGCGCGCCCATGGTTTCGCCGTGATAGCTGTTTTCCAGGGCGATGAACCGCGTTTTTTCCCCGCGACCAAGATTGCGCCAGTAGTGAAAGCTCATTTTCAGCGCGACTTCCACACCGGAAGCACCGTTATCCGCGAAAAACACCCGCTCCAGACCCGGCGGCGTCAATTGAACCAATCGTTCGGATAACTCGACCACCGGCTGATGGCTGAATCCGGCGAGAATCACATGTTCGAGCTGATCGAGCTGTGCCTTGAGACGCGCATTGATCACAGGATTGGCGTGCCCGAACAGATTCACCCACCACGAACTGATCACATCGAGATAGCGTCGACCTTCAAAGTCGTAAAGCCAGGAACCCTCGCCACGCGACACGGGGATCGGCGGCAGGGTCTCATGCTCTTTCATCTGGGTGCAGGGATGCCAGAGGACCGCCAGATCGCGGTCGATCCAGGATTGATTCGAACTCATTATGTTTAACCTGAGGTTATCTTGTGACCGGTGCGACCACGAGATTGGAACTATCGACCGACTTCACCTCGACGATCGAGCCCGATGGCATGTCCGGTCCGAGTACACGCCAACGCGAATCCCCGATTCGAACCCAACCCACGCCATTGACGATGGGGGCTTCAAGGGTGAAATGACGGCCGATATATTGCTCGCCTCGCCGATTAAGCTTGGGGTGGTCGGTGGCCTGCTTGTTCGGCACGAATACCCGACGCCCGATCAAGACGGCAACGATCGATAGGACGGCGAACAGACCGATCTGCACCGGCCAGCCGATATCCGGCATGAAAAAGCTGATACCGCCGACCACGCCAGCGGCCACGCC
>NZ_DAIESY010000004.1:0-40437 GCF_027346185.1 Halothiobacillus sp.
CAAGCCGCCCGCCAGTCGTCCGCACCACAGTGGTGCGATTGTTGTCGCCCCAGGCAATGTGTGCCGGTGCCCAGCTCGTGCCGGACAGCGAACGCCCCACCACCAACCGCTTGTACGAGTTCACGGTGGGGGCGTGGAAGGCGGTCAACGCCGGGCAGTGCGCCAGCAAACCTGCCACGCACTGCCGACCGATGTCGGAAAGACCGTGCGAATCCGACGCTTCGGCCATGACCGCCCGCCCCTCGTTGTCCCTCAACGACAAGTGCATGTGCAGCCCGTTGCCGGGACGGTCGGCAAAGGGCTTGGGCATCATCGTAAAGATTAAGCTCGCGTCCTCGGCGATGTGATGCGCCGCCATCTTGAACAGAACGAAACGATCAGCCGCCGTCAGCGCGTCGCTGTAATGGTAGTTGAGTTCGTACTGCCCGCTGGCATCCTCGTGATCGATCTGAAACACGTCGAAACCACAGGCGTCCAGTCCTTGTTCCAGTCGGCGCAAAACATCGCTGACACGCGCCATGGCCTTGAAATCGTAGGACGGCTTGTCCAGCGTATCCGCCGCATCGGCCGGAATCGGTCGGCCCGCCGCATCCTGATGGAACAGGCAGAACTCGGGTTCGATGCCGACATTGAGCATCCATCCCCGTTCGGCCAAACGCGCCATTTGCCGTTTGAGCAGATGGCGCGAACAACGACTGTACGGTTCGTCGAGCACCACCCCGTCGCAGGCGATGCGGGCATAGCCGGGCATCCAGGGCATTGCCTGCAACGTGGTCAGATCACCCTGACCATAAAACTCGGCCCGAGGGCCATGCCGCGGCAACCCGGTTCCATTAATGGAAGGCGAACCAAACCCTGCCCCCGGATAGACGATGTCGTCGAGATGGTCGAGCGGGATGTAGGTGGCCTTCACCGCGCCGTGGATGTCCACAAACTGCGCGATGACGGTATGCACGCCAGCAGCCGCCATGTGTTGTTTGGCTGCGGCGATCTCGGCCTTGTCCCGTTTTGAGGTACTCATGATTGTGCCTTGGCCAATGCCCGGTCGAGCATATCCAATGCTTCATCGAATACCGCATCTTCGGTGGTCAGCGGGTAGAGAAAGCGGATCACATTGGCGTAAACGCCGCAAGAGAGCAGGATCAAGCCTTCTCCCAGCGCCGCTTGCTGGACGCGTTTGGCGGCATCCGGCGAGGGCGCGCCGGTAGCCGGGTCGAAAAACTCGGCGGCCACCATCGAACCCAGTCCACGGACTTCCTTCAGTGTCGGCACAATGGCCTGCGCTGCCTTCAGACGCGCCATCAGTTTTTCGCCCAGCAGATTGGAGCGTTCGACCAGTTTTTCCTGTGCCATAACGTCGATCACGGCGTGCGCTGCGGCAATCGCCAGCGGATTACCCGCGTAGGTGCCACCAAGACCGCCCGGTGCGGGCGCATCCATCACTTCGGCCCGACCGCACACGGCAGACAGGGTCATGCCGCCCGCCATGCTCTTGGCCAGGGTCACGATATCTGGCAGGACGTCATAGTGCTCGGTGGCGAACAACTTGCCGGTACGGCCGAAGCCGGTTTGCACTTCGTCGAAAATCAGCAGGATGCCGTGCTCATCGCAGACCTTGCGCAAACCACGCAACAGCTCAGGCGGCGCAATATAAAAACCACCTTCGCCCTGCACCGGCTCGATAATAATGGCCGCCACGCGGTTCGGTTCGATAGCGGCCTTGAACAGGGTTTGCAGCGCGTGAATCGAGTCCTCGACAGTGACGCCATGCACGGCCATCGGGAACGGCAGGTGGTAGACCTCGGCAGGAAATGGCCCGAAGCCGACCTTGTAGGGCACCACCTTGCCGGTCAGGGCGCAGCCCATCATCGTGCGGCCATGAAAGCCACCCGAGAACGCGATAATGCCCGGTCGGCCGGTGCTGGAACGGGCGATCTTGACTGCGTTTTCCACCGCTTCCGCGCCGCTGGAAAAGAAGGCCGTCTTTTTGGCGAAATCGCCGGGCACCAGCGCATTGATGCGTTCGGCCAGTCGCACATAGCTTTCATAGGGCAACACCTGATAGCAGGTGTGCGTGAAGCGCTTGAGTTGCTCCTCGATGGCCGCAACCAGCGCCGGATGACGATGGCCGGTATTGAGCACGGCGATACCGCCAGCGAAATCGATATAACGATTGCCTTCCACGTCCCACACTTCGGCGTTCTGCGCGCGGTCGATGTAGAAACCGGCCATCACGCCGACACCGCGCGGTGTGGCGGCCAGCCGGCGCGCCTGCAGATCTGCGTTTCTGGATTGATCGGATGGCGCGATTGTTTGGGCGTTGTTTGTCATTGCATGGGCGGTCATGTCGCTGTTCCTTGCTCGCCGTATCAGGCGAGGCTGATCCACGTGGTTTTGAGTTCGGTGTATTTTTCGAGCGCGTGCAGCGACTTGTCGCGACCGTTGCCGGATTGCTTGAAGCCGCCGAACGGCACGGTGATGTCGTCTTCGTCATAGCAGTTGACGTGCACGGTCCCGGCGCGCAGGGCACGGGCCATAAGATGCGCCCGCGAAATATCCCGCGTCCAGACGGCGGCGGCCAGGCCGTAGCTGGTGTCGTTGGCGATTCGAATCGCTTCTTCCTGCGAATCGAAAGTGATGATCGACAGCACGGGGCCGAAGATTTCCTCGCTGGCGATGATCATTTCATTGGTCACGCCGTCGAAAATGGTCGGCGCCACATAGAAACCGCCGGTTTCCGTGCGAACCTGCTCGCCGCCGCAGCACAAGGTCGCGCCTTGGCTTTTGCCCGCTTCGATGTATTTGAGCACGTTGTCCATCTGCATCTGGTCGACCAGCGCGCCCATGGTGGTGTTGGGATCGAGCGGGTCGCCCGGCATGTGCTTGGGCGAGTATTGCTTGAGTTTCTCGACGAATTCATCGCGGATGGAACGCTCGACCAGCAGGCGCGACGGCGCGTTGCAGCTCTCGCCCTGATTGTAGAAGATCGAACCGGCCGCGGCGGCCACGGCACGATCCAGATCGGGGCAATCGGCAAACACGATATTGGGTGACTTGCCGCCCAGTTCGCACCAGGCCCGCTTGAGGTTGCTTTCACCCGCCATGATCTGGATTTTCCTGCCCACCGCGGTCGAGCCGGTGAAGGCGATGCAGTCGATATCCCTATGCAGGGCCAACGGTGAACCGGCCTCGGGGCCAAAGCCCGGCAGCACGTTGAGCACGCCAGCCGGGATGCCCGCTTCCAGTGCCAGTTCACCCAGGCGCAGCGCGGTCAAGGGCGACTTTTCCGAGGGCTTGAGGATCACGCTGTTGCCTGCGGCCAGCGCCGGTGCAATCTTCCAGGAAGCCATCAGCATGGGATAATTCCACGGCACGATGGCCGCGACCACGCCTATGGGTTCGCGGGTAATCAGGGCCAGGGTGCGGTCGTTGGTCGGCGCGATCTCATCATACACCTTGTCGATCGCTTCGCCGTACCACCGCAGGGTATTTGCCGTAGCGGGTACATCGGTGCTCATGCTGGCCGATATGGGTTTGCCCATATCCAGCGTTTCCAGCAATGCCAGTTCTTCACGGTTCGCCAATACCAGATCGGCAAAACGGATCAGGATCGTCTTGCGCGCTCGCGGCGACAGACCAGCCCAGCGCCGGTCTTCGAAGGCCTCACGCGCTGCCGCAACCGCCCGGTCGACATCCGCCGCCTTGCAGCGCGCCACGTCTGCCAGTTTGCGGCCATCGACCGGCGACAGACACTCGAAGGTGCTGCCATCAACCGCATCGACGCGCTGACCGTTGATCCAGGCGCGACCGTCCATCGTGAGCGCCGCCGCCCGGGCATGCCAATCAATCGTGTTCATTTCATCACCCCTGTTTACCGTGTTTTTTGCTGTGCTTTTTTGCTGTGCTGGCCGAACTGTGGCGCGGCCCTGTTTCTCACCAAGCGTGCTTACAGACCCGCCATGGCGACGTATTTGATTTCCAGATACTCGTCGATGCCGTGGTGGGAACCTTCACGCCCCAGACCCGACTGCTTGACCCCGCCGAAGGGTGCCACTTCATTCGAGATGATGCCGGTGTTGACGCCGACCATGCCGTATTCGAGCGCTTCCGCCACGCGCCAGATGCGCCCGATATCCCGGCTGTAGAAGTACGAAGCCAGGCCGAATTCGGTGCGGTTGGCGAGCTCAACCACTTCCTCGTCGGTCTTGAAGCGGAACAGCGGCGCGACCGGGCCGAAGGTTTCTTCGCGGAACATCAGCGCATCCGGGCTCACATCCGCCAGCACGGTCGGCTCATAGAATGTGCCGCCCAACGCATGGCGCTTGCCGCCCGAGACCAGACGGGCACCCTTGGCAATCGCATCGCCAACGTGACTTTCCACCTTGGCCAGCGCCGCTTCATCAATCAACGGACCTTGTGTGATGCCGTCCGTAAAACCATCGCCGACCTCCAGTTGCGCCACGCGATCGGCCAGTTTCTGCGCGAAGACATCGAATACGCCGTCCTGAACGAACAACCGGTTGGCACAGACACAGGTCTGACCCGCGTTCCGGTATTTGCTGGCAATGGCGCCGTCAACGGCCGCATCCAGATCCGCATCGTCGAACACGATGAACGGTGCATTGCCGCCCAGTTCCAGCGACAGCTTCTTGATGGTGTCCGCGCTCTGACGCATCAGGATGCGGCCCACTTCGGTCGAGCCGGTAAAGGATAATTTGGTCACCACTGGGCTTTCGCAAATGGCGCCGCCGATTTCCCGCGGATCGCCGGTAATGACCTGGAACACGCCACCTGGAATGCCTGCTTCTTCGGCCAGCACGGCCAGCGCTAGGGCGGACAACGGGGTCTGCTCGGCGGGCTTGACGATCATGGCGCAACCGGCCGCCAGCGCCGGGCCGACCTTGCGGGTGATCATCGCGGTCGGGAAGTTCCAGGGCGTGATGGCGGCGGTGACGCCAATCGGCTGCTTCAACACCAGCAATCGACGATCACCCTGCGGTGCCGGGATCACTTCGCCGTACACCCGCTTGGCTTCTTCGGCAAACCATTCGATAAAGCTGGCACCGTAGGCGATTTCACCGCGCGCTTCGGCCAACGGCTTGCCCTGTTCAGCGGTCAGAATCCGCGCCAGATCTTCCTGATGTTGCATGATCAGCGCGAACCAAGTTTTCAATCGCGAAGACCGATCCTTGGCCGTCAAGCCACGCCATTCTTTTTGTGCTAAGGCTGCGGCGGCAATCGCGCACGCTGTTTCGACCCGCCCCATCAGGGGCACTGTGGCAATCGGTTGCGCCGTGGCCGGGTTCGTCACCGTCAAGGTGGCACCGGAATCAGCGCCGACCCATGTACCCGCCAACCAGGCAACGCCTTGTTTGAGGAGTGCCGGATATTTGAGTTGGATAGACATAAAATCTCCAGATTTGGTGTATAGCCAAGCCGCCCGGCTCGACTGTGGGGTTTGATTTGAGCACGCCTCAGATCAGTGCTGCCTTAAATCCCCCTCGTTCCCCCTTTTACAAAGGGGGATGCGCTTTCGTTCAAAAGGGCTGACTCCCCCCCTTTGAAAAATGGGGGGTTAGGGAGGATTTGATTCGCTCGGCGCGAAGCCGATCAGCCAATCCAGTTCAACGTTCAGACCCAAAGCCCAGACCTGTACATCAGGCTTGAACAATCGAAGTTTCAATCTCGGCCCGATTAACCTTTTCCCTTGACCCTTTCTCTTAACTCTTTCCTTGCGCATACGCATCGGCAACTTCGCGTTGTCGTCGACGTTCCGCCCGAAGTTGGTACAGGCTGGACGCAATAACCCCGATGCTGACGACCACGATGATGACAGTGGCGACGGCATTGATGGAGGGATCGAGCCCCAAGCGCGCCCGCGAGAAGATGACGAGCGGTAGGGTGGTCGACCCCGGCCCCGACAGGAAGGCTGCGATCACGACATCATCGAATGACAGGGTAAAGGTAAGTAGGAAGGCCGAAACCAGTGCGGATGCGATCAGGGGCAGGGTAACCAGCCAGAACACCTGAAAGGGCTTGCAGCCCAGATCCATTGCGGCTTCTTCGAGCCGATGATCGATTTCGCGCAGCCTTGAAATGATCACCACCGTGGCAAACGAGGTGCCGATCAGGGCATGCCCCAACAGAATCGTGCCGATGCCGCGCTCGGGAAAGCCCAACCACTTTTGCAGGGCAACCAGCATCAGCAAAAGGGAAATACCCACGATGACATCCGGCATGACCAGCGGTGCGTTGGCCATGGAGGCCAGAAGTCCGCGCCCCTTGAACCGACCATACCGCACCAGCACGAAGGCCGTGAACGTGCCGAAGATCACCGACAGGCTCGCGCTCATGAACGCCAGCTTGAGCGAGATGATCAAACCATCGATCAACTCGCGGTCGTGTGATGCATCCACGTACCACTTGAAGGTGAATCCGGTCCAGACCGTGCTCAAACGTGAATCGTTGAACGAGTACACCACCAGCGTGACGATTGGGATATACAGGAAGATGAATACCGCGATCAGCCAGGTGCGACCGAACACTGAACGTCCAAAAGGGTGCTTCATGTCTTATCTCCTACCCTTGTTTGATCGTTGTAGCGATTGAACAGGGCCATGGGCACAAGGATGAGCAGAATCATCACGATGGTGACGGCAGAGGCCATGGGCCAGTCGTTGTTGCTGAAGAACTCATCCCACAGGACGCGGGCAATCATGAGTGTTCTTGGGCCGCCGAGCAGTTCGGGGATCACGTACTCTCCGAACGCCGGGATGAACACGAGTAGCGAGCCCGCAATGATGCCGCGTTTGGTCAGTGGCACCGTGACCAGCCAGAAGGTCTTGAACGGACTGGCACCGAGATCGGCCGCCGCTTCGAGCATGCGGCCATCCAGTTTTACGAGCGTCGCGTACAGCGGCAGCACCATGAACGGCAGATAGGCGTATACCATGCCGATGGTGAGCGAAAACGGGGTCTGCATCATGTGGATCGGGGAGGCAATCACACCTAGCCCCATCAACCCGCTGTTCACGATGCCGTTATCGGCCAGCAGGGCTTTCCACGCATAGATACGCAGTAGGAACGAGGTCCAGAACGGCAGCATAACCAGCATGAGCAGCATCGTGCGCAGATGCGCTGGCGCCCGCGAGATGAAGTACGCGAACGGATAGCCCACGATCAGACAGTACAGTGTCGTCAGCGCCGCGAATTTCAGCGAAGAGACATAGGTGTCAAAATAGAGTGAATCCTCGCCCAGATACAGGTAGTTGCCGAAATTGAACTTCAGGGTCAGCTCGTCATCGGCCCAGTGCCACAGGCTGGACACCGAAGTCACTTCCATATGGGCCAGGCTGATATTCAGCACCAGCAACAAGGGGGCGGCGGCCAGGGCAAACAGCCAGATCATCGGGATGCCGATCACCAGATTACGTACGGTGAACAGCCGTCGCAGACGAGGCATGATGGATTGCTTTCTCATGATCGGGCCCTCCTTATTCTGTCAGCACTACCATGGCATCACGGGTCCAATGCGCGAACACATGATCGCCCCAGGTCAGATCGTCCGCCATTTTCCGGGTCAGATTAGGCTGCTGAACCTTGAGCACCATGCCCGTCTTGAGTTTGAGGTGATAGGTCGTATGCGGCCCGAGATAGGCGATTTCGACCACCTCGCCCGCGCACCAGTTGTGGTTCTTGTTCGGTTGCACCGACGAAAGCTGGATTTTTTCCGGCCGCAGCGCGACCGCCACACGCATGCCGGATGTGCCGGTAATGCCATGCCCCACATAATGCGTGCATTCGGGGCAGATAACGGTGATGTGATCGGGCTCGTCTTCGTCGACCTTGCCTTCGAAAATATTCACGTTGCCCACGAAACCGGCGACAAACCGGCTGTTGGGCGTCTCGTAGATTTCATCAGGCGTACCCACCTGCAGGAAATAACCCTCGTCCATGACCGCGATGTGCGAGGCCATGGTCATGGCTTCTTCCTGGTCATGGGTAACCAGAACACAGGTCACGCCGACCTGCTCGATGATGTTGACCAATTCGAGCTGGGTGGTTTCGCGCAGTTTCTTGTCGAGCGCGCCCAGGGGTTCGTCAAGCAGCAAGAGCGTGGGCCGCTTGGCCAGACTACGTGCCAACGCCACCCGCTGTTGCTGACCGCCAGAGAGTTGATGCGGTTTGCGCTTGCCGTATTTGGATAACTGCACCAGATTGAGCATGGCGTCCACCCGCTTGGCGAGTTCGGCGCCTTTCAGTCCATCACGCCGCAGGCCGAATGCCACGTTGTCCCATACGTTCAGATGCGGGAAAAGCGCATAGGACTGAAACATCATATTGACCGGCCGCTCATAGGGCATCAGATCGGTAATATCCTGTCCGGAGAGATAGATCCGTCCGCTCGTCGGGGCTTCAAAGCCGGCCAGCATCCGCAACAAGGTCGATTTGCCGCAGCCTGAGCTGCCCACCAGCGCAAAGATTTCGCCCTTTTTCACAGACAGGGAAACATTGTCCACTGCCTTGACGACACCGTCGAAGATCTTGCTGACACCATCAATCTTCAATAACACTTCTCGGTCTGTATTGGCCGTTACCGATGCCATACCTATCTCCTCATGAGATTCAACTTTTCTAACCAACCGGCAATTCGAACTGACTGCCAATCGAGCCACCAAACTATCCACTTGGGTAGAAAAGCACTCCGCCCGTGCTTAACGGACGGAGTGTAGGAACATTAAGAACCTGTCTTGAACTTGGTGTAAAGACGAGTCATTAGACGACGGGTGTCGCTGTTGACGGCCTTGGGTGTGACCAGTTTTGCCAAATCCGCATCGGAGAGGAACACGGACTTATTGTTGGCCACGTCAGGGGTAACAAAGGGCAGGGAATCCTTGTTGGGGTTCGCGTACAGCACTTCGTTGGTCAGAGAGGCATCCACCTTCGGTTGCAGGATGTAATTCATCCACTTGTATGCATTTTCCGGGTGCGGCGCGTCTTTTGGAATCGCCATGCTGTCGAAGAACGCCAGGCCACCATTTTCTGGAATCAGAACCTCGATTTTCTGACCGTTCTTGCTGTCGATCGCACGCTGCGCGGACTGGCTCATGTCGCCGGACCAACCGAGGGAAACACACAGTGAGCCGTTTGCCAGATCATCAATGTAGCTGGAGGATGAGAATTCCTTGATGTAGGGACGAATCTTCTCGATTTTCTTAAATGCCGCTTCGTAATCGGCCTTCTTGTTGGAGAACGGATCCATATTCATGGAATGCAGCGCTGCAGGCAGCACTTCATAGGCCGAATCCAGCACGGAAATACCGCAGGACTTGAGTTTGCTCGCATACTTCGGATCGAAGATCAGATCCCAGGCGCTTTTGGGCATCGGCGTGTCGCCGAGTGCTGCCTTCACCTTGTCGACATTGATACCCACCGTGGTGTAGCCCCACAGCCAGTTGACGAGGTACTGGTTGCCCGGATCAACGACGGCAAGTTGTTTCTCGATGGCCGGGTTGAGGTGGACCAGATTCGGGATCTTGCTCTTGTCGATTTTCTGGAACAGGCCACCCTTGATTTGCAGCTCGGCCCAGTTGGCAGATGGCACCACGATGTCGTAACCGGTATGACCGGCAACCAGTTTGGCGTGAAGCGTTTCATTGCTGTCGTAGTTATCGTAGTTAACCTTGATGCCCGTTTCCTTCTCGAAATTCGAGATGGTGTCTGGAGCAATGTAATCCGACCAGTTGTAGATATTGAGGACCTTCTCCTCTGCCGCTCCTGCAACCGGAACCAGTCCGGCGGTAAACGCCACGGCGATCATGCCGCCGAGTAATTGTTTTTTGAACACTGATTTCATATGAAGTTCTCCTTCAGGGTCATTGGCAAGTTCGAAAAATTACATCCAACACAAGTAAACCAAACTCGAGTACATCCAACAAAGGGCCACATACGGCGACCGTTACCAGCACACCCTCTGCAAACCCTTTACAAGCGTTGCCGCTCTTTTATGCAGTCACTTCAGCCGAGTGCGCTGCATCCATCCAGCCTCGCGACTGTATGTCTTTGAGAGTCGCATCCAGACAGATGCGAACCCGTTTCGTCATTTCATTAATGTCAGACTTGGTGCAAACCAAGGGCGGGGCAATGATCATTCGATCACCCACCGCACGCATGATCAGCCCATTGGCAAAGCAGTGATCGCGACAGATCATGCCAACTTCCAGCGATGCATCAAAGGACTGGTTTTTTGCCTTGTCTTTCATCAATTCGAATCCGCCAACCATGCCGAACGTCTCAGGCGCCGCGACCAAAGGGTGGTCGGATAATTCGGCAAACCGCTCGGCGAGATAAGGACCTGTGACATCGTGAACCCGCTCCACCAGCCCTTCTCGTTCAATAATATCCAGATTGGCCAGTGCCACGGCACAGGCGACAGGGTGCCCCGAATAGGTATAGCCGTGGTTGAACTCACCACCTTGCTCGATCAGCACCTCGGCCACGCGCTTGCCGACCACGACGCCACCGAGCGGGATATACCCTGATGTCACGCCTTTGGCGAAGGTAATCAGATCCGGTTTCGCACCCATCATTTCCGAGCTGAACCACGCACCCAACCGCCCGAAGCCGCAGATAACTTCATCACAGATCAGCAGAATTCCGTACTTATCACAGATTCGCTGAATCTCGGGCCAGTAGGTTTTTGGTGGGATGATCACGCCACCTGCTCCCTGCACCGGCTCGCCGATGAAAGCGGCGACCTTTTCCGGACCGACTTCCAGAATCTTCTGCTCCAGCCAACCGGCCGCTTCGATACCGAAGGCATCCTTGTCCTGATTCGGCGCAAGCCCGAAATGATAAGGCTGTTCGATGTGCACGATGCCCGGCACCGGCAAACCACCCTGAGCATGCATGCCCGCCATGCCGCCGAGCGAGGCGCCACACACCGTCGAGCCGTGATAGGCGTTGTTCCGGCTGATGATGACATTGCGCTCCGGATGGCCAAGCGTTGCCCAATAATGGCGCACCATGCGCACATTTGTGTCATTCGATTCCGATCCGGAAGAGCTGAAAAATACATGGGAGAATCGCTCCCCGGCCAGGCTGACAATTCGCCTTGCCAATTTGGCCGCTGGCTCGTTGGTCGTCTGGAAAAAGCTGTTGTAGTACGGCAGCACCTGCATCTGCTGCGCTGCGGCATCAACCAGTTCCTTGCGGCCGTAACCCACGTTGACACACCACAATCCGGACATGCCATCGAAAATTTCGTTGCCTTCTGAATCCCAGATATAAACACCTTCGCCACGGGTGATTACCCTCGCCCCTTTACTCGCCAGTGATTTATGGTCGGTAAAGGGATGCATGTAATGTGCCGAATCCAGTGCTTGGATTTCATCGGTCTTTGCACGGGTCGTAGCCAACATGGTGTTCTCCTCGTTTTGATTCTGTTTCATTTTGTTCAAATCAAACGTGCATCAACAGATGCTCGCGTTCCCACGGGCTGATGACGCGCATGAATTCTTCATGCTCGGTTTCTTTAACCGCCACATAAACATCAATAAAGTTATCTCCCAGCACTTCACGCAAGGGCTTGGATGCATCCAATTGGCGCAGAGCCTCCGAAAGCTCTCGGGGCAATTGATAGTTCGAGTCATAAGCACTGCCAGTTGTCACGTCGCTTGGCTGTAATTTCTCGACAATGCCGAGATAACCACAGGCAAGCGTGACCGCCATGGCCAGATAAGGATTGGCATCGGCGCCCACGACCCGATTTTCGACTCGACGCGCTTCCGGCCCGGAATGAGGCACGCGGATACCGACGGTGCGATTGTCGTAACCCCATTCGATGTTGATGGGGGCAGCGCCACCGCGCACGATGCGGCGATACGAGTTCACATAAGGGGCAAGCAACGCCATGGCAGCGGGCAGGTATTTTTGCAGACCGGCGATGTACTGCTGGAACAATGGGGATTCACTGCCATCCGGATTGCTGAAAATATTCTGGCCGGTTCCGGTATCGAGTATGCTCTGATGGATATGCATTGCCGAGCCGGGCTCGTTGGCCATCGGCTTGGCCATGAAGGTGGCATACATGTTGTGACGCAGGGCCGCTTCGCGCAGGGTCCGCTTGAAGAAGAACACCTTGTCGGCAAGAACCATGGGGTCGTCGTGCAGGAAATTGATTTCCATTTGCCCGGCACCGAACTCGTGAATCAGTGTGTCGAGCTCCAACCCCATGATGTCGCAGTACTCGTAGATTTCCTCGAACAGCGGATCGAACTCATTCACCGCATCGATGCTGTACAGCTGACGACTGGTTTCTGCGCGGCCACTGCGGCCGATCGGCGGCACCAGCGGTTGGTTGGGATCGGTATTTCGCGCCAGCAGGTAGAACTCCAGCTCGGGGGCCACGATCGGCGACCAGCCCATGCTTTTGTACAGCTCCGTCACTTTGCGCAACACATTGCGTGGCGCAAAGTCCACCCGAGTACCATCGTGGAACAGGCAATCCATGATCACCTGGGCCGTGGGGTCAACCGCCCAGGGTACCAAACGAACCGTGCTGGGGTCGGGAACCAGCACCATGTCCTTGTCGGTAAAGCCGAACACATTATCGTAAGCCGGCCGGTTTTCAGGTGATTCACCGGTCACCGTCACACCCAGAACCGCTTCGGGGAGACGCATGGCACGCTCAGCGGTGAATTTTTCCCGCGGTAGGATCTTGCCCCGCGCCACGCCAGTGAGATCGGGAACAAGACACTCGATTTCCGTGACATTGTGAGCGGCCAGCCACTGGTCCATATCCTTGTGAGAAAAGTCTTTACGCTCAATCATATTGTTCTCCGTTTTATCCGTTTTATCACTTGGCTCAGCGTGACGCAGCGCGTTCACGACAGGCTGTGCCAAAAGCGCGAAATATCGACAAGTAAGGCGGGTTGTTCAGTACATCCCATTCCGGGTGCCACTGCACCGCCAGCGCGAATGCTTTCGCATCGGAAATACGGATCGCCTCGATCAGACCGTCGGGTGCATAAGCCTCGGCGACCAACCCCGAGCCAAGCCGCGCGATGCCCTGGCCGTGCAGCGAATTGACCATAAACTCGCCGCATCCCGTAATCTCGGCCAGCATACCGCCGGGCACGGTGGAAACGAGATGCTGAGGGCCATACTGCGCTTCCGGCAGCGTGCTATCGACTTCCCGATGATCGGCAAATCCTTCGGTGTCATGCACGGCCTGATGCAGGCTACCGCCAAACGCCACGTTGATTTCCTGAAACCCGCGACAAATGCCCAACAACGGAACGCCCGCCGTCACGGCGGCATCGATTAATCGCAGGGTCGTGCTGTCACGCGCCGGATCAAGCGGCAGGGATGGGTCCAGCACGTCTTCATCAAAATGGGATGGGTGCACATTGGATACCGCGCCCGGCAACAGAATGCCATCGGCCAATGCAATCAAGGCTTCAAGTTCACTGTCCGAGCCCAGCGCAGGGATTGCCAGCGGCACCGCTTGCGCCGCACCGGCAAGCGCCGCAACGTACTTATGACCGACGGCATGAAATGTTTGACCGTCGATCTGTCTCATATCCGCGGCCATCAGAACAACCGGCTTACTGCGGTAAATCATTTATCCGACACCCTCTTAATTGGTACTGACCGGCCATTCTAAGCGTCTAATGGCACCCTGTGTGCACCAAAGCAAACCAAAAGATCAAATTCAAAAAATAAACATATAAATCAAAAACATATTGATTTATTTTTCAAATAATTTTCACATAAACATCTACAATGGGTTTATTCTTATCCCAGAAAGGCAAACCAACAAGAGCCATTTACTTGTTCTGCGTGGAACCACTTTAAACGAGGAGACGGGCCGTGGAATCTTTAACCATTTCGGAATGGTTGCTCACCGAGCTCAAACAGGGGCGATTCCCGCCACGGATGCCGACACATCGCCGGGTATATGAAGCCATCCGCCGCGCCATTGCCACGCAGCATCTCACGCCCGGTGCCCGATTGCCGTCCACACGCAATCTGGCGGAAGAACTCGGCCTGTCCCGAAACACCCTGCTGGCCGCATTCGAACAACTACATGAAGAAGGATATGTCGTGTCGCAGATCGGTAGTGGTACCCGCATTGCCGCCACGTTACCGGAGAGCTTTGTCACAACACAGGAATCCGGTGCGACACCGCAAACCGAAACGGCAAGGAATACAACAAGTCTCTCCAAACGGGGCACTATCGCGGCAGGGCCGTCGGATCAACCCAGTTATGAAGTGCAGCCTTTCACGCCCGGGGAGGATGATTTCTCCGCCTTCCCGACCCAGATCTGGCGCCGCCTTCTCAACCGCCAATGGCGCGATCCGCAGCCCGCCTTTCTGGACTATGGCCATGCCGGTGGCCATTTGCCGCTCCGGCACGCCATTGCCAACTATCTGCGCATGTCCCGCACCGTCAACCTGACGGTAGAACAGGTGCTGATCACCTCGGGCACACAGCAATCCATCGACCTATGCGCCCGTATGCTCACCGATTACGGGGACCACGTATGGGTTGAGAATCCCTGCTATTGGGGCGCGCGACGCGTTCTGGAGGTCAACGGCCTGACACTTCACCCGGTTGCCGTGGATGATGAAGGAATGGCACCAGGCAACATCGATTTTCGAAATCCACCGCGTCTGATCTATACCACGCCATCCCACCAATACCCCAAGGGCGTTGCCATGAGTTATGGGCGTCGTCGCCTGCTTCTGGATTACGCAGCCAGCCGAGGAGCCTGGATTCTCGAAGATGATTACGACAGCGAATTTCGCTTCGAGGGACGGCCGCTCTCCTCACTGCAAGGCATGGATCAAAGCGGCTGCGTGCTCTACATGGGTACCTTTTCCAAGGTGATGTATCCCGGCATCAAACTGGGCTACATCGTGGTGCCGCCCGATTTGGCGGAACGCTTCAAACGCGGGCTGTATGAACTGCAACGCCCCGGCCAGGTCGTGATTCAGGCGGCGCTGGCCGACTTTATCGAGGAAGGCCATTTCTCAACCCATATTCGGCGCTTGCGGCAGATATACAAGGAACGGCGCTACCTGCTGCAAAAGGCATTGGCTCCTGTAACCAGCGTCGGCGCTCGCCTGCCGCCCGCCGGCTCTGGACTGCATCTAGTGGTGGAACTCCCCCCGACCTGTGACGATGTACGAGTGGCCGAATTGGCCGCAGAACAAGGCCTGCGCGTTTACCCGTTATCCCATTACAGCGTGGGAGATAAGCGCGAAAAAGGGCTGATTATCGGCTATGCCTATGCCGCCACGGATCGCATCACGACCTATGGACGCATCCTTGCCGATGTGATTCAGGCGGCATTGAGCAATTAATGTAATGCGGCGCTTTTAACCCAGCGCGTCGCGCAGTCGATACCACGCCATGCCCAGAACGAGCGCCGGCATGCGCAACAGCTTGCCGCCAATAAAGCTATGGTGCGGAATGCGCGCCATCAGATCGAGTCGCTCCGCCTGACCGCTGATGGCTTCGGCGACCAGCTTGCCCGCCATGCCGGTGAGCGCCACGCCATGACCGGAGAAACCCTGCAGATAGAACACGTTCGGCGCTATTCGGCCGAAGTCCGGCGCACGATTCATGGTGATATCCACAAACCCGCCCCAGGCGTATTCCACCTTGGCATCTGCCAACTGGGGAAAAACCTGCTGCATCCGCTTGTGCATGTCTTGCTTGAGGTTGGGTGGCGTCATGGTGCTGTAGCTGACCCGGCCGCCAAACAACATCCGGTTGTCCGCGGAGAAGCGGAAGTAATCGAGCACGACATTGGTATCGCAAACCGCTGACTTGGTGGGAATCAGGCGTGAAACCAATTCCGGGTCCAAGGGTTCGGTGCCGACGATATAGGTACCCACCGGCATGATTCGACTTGCGAGCGAAGGCGCCAATTTCGACGATACTTCGGGTAGGTACATGTTACCCGCCAGTACGACATAACACGCCGTGATGCTGCCCTTGTCCGTATGCAGCACGGCAGGCTCGCCACTGGTCATCGTCCGTACCGGTGTGTGTTCGCAGATCCGCACACCCAGACTGTGCGCCGCGCGCGCCAGGCCCAGCGTGTAGTTGAGCGGATGCAGATGCCCTGAACGACGATCGTAATAGCCGCTGTGAAAGCGCGGACTATCGATCCACTGATTCAGGGCATCCGGTTCGATTAATTCGGCGTCCGAATCGTAGTGGTAACGCTTCGCCATGGTCTCAAACCAGTCTCGCAGGGCGGCGCCTTTGCGCTTGCCGACGGCCACACCGAGAAAACCATCCACCAGATCGCAGTCAATATCGAACCGCTTGACCCGTTCGCGCACCAGATCGAGCGCCTCGATGGTGATATCCCATGCCTGCTGAGCGGCTTCAAGACCCAATGCCTTTTCGATTACCGATTGATCGCAGGCGAGGCCCGCGATGATCTGCCCGCCGTTGCGGCCACTTGCGCCCCAACCGACGGTTTCCGCTTCCAGCACGATGACCGAATAGCCGCGATCCGCCAGCTCGATCGCCGCAGATAACCCCGCGAGCCCCCCACCGACAATGCACACATCCGCTGCGGCATCGCCATCCAGCGGCGGGTAGCCCGGATGAGCGTTGGCACTGGCGGTGTAATAGGAGTTCTGAATTAGTTTTTGTTCGCAGGCGAGCATGGTGGATTCCGATCAAGTTGAGGCGCGCGCGGCCAGACGACCGCAGAGCCAGGTCCAGATCATCGTCGATGCCGCATTACTGGTCAGCTCGGCGTGATCGTACGGCGGGGCCACTTCGACAAGATCCATGCCCACCCAATTAAGATCATGCCAGCCCTCCAGCAGGGTCATGGCCTGCGCGGTGGTCAGTCCGCCCGGCTCCGGCGTGCCCGTACCCGGTGCGAAGGCCGGATCGAAGACATCGATATCGAAGGACAGATAGACAGGCGGATTTCCGTTCTGCGCCAGACGTGCCCGCACCTCATCGATGACATCCTGCAAACCGGCACCATCGCGGCCGCGCAATTCACGGGCGGTATAAATGCGACCGCCCTGATCATTGACGAATTCGCGCGCCTCGCGCACGCCCGATGAACGGATGCCGACCTGAACAAAGGCTTCCGGTATGACCAAGCTTTCTTTGAAGGCTTCATACACCCAGGTGCCATGCCCTGAAGGCTCGCCGAAATGGTCCGTCCAGGTATCGCAGTGGGCATCGAAATGGATGCAGGCCAGCGGTTGACCGAAATGCGCACGATAGGCACGCAATAACGGCAAGGTGATCGAATGGTCGCCACCGAGCCAGACCATTTCATGCCGATCGAGCAGTGCGTTTACCTGGGGCATCAACGCAGCGCGCATGGTTTCCAGACTCGTGTTGGGAAGCAGCAAATCGCCCAGATCAACCAGCTCACCCAGCGGCGAGGTATCGAACAGCGGGTGGGTCGCATCACACAGCATCCGGCTGGCCTGACGAATCGCGCCGGGCCCGAGTCGCGAACCGGGGCGATTGGTCACGCTGCAATCCCAGGTTACACCGGCCATGGCAAAGGGTTTGCCCGACTCGGAGGAGGGCGGCGCATCCGGCGTAATCGGCAACCCGAGGAACCCACCGGCAGACAAATAGGCAAATGTATGATTCATGGCGTCACTCCGTTCAGATCAATCACAAATAACCCACGCGCTACCGCTTATGCGGCGCACTCTTTTCCCACCCTGTCCGAACGGCGTCGAACAGGGTTTTTTATCAAAAATTTATTATCAAGCGCGTTGATTTCGGTAGGATACTAACCCAGACATTGGTCCAATCGACAGGGCCATTTTGCACAAATAGATGGGGCCATTTGCCCCCAACAAAGGCCCGACATGCATTCGACCAACGACGCCCTGATTGCCCATGCCGAACGCCTGCTGAAAAGCGAGCGCCAGCAATTCCTACAACGGCATCCCACGTCGGTGCGACTGGCCGAAGAAGCCCGCAAGCATTTTCTCTACGGCGTGCCCATGCACTGGATGAACGACTGGGGCACCCCCACGCCCCTGTTCGTGCGTGAAGCACAGGGTGCGCACTTCACTTGTGCCGACGGTATCGATTACACGGATTTTTGCCTCGGCGATACCGGGGCGATGTTCGGTCATAGTCCGGAACCGGTAGCCCGCGCGCTGCAAGCACAGGCGCAGCGCGGCTTCACCACCATGCTGCCCGGTGTAAACACACCGGATGTAGGTGCGGCGCTGGCTGATCAGTTCGGCCTGCCCTACTGGCAACTGGCGACTACCGCGACCGACGCCAACCGCTTTGTGCTACGTTGGGCACGGGCCGTGACCGGGCGAACCAAACTGCTGGTATTCGATGGCTGCTATCACGGCACGGTGGACGACACCCTGGTTGATTGTGTGGTCGATGTCGAGGATGGAAAGACAGTCAGCCAAACTGTCAGCAGGGCCAGCTTACTCGGGCAAACGGTCGATCTCGGCCTCCATACCGTGGCGGTGGATTTCAACGATCTGGCGGCGGTAGAACGCGAACTCGCCAGCGGGGAAATCGCCTGCCTGCTCACCGAACCCGCGCTCACCAACTGCGGCATGGTTCCGGCCAGACCCGGGTTCATCGCCAGCCTACGCGAACTGACCACACGCTACGGCACCTTGCTGATTCTGGACGAGACCCACACCATTTCCAGTGGACGCGGTGGCTGGGCGCGCAATGCCGGTGTCGAGCCGGATTTCATCGTCTTCGGCAAACCGATTGCCGGCGGATTGCCCGCGGCGGCCTACGGCTTTAGCGCGGCATTGGCCAAACGCATGCAAGCGGCCAAGGACGCGGCGCCACCCGGTCACTCCGGTATCGGCACGACCTTGTCCGGCAACATGCTGACCCTCGCGGCCCTGCATGCCACGCTCACCGAGGTCGCCACGCCGGCGGCCTACGAACATATGCTGACGCTGGCCGCGACCCTCGAACAAGGATTGACTGCCGTGCTGGAACGTCATGCCCTGCCATGGTGCATCACCCGGATCGGCGCACGACTTGAATTGCAGTTCTGCCCGACCGCACCGGTCAATGCCCGAGAAGCGCGCGCAGCCCAGCAGGACGAACTGGAACATGCCATCCACCTCTACCTGCTCAATCGCGGCGTGCTGCTGACCCCGTTCCACAACATGATGCTGGTCTGCCCCGAGACCCGTCCGTCGGATATCGACACACTGCTCACGGTGCTCGACGACTGCCTGACGACGTTGACGGTAAACTAACCGACGCGATCAGCAAACGTCATCACATCTCGGAACGAATGACGCTTAACGGCACTCAGGCGTCGGGTAACCGATCCAGCAAGACACGCCGTCGCGACTGAATCAGCACGTAGCCACACAAGGTCACGCCCAGAGCGCCCACCAGCCAGATCAGTGCCTCACTGGTGGAGGATTTCATGACGAAACCAGCAAGCAGCGGCCCGAAAATGGCGCTGGCGGTATAGGCCATGGAAATGAGCCGGACATTGACCGACAACTCCCCGTGACCGGCTTTGGTCGAAGCCACAATCGCCAACGTCAGATAACCGGTGATCGTGCCGCCCATCACAAAAAATGTGACGGCAAGACCGGTGAATTCCAGCGGAAAACTGGTCACAATCGCCATCAGGATGGTCATACCTGCATTCACCAATACCGCGAATACCAGGCCTCGATGGTCGGCAAGCCAACCCATGAGGTATTGCAGCAGCAACCCGCCCAAACCGAAATAGGTCAACAGGCTGACCATCTGGTCGGCACTGAGATCACGCCCCGCACCGAAAATGGGGAACAGGCCCGAGAACGCCGCTTCCGTGATACCCCCAATGGCCGCCGTTGCCACGCCCAAGGCCAGAATGAGATTGAGCTGCGACGGGCCCTGACCCGGGGCGCACTTGATCTTCGCCAGCTTGGCCTTCGGCGCCGCGCTTGCAAACGCGAGCGGGATAAAGGCCATGCCGGTGAACACCAAGCCCAGCACCAGCGGCCCGGGCCCTTCAATACCAACCCAATTGGTCATAAGCGGGGCCACGATGGGCGCGATCCCGATCATGGTCTCGTGAAACCCGACCAAACGACCCCGACCCTGCGTGGGGGTAATCCCGTACAGCCAGGGTTCCAGACCAATCCAGCGCAGTCCCGTGCCCAACCCGATCAGCACCACCGCGGGCAGCCAGGCGGATTGCCCCAAGCTCAACATCAGCGCAAACGCGACCATCGCCACCAGCAAACCCATGGCAATGACTTTCGCATGGCCGAAGCGGACATTCAGCCGGGGTGCGATGGCAAGCCCCAACAACATGCCCAGCCATTGCGACGAGACAAGAATCCCAAGTTCGGTGGCATTGAGCCCATGCTGCGCCAGCCAAACCGGCAGCACCACGAACCCGATACCGAACTGCCCCAGTTGCGAGAATATCGAGACCACATTGAGCGTGGCCACCGTTCCCCAGTCGATGGGGTGCTGCTGGGTCATAAGAAGCTACCTCGGGACGATCCGCACAAGGCCGCATTTCTTCGTGCGCAGGTAAAGGCGGCCCTGCCGCTCACGGACACACGTCATTGAAATACGGAGCACAAGGCGGGCGGAAGCCCATGAAGCCATGGATGGATTCATGCAGCGATTGCCTGTGTCGATTGCCTGGATCAATTGCATGGGTCGATTACCTGGTTCGCTTGATCACGCCAGTGAGACAATCGCTTCAATTTCCAACCGCACATCGCGCGGCAGACGGGCAACCTGCACGGCGGAACGCGCGGGGCGGTGCCCGCCGAACTCGGCCTCGTAGACTTCGTTCATCGCCACGAAATCTTGCATATCCTTGAGAAATACCGTGGTTTTGACCACTTGGGCAAGCGTGCCGCCCGCCGCCTCGATCACCGCGCGCAGATTGTCGAACACCTGTTGGGTTTGTACCTTGATATCGCCCTCAACCAGCGTGCCATCGGCACGCAACGGAATTTGTCCCGAAGTGAACAGCATCGTGCCGACGGCAATCGCCTGCGAATAAGGACCGATCGCGGCCGGTGCATTTGACGTCTGGATCTGCTTCATACTCTTCTCCTGATCAATGAGACTGGCCCGAATACTCGAATCGGGCCCGTTTAACGTGACATAACAATTCATAGGCGATGGTGCCTGCGCGAGAGGCCACCTCGTTTACAGGTACCTGATCGCCCCATAATTCTACCCGGCTACCCACATCCGCCTGCGGGATATGAGTCAGGTCGACCGTCAGCATGTCCATGGACACCCGACCGATCAGCCGGGTCAATTGACCGTCCACAGCGACCGGTGTGCCGGTTGGAGCCGTTCGGGGATAACCATCTGCATAACCGCAGGACACGACGCCGACGCGGGTCGGTCGCTCTGCCACAAACGCGCCACCATACCCCAGCGGCTCCCCATACGAGATGACGCGTACAGAAATCACCGCGCCCTCAAGCTGCATCACCGGACGCAGACGCTCGGCTATCGACGCGCCCGCCTTGCCGACGAACGGATCGGCACCGTACAACATGATACCCGGCCGGGCCCAATCGGCATGGGCACCAGACCAACCCAGTATCGCTGCGGAATTGGACAGGCTGACCGGCGCGTCGATGCCCATCGTGGCAGCATGGAATGTTTCAACCTGCCGCAGCATGTGCCGTGACTCCAGTTCATCCGCGCGAGCAAAATGACTCATCAACACAATTTGTGCAATAGCAGGATGCGCTTTCAAGCGCTCGTAGGTTGCCCGATACTGATCCGGCGCGATGCCCACCCGATGCATGCCGCTGTCCATTTTCAGCCAGACCGTAATCGGGCGGGTCAGATGCGCTGCCAACAGGACATCGACCTGCCAGCGCTGATGAACCACGATCCAGAGATTGTGAACCTGGATGTCGAGCAATTCCGATGCCTCAAAAAATCCTTCGAGCAGCAGGATGGGGGCGGTGATACCCGCCGCGCGCAAGCTCAGTGCTTCTTCGATCATGGCGACCGCAAAACCATCAGCCTCATCGGCAATGGCGCGAGCGCATTCGACGGCACCATGACCATAGGCGTCAGCCTTCACCACGGCCAAGGCACGGCCGCCATGCGCCGCTTTGGCCAGACGATAGTTATGACGGAACGCATCCAAGCGGATGTGGGCGACGAGCGGGCGACTCATGAACTTGCGATCCTGTACCTTATGAGCCCATCGCTTCGGATTTCGGCACAGTCAGCGTGGCCTTCGAATACGGTGCCTGCTTTCCGCCATAACGAGACAATCCCAGATCGTCGGCTGCGATTGCTGTAGGTCGACCGGCCAGCAGATCGGCTAAAACTTGAGCCGACCCGCAGGACATCGTCCAGCCCAATGTGCCGTGACCGGTGTTGAGCCACAAATTGTCGTAACCGGTCGCCCCGATAATGGGGGTGCCATCCGGTGTCATGGGGCGCAATCCGGTCCAGAAGGTAGCGCCCTCGACATTTCCACCCTGCGGGAACAGATCGCCGACCACCATTTCCAGCGTTTCGCGACGACGTGGGTTGAGGCCGAGATCGAAACCCGCCAATTCGGCCATGCCGCCCAAACGGATACGATTGTCGAACCGTGTGATTGCGACCTTGTAGGTTTCATCCATGATGGTGGAAACCGGCGCGGCTTCGGCATTGGCAATCGGGACCGTCAGTGAATAGCCTTTGACCGGATAGACAGGAATATCGATGTTCAACGATTTCAGCAGCTGGCGCGAGTAGCTGCCCAAGGCAACCACAAACTGATCGCCTTCGATCCGCTCGCCTTGGGGCGACTCGATGCCGGTGATCCGGTTGTTCGTTTTGAGGAGCCGTGAAATCGGGAAGTTGTAACGGAACGTGACACCCAGCTTGCGGGCCTCCGCTTCAAGCGCGGTCGTGAACATCTGGCAGTCGCCGGTTTCATCGCCCGGCAAACGCAGGCCGCCGACGATTTTTTCACTGACAAGGCCCAGTGCGTGTTCCGCACCCACACAACCGGCCCGATCCAGCAGTTCGTAAGGCACGCCACATTCTTCGAGAACAGCGATGTCCTTGCTCGCCGCGTCGAGTTGCTTCTGGGTACGAAACACCTGCAAGGTTCCCTGGGTTCGCTGCTCGTAGGCGATGCCCGTTTCATTGCGCAGATCGCGCAGACAATCCCGGCTGTGTTCGGCCAGGCGAACCATGCGCGACTTGTTGATGGCATAACGTTCGGCGGTGCAGTTACGCAGCATCTTGCCCATCCACTGCAACTGAAACAGGGAACCATCGGGACGAATGGACAAAGGCGAATGGCGCTGGAACAGCCATTTGGCCGCCTTCAACGGAATACCCGGCGCGGCCCAGGGCGCGGAGTAACCCGGCGAAACCTGACCGGCATTGGCAAAGCTGGTTTCCATGGCGGCACCGGGTTGGCGATCGACCACGGTCACATCGAAACCCGCGCGCGCCAGATAATAGGCGCTGGTGACACCTACCACACCACTTCCAAGCACTATGACCCGCATCGCCCACCTCCAGAACTTCAAAGCAAGAACAGATGAAATTCTATTGGTCTCGTGAAAAACGAATATCTGTATATATGGCTATTTAAAGAACAAAAAACTATATTTTCTAAAAATATATGTATATTTTTCCGAAAATTTGAATTGCACCCAAAGAAGGCACGGCTCATGCGCATACGCACTCATTCGGTTCGAGAGCTGGACAAAATCGACCGCAAGATTCTGGACATCCTGCAACAGGACGCCCGCATATCGGTCACCGATCTGGCCGAACAGGTCGGTCTATCCGTCACACCCTGTGGCGAGCGGATCAAGCGCCTGGAAAAGGAAGGCGTCATTCTCGGATACCACGCCCGGCTTGATCCTCAGGCGCTGGCGTTATCGCTGCTGGTATTCGTGGAGATCAAGCTGTCGGCGAAATCCGGGGTGATGTTCGAAAACTTCAAACGGGAGATCATCAAGCTGCCCAGCATTCTGGAATGTCATCTCGTTTCCGGCGAGTTCGATTACCTGATCAAGGCGCGGATCTCGAAGATGTCCGATTACCGGAAACTACTCGGTGAAATCCTGCTGGCCTTACCCGGCGCTCAGGAGTCGAAGAGTTACATCGTGATGGAAGAGGTCAAGGAAACGCTCGCCCTGCCACTGGAGGTTACAGCGGGCGAAAAGTAACCATCAGCAACCAGCCGTCCTTGCATCAATCAGATGAGGGCATCAGTAACGCTTTTTCCTGATCTGGAATGGGCAACGGCGCGGTATCGCTGTCGTCCTTGAGCTCGACGCCCGTATATTTGCGCCGAAGCGATTCTTGAATCAGGTAACTGATCTTGTGCGCCGCCTGAGCGTAGGACATACCCGCCGCATGAATGTTGGAAACACAGTTGCGTTCACTGTCCATGCGCCCGAGTTTGGGCTGATAGGTGAGGTAGGCACCCAAACTATCGGGTGAACTGAGGCCCGGCCGCTCGCCAATGAGTACCAGAACCAGATCGGCCTTGAGCGCCGCACCGATTTCATCACCGATGGCGACGCGCCCTTGCGTGGTGAGCACGACGGGAACTTGGGACCAATCCACATCGATGCGCTGTTGCAGTTGTCGCAGCAGCGGTACTGTGTGATTTTCCGGCGCGAATGCCGATAACCCGTCGGCCACCACAATGGCCAAAGAACACGCCTGATTTCCCTGAAGTGTCAGCACGCTATCGGGGTGCAATCGACGCCCCAGATCGGGACGCAACAGGTACGTCTGGCGGTCGGCGGCGGTGCTCTGCGCGCGTAAAACACGGAAGCCCGCCGCTTCAAGGTTCTGCCTCAACGTCTCAACATCCATGGCGTGATGCACGGCATCCCGCGCTTTGGCATGCGCGAGTCCGAAACGCAGCACTTCATCCGTCGGCAAACTGGCACCGACGTTACCCAATGCGATGCGCGCCCGAGTGTACCGACGAAGTTCTTCCCACGGATTGTGTTGAACGAGCGTCTTCATAGTGATTGGGGCAGATAGGGTAACTGGCTCAGCAATCCGTGACCGATACCCACCGGATTGATCACGCCGGATTCATCGCAAATGCCCATCTTCATCAGCCAGTCGTCGAATTCCGGCGCACGCTTCAGCCCCAACACCTGGCGAAGATACAGCGCATCGTGAAATGACGTGCTCTGGTAGTTGAGCATGATGTCATCCGCGCCGGGAATTCCCATGATGAAGGTCACGCCTGCCGCGCCGAGCAGGGTCATCAATCCATCCATGTCGTTCTGATCCACTTCCGCGTGATTGGTATAGCAAATATCGCACCCCATCGGCAGGCCCAGCAATTTGCCGCAGAAATGATCTTCAAGACCGGCGCGTGTAACCTGCTTGCCGTCATACAGGTACTCCGGCCCGATGAAGCCCACCACCGTATTCACCAACAAGGGGCGAAATTCACGTGCCACGGCATAGGCGCGCGCTTCACAGGTTTGCTGATCGACACCGTGATGGGCATTTGCCGAGAGTGCACTGCCCTGTCCGGTCTCGAAATACATCACGTTGTCGCCCACGGTACCCCGATTGAGTGACAACGCCGCTTCGTGCGCTTCCTTCAACACGCCAATATTGATGCCGAAACCGGCATTGGCCTGTTCCGTACCCGCAATCGACTGGAATACCAGATCAATGGGCGCACCCTGTTCCATGGCCTGAATCTGGTTGGTTACATGGGTGAGCACGCAACTTTGCGTGGGAATGGAAAACTTGTCGCGCACCTCATCTAGCATACGCCAGAGCTGGGTCAACGTAGGCAGTGCATCACTGGCGGGATTAATACCAATGACAGCATCGCCCGATCCAAAGAGCAAGCCATCAACCATGCTGGCCGCAATGCCGCGGACATCGTCGGTCGGATGATTGGGTTGCAATCGAACCGACATATGACCGGGCAGGCCGATGGTATTGCGGAATTTCGTGATTACCCGGCACTTGCGTGCCACCAGGATCAAATCCTGATTGCGCATCAATTTACAAACCGCCGCTGCCATTTCCGGTGTGATGCCGGCGGCTACAGAGGTGAGCATTTCACTGTCGGTACTGCCCAGCAGAAGCCAGTTACGAAAATCACCCACAGTCAGATGACTGATCGGAGCGAACGCCACCGGATCGTGCCGATCCATGATCAGCCGCGTCACTTCGTCTGCTTCGTACGGGATCAGCGCCTCATCAAGAAAGCGGCGGAGCGGTACTTCAGCCAGTACCATTTGAGCCGCCATTCGCTCTTCATGAGAACTCGCCGCCAGCCCCGCCAGGGCATCGCCGGAGCGAAAGGGACTGGCGCAGGCCATCAGGGTCTTCAAGTCGGCAAAACGGTGAACATGCCCACCCAGTGTCATCTCATATGCCATGATGATTCCTAATATCGCTCGAATTAATCGGACGATACCTGATTCCTCCGTCGTCTTATTTCTTACCGCTCAACAGGGCATCTGCCGGTGCACGACTGCGTTGCATCGCAGTGAGCGAAAAGTAGGCATAACCAGCCGCCATGAAGCCCAGAAAGATCAATCCGATCACAGGGTTGAACCAGGCCATGGAAATCAGGCAAATGACAGCCAAAACCAGAGCGATACCGGGAACAACCGGAAAACCGGGTGCCATAAAGGGTCGCTGCAATGTCGGTTCGGTCTTGCGCAACTTGAACAGGCTCAACATGCTCATGATGTACATCACGATGGCACCGAACACAGCCATGGTGATCATGGCGGCAGTCAGGCTCATGCCCTGCAAATTGATCAGGCTGTCGCTGTAAATGGAGCCAATACCGATCACTCCACCGGTAATGATGGCGCGATGCGGTGTCTGAAAGCGGGACAGTTTCGCCAGACCGGCAGGCAGATAACCCGCACGGGCCAAGGCGAAGAACTGGCGCGAGTAACCCAGAATGATGCCGTGGAAACTTGCTATCAAACCGAACAGACCAATCCAAACCAGCATGTGCAACCAGCCTGAATGTTCACCTACTACCATTTTCATGGCCTGTGGCAAAGGGTCGTTCACGTTCGAAAGCTTCGTCCAGTCGCCCGCGCCACCCGCAAAAATCATCACGCCGAAGGCCAGCAGAACCAGAGTCAGAATGCCCGTTGTATAGGCTTTGGGAATGGTGCGCTGCGGATCTTTCGCTTCTTCGGCCGCCATGGCGGCCCCTTCAATCGCCAGAAAGAACCAGATAGCAAATGGAATGGCTGCAAAAATTCCGGAGATAGCCGGGAGGCCAAACTCGCTTGAACCCGCCCAGCCATTGAGCACGAAATTACTGAAGCTGAAACCGGGTGAGACGACACCCATGAACACCAGCAATTCGATGACCGCCAATATGGTCACAATCAGCTCGAACGTAGCTGCAATGGTGATGCCCACAATATTCAAACCCATGAAGACGATATAGGCGCCCACGGCGACCAGTTTCGGATCAAGAGCCGGAAACTGCACATTAAGGTAGGCGCCAATCGCCATGGCAATGGCCGGCGGGGCAAAGACGAATTCGATCAGCGTTGCCAAACCGGCAATCAAACCACCCGTTTCGCCAAAGGCACGACGACTATAGGCAAAAGGCCCGCCCGCATGTGGAATAGCCGTTGTGAGTTCGGTAAAGCTGAAAATGAAACTGACGTACATCGCCGCCACGAGAATCGTCGCGATCAAAAACCCCAGAGTTCCCGCCGTTCCCCAACCGTAACTCCAGCCAAAGTATTCACCGGAAATCACAAGACCGACGGCAATACCCCAAAGGTGCATCGTTCCAAGCGAGGATTTTAATTGTGTGCTCATCAAAAGGTGCTCCTAAAAAGAAGAAAACGACGTTTTTTGCCGTTTTTCATATTCCAACCCTAATGCGGAAAACGGATCATTCATTGATCTCAACACCTATGTGCTCATCTTTCCCAGAAAGATACACGGTATGAGGCCTGTTTCTTCTCGCTACGTGAAGACTCAAGGGAACCTCGAAAAAACCCATCCTTGGGGTTTTTCGAGGACGTTCGTCGCGGAAGACACGCGACGAACTCACGCTATTTCAATCGCTTGCGCTGGCTTCGCGTTATTGCGCGGTACCACATCTCAGTAGCACACGGGCACCCCAAAAAGTTCTTCAAGGTGCTCTCAAGTCCAATTTTCTTCATCAGGAATTTATTCGTGGTTCAATAAATCTTTACTGCTAGACTGACCTTCCACAACGGAACTCAGTAAAATAAAGCCTTAACAAGAACCATACCAGCTATGTATTTAGTTGATATTCAATGTTTTTTTGTTTTAACAGCCTTGAAAATAGAATTTTTGCTTTTATTTAGTGCTTAAACCAGAAAGGCAATGGATTAAAGTGGTGCAAAACTGCGACTTGCAAGCTCAGTGATAATCCCCAAGAATCCAACCATCCACACAGGAGGTTATTCCTATGTCTATTGCACACACCATCGAAGAACTGTCTCAACGCATCGAACAGGCTCTGCCGGAAAGTCTGCGCCAAACCAAGACGGAGATGGATAAAACCATTCGCCAGGCCGTGATGAATGCGTTCCAGAAGATGGAGCTGGTAACTCGTGATGAGTTCGATATTCAAACGCAAGTTCTGGCGCGGACACGGGCGAAACTCGAAGTGCTCGAACAGCGCGTGGCCGCTCTTGAAGCTGCATTGAATAACGACGCACAAAGCGAATAATCCCCGGTACCCTTTCCTGAAACAGCGGGCGTTCTTGCCCGATTCGTTCAACTGATTTTCTCAACGCGCCAACATAAGGCGGGTTCGATCAAGACAAGGAAAGTCATGTCCATCGCCAAAGTTTACAGCCGAGCACAAGTTGGTATTGATGCACCGTTGGTGACGGTTGAAGCGCATGTCACCAATGGCTTGCCTGCAATCACACTGGTGGGGCTTGCTGAAACGGCGGTTCGCGAAAGCCGGGATCGCGTGCGTGCCGCGATTTTATCTTCCGGATTTGAATTTCCGCCTAAGCGGCTCACCATAAATCTGGCGCCCGCCGATTTACCCAAGGAGAGCGCCCGGTTTGATCTGGCGATTGCCATCGCCATTTTGGCCGTAACGGGCCAAATTCCCGGCAAAGATGCCGAAACGGCCTTGCAGCAACTCAAACACTATGAATTCTTGGGTGAATTATCCCTCGATGGCGGCATTCGACCGATTAACGGGTCGCTTTCTGCTGCCATTGCCACGCGTGATGCGCGACGTATCCTTGTTTTACCCAAAACCTGCGGGGATGAAGTCTCGGTCATCAAGGATATTCACGCCCTGACTGCCCAACATTTAACGGCCGTTGTGGCACATTTGGCGGGTCAGAAAAATCTCGATGACATCGTGCCGCGCCCGTTGGCACCGATTGATCCGGCACTGGATGGCGATTTATCTGAGGTGCGCGGCCAACCCAGAGCCAAACGCGCCTTAGCGATTGCCGCCGCAGGCCAGCACAATTTACTTCTCATCGGCCCGCCCGGCGCGGGCAAGAGCATGCTGGCGCAACGAATGCCCGGTATTCTTCCGCCCATGACCGAAAGTGAAGCCATTGAATCGGCTCGTATCGCCTCGATTTCAAGCCAGGGATTCACGCCAGAGCGCTTTGGCCTGCGGCAGTTCAGGAATCCACATCACTCCGCCTCTTCGGTGGCCTTGATTGGTGGTGGCTCCAACCCGAAACCCGGCGAAATTTCACTGGCGCATTTTGGGGTTTTGTTCCTCGATGAGTTACCGGAATTCGACCGCAAGGTGCTCGAAGCCCTGCGTGAACCGCTGGAAAACGGCAAAATCACGATTTCCCGCGCGGCGCAGCAAGCCGAGTTCCCCGCAGAATTTCAGTTGATTGCTGCCATGAATCCATCGCCGCAAGGGGTGGAAATCGATTCCATCGCAGCGCAACGTTATCGGGCAAAACTTTCCGGGCCGCTGCTGGATCGCATCGACATGCATTTGGAAATTCCAAGGGTTCCCGCCACCGAATTTAGTTCAATTGCTGCTGAAGAAACGTCTGCCGAGGTCCGCGCGCGCGTCTCCGAAGCAAGAGCGGTCATGTTGCAACGGCAGAATAAGCCCAATGCACGGTTGTCTTCGAGTGAACTGGGCAGCGTGGCAGAACTCGATCCGAAAAATCAGTTGTTTTTGAATCAGGCCATTGAAAAACTCAAACTATCCGGCCGCGCCCGAAACCGGATTTTGAAGGTAGCCCGAACGATTGCCGATCTGGATGGCAAACCGCAAATCGATATGGCTTGCCTGAGCGAGGCAATGGGGTACCGCAATCTGGATCGTTTGTTCAGGATCGGTTGACCTTTTTGGCAGTCAAAATCGCCCGCAACGGCGCCGGGTAGCCTTCGATCGTTTTGGAACGATCCACCGGATCGAGAAAATCGGCCAAGGATGGTTTGAAATCGGTCCAGTCCGTAGCGCGCTGTTCATCGAGACTGGTCGATTCCTGATTGACGAGCCAAATCGACTCGAACCCTAGACGGGCCAGCCACACGCAGAGCAAGGGCACGCAGGGAATGAACCATATATTGCGCATACCCGCGTAGCGATCGGTTGGGGTTAACACCTGCTGCGCATCGCCTTCAATCACCAGCGTTTCCAGAACCAGTTCCCCGCCCGGCTTCAGGCATTCGGCCAGTTCCCGAATATGCCCGAGCGGGTTTCGGCGATGATAGAGCACGCCCATCGAAAACACGGTATCGAACAACGGCGCACGGCTTAAGTTTTCCAGCGTCGTGGGAATGATCACGGCCCGACGTTCACCCAGAAGATGCGCCACCGCGTAGAACTGAGCGACAAAACTCAAGGTCGGCTCAACGCCCACCGCATTTGCTGCACCATCGCCCAACATCCGCCAGAGGTGATAACCGCTGCCCGTACCTACATCCAGAATCCGTTTGCCATCGAGCGAACTGATGTGCGCTTGCAGTCGCTGCCATTTGAAATCCGAGCGCCATTCGGTGTCGATAAACACGTCGTACAGGGAAAACGGCCCTTTGCGCCAGGGCGACAATTGGCGAAGCTGCCGCGTTAGGGCTTGTCTTGCCGCGTTGCTGTCTTCATTCCTAGATTCATTCTCTGAGGCACGAACCGAAACCACCGGCTGGTCCAGTGTCACGACCCGTTGGGCAGGAATGGCAGGCAACCCGGCCACGACCTGACTCCACTCTTCCCAGTGCCCGTGATTGATGTCATCGAATCGCGCGGCGTGTTCAATCAACCATTGGGAAAACGCTGCCTTGTCGCCGTTGGCATCCCCCTGGGCGCCCATTGTTGACGCCATTGCCAGAAACCGGCCTTTGATCGTGTTCGGTTCCATTTTTTATTTAAGCGCCAGCCATGAGGCAAATGCATAGTGTTTGCCGAGCAGGATGGTTTTGCTAAATCCGGCTTCTTGGAAGCGTTTTTTGTGTGTTTCTTCGGTTTCTGTTCTCAGTACGTTTTCCAGTGCCTGTCTTTTTTGGGCGATTTCCAGTTCGGAATAACCGTTGCGACGCTTGAACTCATGGTGCAATTCCGTGCTGATGGCCTGCATCGTGTCGTCTTCATCGTGAATTTTCTCGACCAGAATCAGCCCACCGCCGGGATTCAATCCCGTATGGATTTTTTTCAGCAGATCCAGCCGTTTTTCCGGTTCGATAAATTGCAGGGTGTAGGCCAGCACGATCAGCGAAGCATGACGATATTCATGCGTTGTGATATCCCCGCAATGCAGAACAATCGGCACGCTGGCCTGAAACGAACCAATATGCTCTTCCGCCCGGGAAATCATGGCTTGCGATGAGTCGATGGCATGAATCGTTACGGAATCGGCATCGATACCCGACGCCAGAACGCCACTTCTCAAGGCCAGGGTAATCGCGCCGAGCGAACAACCCAAATCGTAGATGCTGCTGTTTTCCCGCACGAGCAAACGCGCGATATCCTTGATCAGATCCAGGGTGAATCCGTATCCGGGCACCGATCGTTTGATCATGTCCGGAAACACGGCGGCCACTTCCTGATTGAAACAGAATGGCCCCGGTTTCTCAGGCGTGTCGAACAGTTTGTCTTTTCCACCCAGAATTAACACGGAATGTTCTGATTCGTTGTTGTTCATAGGTCACATGTTGAAAACCACCAGTCTCGAATTTCTGTTTCAGTGCCCTGAAAAACGATACGGTGTTTTTTCTTGTTGATTTGATAGTCGTACATCGGGTCGTAGTAACCGATCAGCAATTGCTCGATCAGAGATTCGATGCCGTGTTTATCACCCGATGCGAAATAGTGATTCAATCCCGTGAGCGCAAGGGCGGATAATTCTTTATATCGTGTATGGCCCAGCCGTTTCTTTATGGCATCCAGTGATTGCAGAATGTTCGTTTTCAATGTTTCTTCGGCCTGTTCGCGACCGAATAGCCGAATGAGTTTTTGCAACCGGATGGTGATGTAATCGTCGAATACCTGCTCGATTCGTTTTTCGACGGGTGTGTGCAAAACCACCAATGGCGCATTTTGCATGGCTTCCCATAACGGCGGGGAAACGCTGCGCGCGCCGATCTTCGATCCTTCGTCTTCCAGCATGATCGGTGCATCCGGCCTGGCCACCCGATTTCTCATCAAGGCAATGGTAATCTCGTTATCGATGCTGATTTGCGGCGGTTGTGCTTCCAGTTCCTGCCCGAAGGCCGAGCCCTTGTGATGGGCAATCCCTTCCAGATCGACAAAGCGTTCGCATTGATTCAGCAACATGGTTTTTCCGGTGCCGGTTCGCCCACCCAGAACAACCAATTTCGCCTCCACCGCATCGGCTTCAAGTCGATCGAGCAGGAAACGGCGCATGGCCTTGTATCCGCCAACGATTCTGGGAACCGTGATACCGGCCGCATCCATGAGCATGCGTTGCGTCAGGCGTGATCTCAGGCCGCCACGAAAGCAATAAAGCATGCCATTCGGGTGTTTTTGAAAAAATTCTGCCCATTTGGCAATACGCTGTTGCTTCTGCTGCTCATCCACCAGCGCGTAACCCAGGGCAATGGCGGCGTCCTGTCCTTGTGTCTTGTAACGGATACCGATGAGGTGTCGTTCCTCGTCCGTCAAGAGCGGAATATTGGTCGATTCAGGAAAAGCGCCTGCGTTGAATTCAACCGGGGCGCGCAAATCAAGCAGCGGTATGTTTTCCAGCAAAACCCGCTTCAGATTGGTTTCCTTGGGTGCACAATCCACCATCAGAACGAGCCGAAACGGATGGTTTTTTCGTTGGGCTCGGCGGCAACAATTCGACCGATGGGTTCGGCATGTATCCCTTGGGCTTGGAGCAATGCGCGAACCTGATCCACGGCGGTTTTTGCCACACTGATAAGCAATCCGCCGGATGTTTGCGGATCGCAGACTATGGCCTTTTCCTCGTCCGTCATTTCTGCGAGGTGTTTTCCGTAGCTGGCAAAATTGCGATGCGTGCCGCCTGGTGTCTGTTTTTCCTTCAAATAGACATCGACATTCCTGATTTTCGGTACTCGGGCCAGATCGATCACGGCAGATGTTCCACTACCCTGACACATTTCCAGTAGATGTCCGCCAAGGCCAAAACCGGTGACATCCGTCATCGCATGCACGTCACTCATTTGACCGAGTTCATAGCCAATCTTGTTTAGCTGACACATCAAATCGGGTGCGGTATCCCGATCTTCATCGCGCAGAACACCGGATTTTTGTGCAGTGGTCAAAATACCGATACCCAAAGGTTTGGTCAAAAAGAGGTAATCGCCCACCTGGGCCTTATCGTTTCGCTTGAGGTGATCGAGTGCAACGCGACCGGTTACGGCCAAACCGAAAATGGGTTCCGGTGCATCGATGGAATGTCCACCGGCCAGTGGGATGCCGGCATCGTGACAGGCTTGTTTTCCCCCGTCGATGACCTGTGAGGCGACTTCGGCGGATAGTTTATCGATGGGCCAGCCGAAAATGGCAATCGCCATCAGGGGTTTGCCTCCCATCGCATAGATGTCGCTGATGGCGTTGGTTGCAGCAATTCGACCGAAGGTGAACGGATCATCCACGATGGGCATGAAAAAATCGGTGGTACTGATGATGCCGGTACCGTCACCTAAGTCCATGACGGCTGCATCGTCCTTGGAATCGTTACCGACGATGAGCTGGCTGAAATGGGTTTTTTCAATGCTGCTGGTATGCAGGATTTCATCCAGCAGGGCGGGAGATATCTTGCAGCCACAACCGGCACCGTGGCTGTATTGAGTCAAACGAATGAGTTCTTGGGCGGTATTTTTCATGGTTTGGGCCGTTGTGTTACGTCTGAATAATTCAAGAATGTTTTAGTTCTGTTGTTAGTGATGACGATTAGTGATGCAGTATATCGGGGTCAAGGGCAAATTCTTCATGGATTCAAACGGGTTACCGTGCTTGTAACTCAGGTATGGATTGACGGTTCTGTTGTGGATGAAAATTTATGCTTTGTGGATAACTTTGTTTTCCCGAGTTGCACCCAGCTTATTCGCAGCTTTCACTTTGGGGGCGTCCTGCTTTATTTGCCAATGCAGAAACTGCTGAAAATTTCACCGAGCAGATCATCTGCGGTGAATTTGCCGGTGATTTCATCCAAGGCCAGTTGGGCTCTACGGAGCGATTCGGCCGCCAGTTCTCCGGCGGATTGGGTCGTCAAGGCATCGTGGGCAGAAATGATCTCTTTTTGAGCACCGAGCAAGGCATCCAGGTGTCTTCTTCGGGCGATGAACTGCCCGCCTTCTGTGGACTGATAGCCCATGATTTCTTTGAGATGCGCGCGAAGTTCCTTGATCCCCGCGCCGGTTTTCGCACTGATGCCCAAATGGGTTTTTTCCTGATCGAATCCGGCTGGACGACCGGTCAGGTCGATTTTGTTGAAGACCCCGATCGTGTGCTTGCTCGGCAGCATGGCCCGGATCTTTTCATCTTCATCCGGGTTGTTGCGTTGGTCGTCCTGGAGAAACAACACCGCATCGGCCTGTTCCACTTCCAGCCAGGCGCGGCGAATGCCTTCACGCTCAATCGGGTCGTCACTTTCACGCAAACCGGCGGTGTCGATGATATGGACGGGCAGGCCATCGATCTGAATTTCAGCACGCAATACATCGCGCGTGGTGCCGGGAATGTCGGTCACGATGGCACGGTCATCACCGGCCAATTGATTCAGCAGACTCGATTTTCCGGCATTAGGCTGGCCGACGATCGCCACGCGCATACCCTCGCGCAGAAGTACGCCTTGCTGTGTTTCAGATAATAGCTCGCCGATGTCATCGACCAGTTGCTGTGACTGGGCAATGAGACGGGTATCGGAGAGAAAATCAATTTCTTCTTCGGGAAAATCAAGGGCTGATTCGATGTACATGCGCAATGCAATCAGCTGTTGTGTGACGCGATGAACCCGTTCGGAAAACACGCCTTGCAGGGCCTGACTTGCTGCCTGTGCGGCCGCCTGGCTACCGGCATCGATCAAATCGGCGACGGCTTCAGCCTGTGCCAGATCCATTCGTCCATTGAGAAAGGCGCGCTCGGTGAATTCACCCGGACGAGCCAGTCGCGCGCCCAGTTGCAGCATCAGTTGCAGCAGATGATCGAGTACGACCGGGCCACCGTGGCCTTGCAACTCGACCACATCTTCGCCGGTGTATGAATGCGGCGCCGCAAATACGAGGCAAAGCCCGTCATCGATGTGCGCGCCGGTATCGGGGTGTTTGAATGGGACGTGCCGCGCATAGCGAATGGGCGGCAAGGTCGTGACGATTCGTTCGGCAATCGCGTGCGCTTGCGTGCCGGATAAACGAATAATGCCGACACCACCACGTCCGGGGGCAGTGGCAATGGCGGCAATGGTGTCCTGTGGCGAATGCATGAGCACGCCCGAGGCGTTACTCGGACTTGATCAGTGCCATCTGCTTCTCGATTTTCCGCGTGATGATGTACTGCTGCGCAATGGAGAGCAGGTTGTTCACGAACCAGTACAGCACCAGACCTGCCGGAAAGAACGAGAAGAAGACGGTAAAGATGACCGGCAACCAGGCAAAGATTTTCTGTTGCATCGGGTCAACCGGCGCCGGGTTGAGTTTCTGCTGGATGAACATGGAAATACCCATGAGCAACGGCAGCACGAAATACGGATCCTTCTGCGACAGGTCATGAATCCACAAAATCCACGGAGCCTGGCGCAATTCAACCGATTCGGCCAATACCCAGTACAGTGAAATGAAGACCGGGATCTGAATCACGATCGGCAGACAACCACCCAACGGATTGATTTTCTCCCGCTGGTAGAGCTTCATCATTTCCTGAGAAAGCTTTTGTCTGTCTTCGCCGAATTTTTCCTTGAGCGCCTTCATCTTCGGCGTGACGGCACGCATTTTCGCCATGGAGCGATAGCTGATGGCAGAAGGCCAGAGGAAGAAGAGTTTAATGACCAGTGTCACCAGCACGATCGACCAGCCCCAGTTGCCGACCCATTCGTGGAAGAACTTGAGCAGCCAGAAGATCGGATCGGCAATGACGGTGAAAATACCGAAATCGATCGTCAGGTTCAGGCCTTGTGCGAGCGGAGCGAGATTCGACTGAATCTTGGGACCGACATAAAGCGTGGACGACAATTCACCCGAGCCACCGGCCGGAATGGTCGTGACCGGCGAGCTCATGCCGATGGTGTACAGGGTCTGATTGTTCTTGTCCGACACCAGCGTGTAGAAATGGTTGACCTGCTGGCGATCGCTCGGCATCCAGGCACTCATGAAGTAGTGCTGGATGATGGCCACCCAGCCATTGCTCAAATCCTTCGAAAGCTTGGTTTTCAGCATTTCCTCGAACGGAATTTTTTCATAGGCCAAGCGATCTTTCGTGCCGGGTACATCACCCGCATAAACCGTACCGGTATAGGTGTGAACCAGCTGCGTGCCCGGCGTGGTACCCAGCCGCGTCAACTGGCGATATTGGCTGGCAGCCCAAGGAGATTGGCTGGTGTTTTCGATCTTGTATTCGACCCGAACCGTGTAATCACCGCGTTTGACGATGATCCACTTGGTGATCTTGATGCCGTCCTTTTCCCAGGAAAGCGGAATGCGTAACTCATTTTCCCCCGGCGTCAGCGTATATTCCATTTGCGGGGCGGTGTATTGGGCATAGTGGTCCGGCGCCGGCGCGCCCTTCGCGCCGATCAAACCGGATTGCGCCACATAGACGAAGCCATTGCTGTCCGTCAGCAGTCTGACGGGGTCGGCCTTGTCCTGTTCTTGAGGATATTTGAGCAGATCCGCTTCATCGATCACGCCGCCTTGCAGGCTGATTTTCAGCGCCAGTACGTCGGTTTTGACGGTAATGGTTTGCGCGTTATTGCTGGCGCTGGATTTGGTCTCCGGGGTACCGGGTACGGTGCCTTGAGTCTGGCCGCTGGCTGTAGGTGCTACAGATGCCGGTATGTCTTTGGCAGCAGTTGATTCTGCCGGGCTACCTGGAATGGCCGCATTCTGTGTGGTGGCCGCCGCCTGTTGGGCTGATTGCGATTGGTCGCGCGTCCAGGCTTGCCAGAGCGAAATCAAAACAAAACCAAGAGCAACGACCAAAATCAGGCGGCGATTATCCATCTTTAAGACTCAATCAATTAGGTGGGTTAGTAACGTTATGCCCCGGGTTATGCCCCAGGTTCTTTTTACTGGGGCGCGCGCAATTATCCGCGTCTTCCGGGGAATGATCGACAGATGAAACCGGCGTCGGTTCCTTGTCGGTATCAGGCGTGCCGTAGTTTACAGGATGATCGTGACATCTGCGTGGCGTGCTGACTTTTGATCCGGATTTGGCTTCAGGTACAGGATCGAACCCGCCTTCGCAAAATGGATTGCAGCGCCCTATGCGCCTCAACGCCATCCAGCCGCCCTTAAGCGCGCCATGGGTTTGAATGGCCTCGATCGCATACTGGGAACAGGTCGGCTCGAATCGGCAGCTCGGCGGGAAAAGCGGGCTGATAAAAATCTGATAAAACCGGACCAGCCGAATCAGGAGCCAACGCATCGCGCGGCCACCTTGTCGAATAGCTGTTTCATCATGATCTGTAATTCGGGGTTGGATACGTTTTCGATACCGGCTTTGGCCATGACGACACAATCGAACGATGGCCATTCGGCCAGATGACGGCGAAAGTAGTCACGAGCGATTCGTTTGACCCGGTTGCGTTCATGCGCCAAACGCACTTGACGCTTGGCGATGGCCAGACCCAACCGTGGAGAGCTGGTCGGGTTCGGGGTGACCACCGCCATCAGCAGTTCGCAATGAATGCGCTTACCCGACGTGAGTGTTCGCTTGTACTCGTCAGGGCGACGTAGGCGAACATCAACAGGAAAACCAAACCGTTTTGGCGAGGAGGCCATCGTGGTTCGGTTAATCGAGACGGTCGGTTAAACGGCTAAACGCTTACGGCCCTTGGCACGGCGTGCGTTGATGACCGCACGGCCACCACGGGTAGCCATACGAGCACGGAAACCGTGTGTGCGGGCACGATGGATAATACTGGGTTGGTACGTTCTTTTCATGGCGAAAATTCCTGTAAATTTATCTACTTGTGTCGTAGTGTGGCGTTCTCGTCCACCAGGGAGGGCAAACCTGCCCGCAAAAGCAACACAAGCCAAAAGGCCGAGCATTAGACTTAAAAAAAGCTGCGTTGTCAATTAATAATGTTCTTTGAACCAAAGGGTTCCGTTGATTTTCATTGCATATGTATCGAGGGGATCCGGTCCAAATTCTTGTTCGGTGGATACTGCGATTCGGTAGGGGTCGGTGATACACTGCCCTCTTTCCTGCAGGCTCGTTTTACCCCCTATGTCGACCATCACATCAGAACTGTGGCAGCAATGCATTGATCGGTTGTCCCAAGATCTGCCCGTCCAGCAGATCAATATGTGGATCAGACCGTTGCAAGCAGAGTTGAAAACGGAAAATCATCTGATCCTGTGGGCGCCGAATCGTTTTGTTATGGACATGGTCGCGCAGCAATACAAGTCGAAAATCCTCGAACAGGCGCAGATCTTGCTCGAACGTCCGGATTTGCAGCTTGGTCTGCAAGTGGGCAGCGTACCTTCCGAGCAGCCTGTCGATGTGCCCGCAGCCACAACCCTGTCATCGAAGTCCGGCACATCGCCCTCAGGTGTTGCGCCGCGAGTCGAGCCGGCTGTGGATTCGGCCGAATCAGATACCGGTTCCAAGGGATTTGTCAGTCATATCAACAAAAAATTCAATTTCGATAATTTCGTCGAAGGGAAATCGAATCAGTTGGCGCGTGCGGCCTCGCAGCAGGTCGCCCAGAATCCGGGCGTGGGGTATAACCCGCTTTTTATCTACGGTGGCGTGGGGCTGGGGAAAACCCACTTGATGCAGGCCGTCGGTAACGCGATTCTGGAGCGTTCGCCCGATGCCAAGGTGGTTTATCTGCACAGTGAGCGTTATGTGCAGCAGATGGTCAGTTCGATCAAGAACAACACGATCGAGGAGTTTAAGGACTTCTACCGTTCCGTTAACGCGCTGCTGATTGACGATATTCAGTTTTTCGCCGGAAAGCCGCGCAGTCAGGAAGAGTTCTTTCATACATTCAATGCACTGATCGAGCAGGGCCAACAGATCATCATGACCTGTGATCGCTATCCCAAGGAAATCGAAGGCCTCGAAGAGCGCTTAAAATCTCGTTTTGGATGGGGCTTGACCGTGGCGGTCGAGCCTCCCGATCTGGAAACGCGTGTAGCGATCTTGCAGAGCAAGGCCGAGCAGTCACAAATCTCGCTCAGTACCGATGTGGCCTTTTTTATCGCCAAACGCGTCCGGGCGAATATTCGCGAACTCGAAGGCGCGTTGCGGCGCGTGATTGCGACCGCACAATTTACGGGGCGCCCCATTACGGTGGAATCGACCAAGGAAGCACTCAAAGACCAAATCGCAGCGCAGGCAAAATTGATTACGCTTGAAAATATCCAGCGCACGGTGGCGAAATACTACAACCTTAAGTTGACCGATCTGACCGGGACCCGTCGTTCCCGTTCCATCGCCCGCCCGCGGCAGGTGGCGATGAGCCTGGCCAAGGAACTCACGAACCATAGTCTGCCGGAAATTGGCGAGGCCTTTGGCGGGCGGGATCACACCACGGTGATCCATGCCTGCAAGAAAATCGAAGAATTACGCGAGATCGAGCCCAAGCTCAGTGACGATTACAACTTGTTGAGACACACATTAAATATATAAGATGCGTCGGACTTTCCCTGATCGGGGCCTTCCCCGCGCGCACCATTTTTTTGAGGACAGCCATTATGCAGTTTGCCGTTGATCGAGATCGATTCAGCAGTGCCATCAATCAGGTGATCGGCGGGGTCGAAAAACGCCAGACCATGCAGATTTTGAGCAACCTGTTGCTCGAAGTGGCCGA
>NZ_DAIESY010000059.1:0-9750 GCF_027346185.1 Halothiobacillus sp.
TACCCAAGCCCCGCAAATTGCAGCGCAGGTGGGTAAGAAATACGATCTTGAAATTCATCGCACCTCACTCAAGCCGCGCGCCATAGCGCCCCAGCCTTGGGAAAAAACCGTGCTGGAACAATTTGAGGCTGAAAAGAAAGCGGGCAAACCAATCGGTAAAATCGTCTGGCATCAAACGGTTGAAGTCGATGGGCAAAAAGAGCTTCGTTTGATGAGGGCAATCCCAACCGGTGAGGTGTGCCTTACCTGCCACGGCACCAACGTGGCACCCGCCGTATTGAGCAAGATCAAATCGCTCTACCCGAACGATGAAGCGACCGGTTACAAGCTGGGTGATATTCGTGGCGCGTTCTCGGTAACTGCATCGCTCAATTGATTGCGCCCGGTTTTTGGATGACACACACCCAGCCTAAGCTGGGTTTTTTGCATCCGCTTTACTGTGCTGGAAGGTTTTGTAGGCGGAAATCAGCAGAATCACAGCCAACCCGATAATCAGCCAGTTGGTCGCAATTAAACCGATGGCAAGCCCGCCGAGCACCGCGCCCACGAACGAGCCGGTCGTCATGCTGAAAAACAGTGGTTTCTCGCGCCCGAGCACGTCAAAGCTGCCCGATTGCGAATAGCGGGCAAAGCCGACCAGCATCGTGGGCAGCGAAATGGCCAGAGACAGGCTACCCGCCAGTTTGATGTCGATGCCGTATAAAATCGTGATGGTGGGGATTAAAAGCTCGCCCCCGGAGACGCCGAGCACCGCCGCGACGATGCCGATTACCAGCCCCGCTACCAAACCCACCACCCAGCGCAGTGGCCCATCGTCGATGAGTGCGCCACCCAGCCAATGCAGGTTGAAGACATGCTCGGTGATCATCACAAACGCCAACCCGACGAGCAGGAAAAAAACCAGCCGATCAAGCGTGGTTGCTTTGACGCGCATGGCAACCCCGGCGGCAAACCAGGCACCGATTAGCGAGCCGGCCAACAGGTTGACGGCAATGGGCCACTGGGCGAAAAGTGAAGACCATTCGATGCTGCTGCTGCGCGCCAGCAAAACGGTTGCCACCACCACAAGACTCATGGCCTTGTTGAAAATAATCGCTTCAAGCGTGGGTAGTTTGAATATGCCTTTGAGCAAGGGGAGGCGAAATTCCGCGCCACCCAGGCCAATCAAGCCACCAATGCCACCGATCACGCCACCGACAAAAAACCTTGGGTGGCTCGTCGCTTTTCACCTGTTTTCATGGTTTTCTCCACATGCCTTTATTGATCGAGCAAGGCGGCGGTTTTCACCAAGGCGAATACCAACTGGCCAGCCGATAAATTCAAAAGATTCACCGATCGGCGGCTGAGTTCGGCGATCAGGGTTTGCCCATCGTTCAGTGTCAGAAAAATAACTTGCCGGTGGGTTTGAGGATCGGCCTCGATGCGCTCGATTCGGGCTGGAATCTGATTGAGCATACTCAAGCCCTCGGGGCGATGCCGCGCAATCGCGACATCACGCGCGAGCACCCGCAGGCGAGCTTTGGCCCCGGGTGTATGTGGGCTGCAGTGCTCCGCGCGGTTGAGCAAGAACGTGAAAGCCGGGTCGGCTTCGGGTTGTTGGCGTGATTCGAAGGCAATCAGGCCGTCGGGGTCGATTTCACCCAATTGACCATGCAGGACGGACACGGGGCCTTCTTCTGTGAACAGGGGGGAGTCGATGCGGCTGGTCGCTTCAGCGAGGGATTCCACCGAAGTGATTCGACCATCGGCCATGAATACGACGCGATTGGCCAAACGCTCGACTTCGACGGGGGCGTGGGTGATGTACAGCGTCGGGATTTGGTAGTCGGCGATCACCGATTCGATAAGCAGCAACAGCTCGCTTTTGGCCCGCCAGTCCAGTGCCGAAAGTGGTTCATCCATCATCAAAAGCCGTGGCCGGGTGAGCAGTGCGCGGGCGATGGCGACGCGCTGACGCTCACCGCCGGAAAGATTATCCACCGGGCGATTGAGCAAGTGCCGAATACCCACGCGCTCGATGATCTCGATTGTCGAGGGGCCATGCTGCCGATGCTTGGGTATGCGTTTGATGGCGTAGTCGAGATTGCCCTGTACATTTTTATTGGGCAGCAGGGCTGCCGTCTGGAACACAAAGCCAATATCGCGTTGTTCGACCGGCAATGCTTTTTTGCCGGATTGCCAGACTTCATCGTTGAACTTGAGATGGCCTCGAGATTGTTTATCCAGCCCCGACATTGCGCGCAGCAAGGTGGATTTTCCCGATCCGGATCGACCGAATAAAACGGTGACTCCCAATGAATCAAATGCAAATTCGCCCGAGTCGAGTTCAAAATTGCCCAGTTTGAGTTGTAAATTTCCTTGAAACATCAGTTATACCGCCTTGACCTGTAAACGGCGGTTCAGGCCGTACACAAACATAAGTACCAGCAACGAGAAAATGACCATTAAGATCGACAGCACGTGCGCTTCGGTGTATTCGAGTGATTCGACATGATCAAAAATCGCAATCGAAACGGTGCGTGTCATGCCTTCAATATTGCCGCCGACCATCAGCACGACACCGAATTCGCCAACCGTATGTGCAAAGGTAAGCACGACGCCAACCAGAAAACCCTGCCGCGCCAATGGGACGATCACGGTGAAAAACCGATCGAGGAATGAAGCACGCATGGTGCGGGCGGCATCGACAATCTGCGTTGGCAGCGATTCAAAGGCTGCCATGATGGGCTGCACGGTAAACGGAAACGAATACACGACCGAGCCGATCACAAGGCCGGTTTTGTTGAATGTCAGTTGACCGGTAATTCCGAAAAACTTGAGAAACTGGGCAATCGATCCGTCCGGATTGAGCGCGATGATCAGGTAAAAACCCAGTACGGTTGGAGGGAGCACGAGGGGCAGCGCAACCAGTGCTTCCAGAAAAATTCGGGCGCGTGAGCGCATGTGGGCAAGCCACCAGGCAATCGGTGTGCCGATTAAAAGCAGCACGAAGGCGGTGATTGTGGCTACTTCGAGCGTCAATAAGATCGGATCAATATCCAGTGGGTAACCCATAATTTGCATCGGTTTTTGTCTCCAATACGTGCATCAGTTTGCAGTCACATGATCAGGACCGGATGATGATGTCGGCACACTCAAAAAAACACCCGAAATGCAAAGGCACTCGGGTAAGCGGGTGGATAAACATTAACTAAGTTGGCTTGCTTGTTCGGCTTCTAAAGAATGGCGTTTTAGATCCATCCGGTCCGGTTCAAGGCGCAGTTGGGCCGAGCAGTCATTACTCTGAGAAAACACGCTATTCTGGCATGGCGTAACCAAAGCTCTCGATGATTTTCTTGGCAGCCGGGCTTTTCACGTAAGCCAGAAATTCTTTGGCCGTCTTGGCGTGTTTGCTGCTCGTGATCAGTACAGCGCCCTGATTGATGGGCGCGTAGTCTTTCTGCGGCACCAGCCAGTATTCGCCTTTGCTATGCGCGGGGCTCTCGGGGTCCATGATTTGGGATAAGGCAACAAAGCCGAGTTGCGCATTGCCGGTCATCACGAACTGGAAAGTCGCGGTGATGCTTTCACCTGTGACCAATTTCTGCTCACTTTTAAGTTTGTCGTACATGCCCATTTTCTTGAGCACTTCGACGCCTGCGGCACCATAGGGCGCTGCTTTGGGATTAGCGAGGGCGATGTACGTGAATTTGGCTGCCTTGATGATCTGGTCATGCTCCTTGGCGACGGGCAGACTGGTGCTATACAAGGCCAGCTTACCCTGAGCGTACACTCGATAATCACTGGCTTTGCCCTCTTTGACGAGCCGTTCGGGTGTTTCGGTATCGGCTGAGAAAAAAGCATCAAACGGCGCCCCGTTGTTGATCTGCGAGTACAAACCACCCGTTGGGCCGAACGAGAAACGTACTTCGTTGCCGGTTTCCTTGCTCCATTCCCTGCCGATCTGCTCGATGGCCTTGGTGAAATTGGCAGCCACGGCCACCGTGATGGTGTCGGCCTGCGCGCTGGTGATGTCGGCACCCAATGCCAGCGTGGTTGCCATGGTGACAATGGCGGCTTTGTTCCATGCAAACTTCAAGGATGTGTTAAACACATTTTTCATATCACTTCTCCGATGGGTATCATGGTACATATCGATGGTCAAAAAAAAGCGATGGGGTGTGCCTCATCGCTTGAGGTTTTGGATTTCTATCAGTTGTCCACGCCGATGATGACGTGACTGGCCTTGATGATCGCACAGGCTTTATCGCCAGCTTTCAGCTCAAGTGAATGGGCGCTTCCTTCCGTAATCGTGGCAGTAACCAGATTGCCCCCGGCCAGTTTGATGACCACTTCGGCATTCACTGAGCCATCAGTCACGCGCTCCACTACACCGCACAATTGGTTGCGTGCCGATGTGCTCATGGGTTCGGGCGATACGATAATGAAGCTGGCCTTGATCATGGCAAAGGCCGGTTTGCCGACGGCAAGCTCCATGTTCTCGACGCTGCCGTTGGTGATGATAGCGGTGATCTCATCGTTTCCTTGAAGGCCAAGCACCACCTCCGAATTTACGGCGCCTTTGGTCAGAGATTTGATGGTGCCGGAAAAGGTGTTGCGCGCGCTTGTTTTCATCAAAATACTCCGTAAGTCATGGGTTAAATGTTCGATTTGGTGGCGTTCAAACAGCGTGGTCAGTTCCTGCTGCATCGCTTCTAGCTTGCTGAAGGCAGTAATCAGTTCCTCGCCGTATTCCGACAAAACCGCGCCGCCCCCACCCGCGCCACCGTGCTGCGAGACGACCACCGGTTTTGCCGCGCGGTTGTTGATGGCATCGATCGCATCCCAAGCCGCCTTGTATGTCATGCCGATGGCCTTGGCCGCCCCGCTGATCGATCCGGTTTGGTGTACGGCTTCCAGCAGCTTCATGCGGCGGTTGGAAATTTCCTGATCACCAAACTTCAGTGCCAACGGCAGAACGAACTCACCAAAATCACGTTCACTATATATCGACATATCGGATCACTCAATAGTGAGATTGAAAAATAGCTGATGTTTATCTAAAGAAACTCTGCACGAATCCATCCACGGCTTCGTCCATATACGCTCGGACCAGTACACGCCCGGCCCGAGCTCCGCATTTCAATGACGTAAGTCATTGAGCGGCAGAGCATCCATGCCCTGCACGGGAAGGTCTGCATTTGTGCAGACCTTCCCTACTAGCCTGTCGGACTTAAGGAATCGTAGCGAAAATCGATCTGGGCTAGGACAGATTTTGCCGCTTTTGCAGGGAAATAGTGCGCTCTATTGCCCAAAAAAGCTGTGAACTATGAGCGGCCCAACTGATGACGATTCTGACTCAGACATAAACCTCAAGGCCAATATTCATCCCAAAGCGCGCACCACCCCGATGATTCGGGCAGAGATTCAAGCTTTCCTCGATCGCTACCTGTGTTGTCATGGGATCTTACGCCTGGCGGATCTCTATCCTGAGGTTGAAGGCGAAAAACCCGCCAAGAAGACCTTCAAGGACTATGATCCCGGCTTTATGCATGCATGTGGACACCACATGCCTGCCCCAGATGCCGCCGAACAATTATCCAGTACTGGAGATTGCCATAGATGAAGGAATTTCAGAACAATAACTATTGGGCAAATAGCAACTCGTAAGTGCGACTCAACAGGTTAGAATAAAGGGAGCTAAGGTATGATCATTGCTTTTTGTTTTGCCAAGAATAAAAGCACACCACAGGGCTTCCATGGTTTGCAACTGTTCTTGTGTGGTCATTTTTTCAATGTCGAGCGCATTCATACGGACTCCTGAAATTGGACTGCCTTCGTTAGAAGCGAACAACATGCGCCCGGTCGATGGGGGATGCTTATGCCACAACTTTTGCTAGTCCAAGCACTTCGATCAGCCCGCCAAGGAATGAACGGGAAAAATTTACCGAAAAAAACTGATTCTAATTTTTCAAAACCCCTAATAGCCATAGCACAAACTTTTAGGGGATTTTTATGCGTCGAGTTTTCACGGTTTCGGCTTCATTGGCGACGATTCGGTTGGACTCATCACCAATCACCGCCAGCACGGTTTATCGCGCATTCAGCAGATTCATGAGTTTTGTATCGACCATGATTTCCTGCGCTGGCTATCTGCAAACTAAAACGCGTGGATTGCTGGTCTATGGCAGCTTACAGGCTTTTGCGCCACGTACTACTGTTCCGCTGATTCGCATTAGAGAGTCGCAAGAAGGGAAAAATCATGATGCTGCGGTTGCGTAATCGTCGGAGGGTGGACATGTTTCTTCAAGATACCTCGCCAAACGCAGCAAAACCAGCCATGCGACGGCAGCGAGCGGGAGTGGCGGTGCCTAAAAATACTGACCAGCGCGCTCGTGGCGAGGTTTGGTTCGTATGCCGCGCTGCCGTTTCACGGTGCGGTTCTGCGGCAGCGGCGCATTCTGGATGTTGGGTTCCCTTGGTTTAAGCTGGCCGATGCGATCGACGATTGGCAGTACCACGGGAAGCGGTTAGATGACTTCAAGTGCTACCGCCTCTTGGTTTTGAATGGCTGGTCTGTTCTAAGCTTCGAGGTTGGTGAGGTCAGGAATGACCCGGAGTATTGCGTTGCAACCTTGGTGCAGTGCATCCGAAGCCTAGAAAGTCGGAGCTAGTAACTTGTTATGACCAGATACGAAACTGAACACCGCCAGATTAATAATCTTGTCGGGCGTATTGACGCATTGATCGGCAAGATCACCATCGAATTAAGCGCGCTATGGACAGTGCGCGACATAGGCGCGTATCTTTCACCTCGGTGAAACCACCGTGATGCAGAAAATCTCTTGTGCTACTGATTTCTCGAAGCCGATCAATGTCACCGGCGAATCAAAAGGGCGACGCTGGAAGCCAGCCGAGGTCAAGGCGTGGGTAGAAGGCCGACGCGAGATATTACCGCGCCAAAGATAAGTGCGGGCGTAAGCTGGTGCCGTAGTTACGCCAGATTTACGCCAAATACAATGTAACAATATGATTTATAAGACTGATCTGGTGCCTAGGAGAGGACTCGAACCTCCACGATTTTACTCGCTAATACCTGAAACTAGTGCGTCTACCAATTCCGCCACCTAGGCTTTGAGTCGCGAATGTTAGGCAGAATTTTAATCTTTGTCAATAATGAAGTGCGGTTGTTTGCCTCAAACCAACGGCCATGGTCGGCCTGCTGGCGGGTAATTCACAAATCCAACGGGTATTCGGGTAAATTAGCGGCTATTTTATTGCTATCTGTGAGGGGTCCATGTCCAGCATCTATTTAGAAACGGCACTTGCCGCCGCCCGTGCCGCCGAAACGGTTGTTCGCAAATATTGGCAGCAGAACGTGGATATCACCATCAAGGCGGATGCCTCGCCGGTTACGGTGGCCGATGTGGAAACGGAAGAGGCTATTAAGGCGGTTATTCTCAAGCAGTTTCCCGATCATGGTTTCTATGGTGAGGAGACGGGCAAAACCCGTCCTGATGCTGAATATTCCTGGCTGGTCGACCCTATTGATGGCACCAAGAGCTTCGTGCGTGAATACCCGTTTTTTTCGACCCAGATTGCTTTGATGCATGGCAACGAACTGATTCTGGGTGTTTCGAGTGCCCCGGTGTTTGGCGAATATGCCTATGCGGAGCAGGGCGGCGGCGCCTTCTGGATGGATAAGGCAGCGAGGGTGAGCCGGATTGATACGGTAGCTGCGGCTACATTATCTGTGGGCAATCTCAAGACGCTGGCTGCCAATCCGACCGGATGGGCCGGTTTGTCGAGTATGGTGCGCGAAGTCAATCGCACGCGGGGTTATGGCGATTTCTACCATTACCATTTGCTGGCCCGTGGCGCGATTGATCTGGTTGTCGAGTCCGATGTCAACGTGCTGGATGTCGCTGCCCTGTCGGTCATTGTTCGAGAGGCCGGTGGCGTGTTTACCGATCTTGAAGGTAAGCCGGTTGGGTTGGAAACGACGACCGTGTGCGCAGCGGCGACGCCTGCATTACATAGTGAAGCTCGTCGCCGATTGGGTTATTGAAATTTGTCTTCGTTTGGAATGCCCGTGTCATGATCAATAGAGGGCTGGCTTGAGCTAAAGCTATGGATGAGTTACTTGGTTTTTTGAGTTTTAACCGGTACGTTAGCCCCTACGCTTTGTTGGTGTTCTATTACCTTGGCGCGGTGTTGATGCCACTGGCGATGATCGTTTTCTGGATTTGGCTCAGACGGCGGTATCCCGCACTGAAAGCGGTACAAGGTCAGGTTGCTGATTTGCGCAAACGTGTGTTGAGCCCGGTCCAATGGATAGGGATTTTGCTAGCCTGTATCTTCTGTTTTCTGCTCGCAGAGCTTTTTTGGCGCATGATGTTTGAATTCATGATGGCCTATTTTCATATTGCGATCGATCTGCAAATGCTGGTGCGCTAACCAGCGTGGGTTTTTCGATGGCTCTTCATGCTGACTGTTTTTGCTAGGGGGCTTACCAGCGCAGCAAAGTTTTCCCGAGTAGGGCACCGATTACGACAGGTATCAGGATACCCAGCAAATACCACGTGCCGATGAACGGTGCGCCCATTTCAGGGCAATGCAGACTGTACACAACCGCACCCCAGCCACCAGACATCAAACCGACAGCAGCACCCGCCAGCACCAATTGAGTGGGCGCCAGGCTGCGCATGGCCCATAGTAAGACAATGAAAATGGGCGCGGACAGCATGGTTATTAACAAGGGGCATTCGTACCAGGTTTCACCGAGCAGCATGTGCCATCGCTGGGTTGACGGTGCGTGCGCCACCAGAATCAACGATAAAAGCCAAATGAGGCCGATCGGGAACGTCATGGCCCAGAGTGTGCGGTTGATTGCCCCCCCCTCCGGTCGCGCGACTTTCTTGACGGCAATCAGTCCAATCAGCCCCATGCTGAACGCGAATGCGAGTTTCACCCAGAACATGGGCAGCATACTTGCCGATTTAAGATCAGGGCGCAGCCCTAAAACAGCCAGCATCAGGCCAAAAGACGCAATTAACCCGATACCTAAAGCCATGATCAGTCGTTTGGCGACAACATGACGGGGAACGGCTACATCGCCCTGTGCCAGCATGAGAATCAGATCGTCCGTTTTCATGGTTTACCTCGAAATAATGTATGCAGTTTTTTGAGCCCTCGGTGAACCCCCACCTTGACTGCCGACTCCGTAAGACCGGTGCGTTCTGCGGTTTCAGCCACGGACAGTCCTTCCAACTTGGTCAGAATAATGGGCAGGCGCATTTGATCGGGCAGGAGCGCGAGCATGTTGTGTACATCGCGCCGGGCATCCGCCGCTTCGTCTTCGGATGGCATGAACAGCGTCGTGTCCTCGTCGAGTGGATCATTTTGCTTGTCGTAACATTCGTGCCGCCTGAGCATGTCAATCAGTTTGTATTTGGCAATGGCATAAATCCAGGCTGTGGCGGGTTGGCTGCGATCATAGGTATGACGCTTATTGTGAATGGCCAGTAAGGATTCCTGTACCAAGTCTTCCACCTCATCGGGAAGGGATGCCAGGCGACGACGAAAATAACCGCGCAATAAACCCGCCAGCTCCTTGAGAAAAAGATGATACGAGGGTGTACAAATAACTGTGTAACTGGTTATCTGCGACTAACGAGAAGGAGGAGAACCAATGACCATTACCCAGAAGAAGACCGATGCCCTGCTCGACGAGCTTCTGAAAGGCTGCCGCACGCCGCAAGACATACTGGG
>NZ_DAIESY010000072.1:0-6303 GCF_027346185.1 Halothiobacillus sp.
TGCCGCTCCTTCAGCCCGATAGCGGGCCACCAGGCGTTTGACCTGACGCGCACTCACCCCCAACTGCAGGGCCGCATCCCCCTGGCGCAGCCGCTTGCCTACCACCTGCTGGATCACCCCCAGTCGGTCGACCTCTTGGTAGCTCATCGTAATATGCTCCTCTGCCATCACCCCTCCCGAAATCAAAAGGGGACATTTTAGAATTGGACAAAGGGGACATTACGGCTTTGGGCTAACATACAAAGTAATCGCACTTGCTTAAAACGGATGGAAAGCCTAGGATTGAACCAGTCTTCTCGGACGTGCGTCAGGTTGCTCTCTATCCCTTGAGCCTTAATCTGCGACATTGGGGGGCGCATCAAATGGATCGTGTGCAGGTCCGCTTCGTCGGAAAGCCTTACATCCATTGCGCGCCGCCCAGCTTGAACCCTCGGTTCAAGGTCGAAGAGCCGCCAACGGCGTTTTGGAAGACGCTCAACCCACTAAAATTTCTGCATGAATCTCCCCTTAAGCAAAACATCTCTTCGCCGCCAGCTTCGGCAGGCCAGAAAGTCGCTTCATGGCTACCAGCGGGATCGAAAACAGCAGCGCATTCAGCGTTTTCTCGCCGCCATGCCACAGATTCGTACCGCGCGCCGCATAGCCGCCTACATGCCGTTCGACGGCGAACCCGATCTATTGCCCTTCATGCGGCGATTTGAGCGCAAAATCTGGCTGCCGATGATTCGCCCGGACCTGCATTTGGATTTTCGGCCCGCATTCACACTCACCCCAAACGCACGGCTTCCCATAAACGCCCACCGTAACCGATTCGGCATTCTCGAATCACAACGCCTGCCGATACTCCGCAGCGCCCATATGGACGCGATTCTGATACCACTCGTCGGCTTCGATCGTAGCGGCAATCGGCTGGGCATGGGGGCCGGTTTTTACGACCGAAGCCTGACTGGGCTTCGCCGCCCCAGACCCTGGTTGATCGGAATTGCATTCGATTGCCAGGAAACCGGACATTTGCCTGCCGATCCCTGGGATGTCCCGCTGGACTACATCGTGACCAATACCGGGATCATCAAAACCAACCACTACTCGATAAGGAAATTCGTATGAACCACTGGCTGATGAAATGCGAACCCGATGTCTTTTCGATTGACGATCTGTCGCGTCAGAAAGTGGAAGGCTGGTACGGTATTCGAAACTATCAGGCCCGTAACATGATGCGCGATGTGATGAAGATCGGTGATCTGGTCTTCTTCTACCATTCCAACGTCAAGGTACCGGGTGTCGTCGGCATTATGGAAGTCATCAGCGCAGCCTACCCGGACCCTACGCAATTCGACCCGGATCACCACTATTTCGATCCCAAGTCCACACCGGAAAACCCGCGCTGGGTACAGGTGGATGTCCAGTATGTGCGCCATACCAAGCGCAACATTACCTTGCAAGAACTGAAAGACGACGAGATGCTGGAAGATCTGCCCCTGGTGCGGCGGGGAAACCGTTTGTCGATCATGCCCATCAGTGCACAAAACTGGACGCGCATTCTCGCTCGAGAAGATTTACCCGCCGCATAAGCGTCTCTTACTCCTTGCGGGTGTCCCACCTGACATGTGCAAGCTAACGCAGCTTCGAATTCTATTCAAACTGGTGATCCGGGTGATGACTATCTGCATCACAGATTCCAAATACCCAAGAGATTCCTCTGCCTGTACTACCATCACCTCAAAGATCAGTCGAAGAACATTCCCTCCAGGAAATGAGTAATGTCAAAACGTAAGATTCCCAAGAGAATCTTAGCGCCAGGACCGTGATTTCGAGGTCAAGATCACTCTGAACTTAATGAAAAATGGCACACTAAAATCCAGTGTTGCTTTTCAATACCCTTATCCCGAGGAGACTATCGAACATGTTCGACTCTGCACTGTTCCATAACGTAATCCAACCTTGGCTGATCAAAATCGGGTTCGCCTTCGCCATCGCCATAGTAGGTTATTACATCAGCCGCTGGACCGTACCCTGGCTTGAGTGCGTATTACGAAAAGCACGGATAGATGTCATGCTGATTGGCTTTATCGTCTCCATCGCACGTACCATTTTCCTGCTCTTCATTGCGGTCGCTGCCTTGTCTCAACTGGGACTCGACACAACATCACTGGTAGCCCTCATCGGTGCCGCTGGCATTGCCGTTGGTCTTGCTCTCAAGGAATCTTTGGGAAATTTTGCAGCGGGCGTGATGATCCTTATTTTTCGCCCGTTCAAGATCGGTGACTTTGTCGAGGGCGCTAATGTGATGGGCACCATTAAGGAAATTGGTATTTTCCAAACCCGCATGACCGATCCGACCAATGTTGAAATCATTGTGCCAAATGCCACCATATACAACAGCCCGATCAGAAATTTCAGCACCCATCCAACGCGTCGGATTGAAATTGCCGTTGGCATCGATTATGCGAACGATCCACGACAAGCAAAAGAGATCATCGAGTCGCTTTGTGCGGCAGACAACAGGATACTGCCCGAACCTGCGCCGCTTGTGCTCGTCAATGATTTTGGCGCGTCGAGCATCGACTTGCTGGTCCGCGTTTGGGTTAATGCCAGCGATATATTGGCGGTTCAAACGGAACTTCGTGAGCAAATCAAGCAACGCTTTGATGAAGAGAATATCGGAATCCCATTTCCACAAATGGTACTCCGCCGACCCGATTAACGATCACAACCGATGCGCCACCAACGATTTACTGTTACTGCGATAGGGAAGCCGCAGGCTTGATATAACAATCGAAACGCACCCGACCACTACTGATGCTCATTGCAGGCACAGCACCCGCCAAAGCGGGCGCATGCGGTGGACGCTTGACCACATACCGATTCGCCGGTTGCCGACGCGCCCACGCGAACAGGGCATCGGCATCGGCATCGGCACCCACCAGTTCATGAAAGATGCGCATGTCCTTTTTCACCAGCGCAGACTTCTGCCGCTCTGGAAACATCGGATCCATCAACCAAACCGTATGTTCATCGGGTTTGATGGTGTCAGGCCAAACCGCTCGCGCGTCTGAACCATAAAGATGGATGCGCGATGCAATATCATGGGTCTTGGAATCCAACCTCGCGCGCATCAACGCATCAGATAACAGGAAGTGAATCAGTGGATGTCGTTCGAAAGCAAACACGGTGCTACCCGTACTGGCTAACGCCCAGGCATCACGACCCAAACCTGCCGTCAGATCGATAACCATTGGACGACGATTGGCACGCAAACCGGCCGCTTTTGCAAGGGGTTCACGCAAAGCCATTGGTTGATTGAAACGGGCATTCTGAACGAAATCAATACAGAGGGAATGGCGACCAAATATATCGATGCCTTTTGGCGGAAACAGCTGCCAACAGCCTTCTGAATGCGTGAGAACGAAATGATCCGGCTGGACATCGAGCACTTCTTCCGTACCGATTATCGGGATGGAAAGATTACGCAGCTCTTGAATCTGGCAGCTTCCATATTCATCTGCGCTGGCGGCCGGCATGACCAGTCGAACCTTTTCCCACCATGGAGATGACGACGAGGTCATCAAGGAATGATTCAGATCCACTTACGGTAGATTTTGGAATTGCGCTTGAAGTTGTACAAGGCTTGCCGCTCCGTTGGCAGAGCAGAGATGTTTTCAGCCACGAACCCTTTTTCCTTAAAGAAAGCCATGGTCTGCGTCGATAGAAGAAACAGCGATTTCAGCCCCATGGACCGGGCACGCAACTCAAGGAAGCTCAGCAAGCGGCCTGCCCGTCCGCCCCGTTGATAAGCGGGATGGACCACCAGAGCAGCCAATTCGGCCGACTGGGATTCTGGATAAGGATAAAGAGCGGCACAACCGATGATATCGCCATCACGTTCAATCACCACGAAACGATCCAGCTCCAACTCAAGCTGTTCGCGCGACCGGCGAACCAAAACGCCGGTTTGCTCCAAGGGTTCGATCAGCGCAACAATACCGCCAATGTCATCAAGACTGGCCGCCCGAATACGCTCGAAGGGCTCGACAGAAATCAGCGTGCCGCTGCCATCGCGGGTAAAGAGTTCGACTAGCAACGCGCCATCATCTTCACGGTCGACGAGATGAACACGATCCACACCGCGAGAACAGGCACGTATCGCGCTTTCCAGATGCAAACGGAACTCATCCGATAGCGTTGAACCGGATTGCGACAGAAGCTGGTGCACGTCCGCCAGCCCCATAACCGAAGGTAGATCATCGACGGGATCGGTCAGGAAAATCAGCTTGTCGGCACCGAGGCTGACTGCCAGCGACTCCGCCACTTCTTCGGCACGCAAATTGTAAAGCTCGCCAGTGGGCGAAAAACCGAGGTTACTCTGCACCACGATCGAGCCGTCGCCCAGCGCATCCCGAATGCCGTCTACGTCGACTCGGCGTACGGCACCGGTAAAGCCCAGATCAACGCCATCAATAACCCCCATCGGGCGCGCGGTCACGAAGTTGCCGGTCAGCACACGTTGCGCCAGGCCCGAACCCGACGACATGCTCAGCCGGGTCGATAGCCAGGAAAGCAGATCGAACTGCAATGCACCCACTGCCTCGGTCACCGGATCGATCATTTCGAACTCGGTGATGCGCAATCCCTGATGGAATCGGGGTTCAAAGCCAGCCAAGGCCAGGCGGCGATTGATCTGGGGGCGCGCACCGGGCACCAAAACCAAACGAACGCCCAGATCCGCCAACAGGACCAGATCACGCACCACACGATTGAATGACTCGGGTTCGGCCAACGCCTCCCCACCAAAGGCCACCACGAAAACCTTCCCTTCGTGCTCACGAATGTAGGGCACGGCATTACGCAGCCCCTGCACAAGCACCTGCTGAGGACTAAGAACGGTGCTGTCCGTTTCCGTGACGCCACCCTTTAACCGCAAGTGCGTATTCATGCCGAATGACACTCAGCGTTCATGGTCAGGCCGGACAAGGCGCTGAACCCGATTAGATAACAGGGTTGCCGACATCATCAGAGACTTCACCCAAAATCAAAAACTCAAGCAAGGCTTTCTGTGTGTGCAGGCGTGCTTCAGCCTCTTGCCAAACGACACTTTGTGGGCCATCAATGACTTCTGCCGTTACTTCTTCGCCACGATGAGCGGGCAGGCAATGCATGAACAAGGCATCGGAATGGGCACGCGCCATGACATCATCGTCGATCACAAAGGTCTTGAAATCCCGTAAGCGGCGCTCCCGCTCGTCTTCTTGCCCCATACTGGCCCAGACGTCGGTAACTACAAGATCGGCACCGGAAGCGGCCTCATACGAGGTACGGACAAGATGAACACGATCACCCGCGGCAGCCACAACGGCCGGATCCGGTTGATAACCCTCCGGGGTGGCGATCATCAACTCGAAATCGAATACCTGTGCTGCGTTGATATACGAATGGCACATATTGAAACCGTCACCGATCCACGCCACGCGTTTGCCCTGAATGGAGCCGCGATTCTGTTCAAAAGCGAACACATCGGCCAGCAGCTGGCAGGGGTGGTTCAGGTCGGTCAGCGCATTGATCACGGGTACACGGGAATAAGCGGCAAATTGCTCCACCATGTGGTGATCTTTTGCACGGATCATGACCGCATCGACCATCCGTGAAATGACCCGAGCGGAATCCTCGATCGGCTCACCCCGCCCCAATTGGGTATCACGCGGCGACAGAAAGATGGCCGTGCCGCCTAGTTGGGCGATACCCGCCTCGAAGGACAATCGCGTACGTGTTGACGCCTTTTCGAAGATCATCCCCAAGACTCGTTGACGGAGGGTGGCCGGGCGAATACCCGCATCATAGGCCTTCTTGAGCGCCTCGGCCCGAGCAAGAATTCGACGATAGTCCGCCAGGGAATAATCCAGCAAACTCAAGAAATGACGCACTGACATAAAAAATCTCTATCTATCGGGTCGCGGCACAGTGCCACATCACCCCAACCATTTTTGATCGATCTCATGAACGGCAACGCTACCCAGGGAAGCGCCCTGCCCGAACCCTAAACCAGGTTAATCCGTTACTTGAGTCGCATTGGCATCCAACCAGGCCAAAACCAAGTCACCCAGGCGTTTCACGAGGTCATCGGCTTGTTCATTGGACAAGATCAACGGCGGTAGCAACCGGATCACAGAACCAGCGGTGACATTGATCAACAAACCTTCATCCAAGGCAAGACGCACCAATTCGCCACAGGGTCGATCCAGCACGACGCCAATCATCAAGCCCCGACCACGCAGTTCAAGCACAGCGGACTGACCGGCAAACACCGCC
>NZ_DAIESY010000073.1:0-6036 GCF_027346185.1 Halothiobacillus sp.
TGCCGCTCCTTCAGCCCGATAGCGGGCCACCAGGCGTTTGACCTGACGCGCACTCACCCCCAACTGCAGGGCCGCATCCCCCTGGCGCAGCCGCTTGCCTACCACCTGCTGGATCACCCCCAGTCGGTCGACCTCTTGGTAACTCATCGTAATATGCTCCTCTGCCATCACCCCTCCCGAAACCAAAAGGGGACATTTTAGAATTGGACAAAGGGGACATTACGGCTTTGGGCTAACACAGCCGGGCACTTGCCCTTGCAGGCGCACTGAATTTAGGATAAATTGCTCAACCTATTTTTGGTTCGAATTCGATTAGGCTGAGGCTGTTATGAAAATTTTATCTTCTCTGAAGTCTGCCAAGACTCGGCATAAAGACTGTCAGATCGTACGTCGACGCGGCAAGGTGTATGTCATCAACAAAACCAACCCCCGCTTCAAAGCTCGCCAGCGTTAAGCCTGCGTTGACTCTGACCCGGATGGCAACCATCCGCAGCAGGATCCAACCCGCCAACCGGCGGGTTTTTTTCGCCCGGTACAATCCCCCAGCAAGGAGCCCGGCAACCTTGTGAGCGCTTGAAATTCAAACGAAAAACCCACACATTCGCCCTAAGAATGAAATGGAACCACTGAGGTCACTGAATTGAAATTCCACGATTACTACGCCACGCTCGGTGTGGAACGCACCGCAACTCAGGCCGAAATCAAGAAGGCCTATCGTAAGGCAGCGCAAAAATATCACCCGGACCGCAACAAGGAAACCGGTGCCGAGGAGAAGTTTAAGGAAATTAATGAAGCCTACGATGTGCTGGGCGATGAAGAGAAGCGCCAGCGCTATGATGCTCTGGGCTCGAATTATCGCGCGGGCGAGGAATTCCGTCCGCCTCCGGGCTTTGACCCCAATCAGTTCGGCAGCCAGTATGGTGGCGCGGGTTTTTCGGATTTTTTCAGCAGCATCTTTGGCGGCGGGTTCGATCCCGGGGCCGCTCATGGAAGTCGTCGTACGCGCGCCGCACGCGGCCCGGATTATGAGATGACACTGCCGTTAAGTGTTCAGGAAATGATTGAAGGTGGCAGCAAGTCCGTCACCATCGATCACCCCGAGACCGGGCGCAAAACGCTTAAAGTCACTATCCCGAAGGGCAGCACTCCCGGCAAACGGATGCGTTTGAGCAGCCAGGGTGGTTCAGGCACGCACGGTGGCCCTGCGGGCGATTTGTATCTTGTCTTCCAACTGGCCTCCGACAGCCAGTTCTCGCTCGATGGCAATGATGTGCTGTACAACCTGCCTGTCACCCCTTGGGAGGCGGCGCTGGGTGAAAAGGTCACCGTGCCGACGCCCACTGGCGGCAAGATCAGCATGACCATTCCGGCGGGTTCGCAGTCCGGTTCCCGCTTGCGCGTTCGCGGGCGCGGTCTGGCTGGCGGCGACTACTTCGTCACCGTGATGATTCACACCCCACCGGCCAAAACCGATGAAGCGCGGGCGTTCTATGAGGAAATGAAGGTCTCGATGCCCTTTGATCCGCGCGAATAGCTCACACCATACTTCCCATAAAAACCCCTGCTCATCGGGGTTTTTTCTTAACGAGGCGATAAATGTAACGCTTCGCGGCTTAAAGTTTGAAGTGCAACGCCTGATTTGAAAAATATTGGCTTCCCGAACATGATCGAAACGTTCAACCAGCTGGCGTGGCGTAACCTCGCCAAGAGCGAGTCCCGGCGGCCCTTGCGGGAGCGGACGGCGGATGCCATCCTGAACCTGATGGGCGGACGCAGGGTGGACAACACGGCAGAGATGTCGGCGGGGAGGGAAGAAGGCGTTCCGCCTGCGGCATTTGGCGAGGAAAAACGTTGCATGATTTTCGTGGTGCTCGCCTTGGCCGAGCGTTCCATTCGCTCGATCATGACGCCACGGGGGGAAATCTCATGGATCGATTGTGCAGGCACTGCCGATGCAGTCCGCGCGCAGCCGCTAGACACTCCGCACAGCATTTTTCCGGTATACCGATGCTCGCTGGAGAAGTGGGCCTGGCGGCTGGAGCAGGCGGGCAAGGCGACACGAAACGGCACAACACCAGGAGCCCGCACATGAGCATCAAATTAGAAAGACCCCCTTTATCCGAGGTGCTGCGCGAACTTGCCAATGACACAAGCCGGGAACGCATCTCGATTGGCGACCTGTTGGTTGCCCTGGGTGACCGAGCGCTCGGCGCATTGCTGTTCACTTTCGCGTTTCCCAACATTCTGCCCACGCCCCCCGGAACATCGGCTGTGCTGGGGGCACCCCTGATCTTTCTGGCCGCCCAGCTCGCCTTTGGTCGCAAACCCTGGCTGCCTGAAATCATGACCAGACGGTCGATGCCCCATGAAAACTTTCACGCACTCGTGCTGCGCATCGGGCCCTGGCTTGAAAAGGCGGAAAGACTTTTGCGCCCGCGCGCAAGCGCACTTGCCCTGCCGCCGATGGAATATGTCATCGGGCTTGTTTGCCTGCTGCTGGCAGTAGTACTGGTGCTACCCATTCCCCTCGGCAATATACTCCCTGCGCTGGCCATCTGCCTGATGGCCCTGGGGATACTTGAGGGTGACGGATTGTGGGTGCTGGCCGGTTTCATCGTAGCCATCACGTCCACCATTGTGGTTTCAGGCGTCGTTTTCGCAATGATCAAGGCAACGATCTTCCTGTTCACCCAGGTTCTCTAATGATCGCGCTGTTAGCCAACAACTGGGCACCACAGAGATGTGGTACTGCGCATCCTCTTTTCGTGCCCTTTGGTGATCCGTGCCCTGCGCCCGCCGTGGCGGATGCGGCACTCAAATCAATTGCGTAAGCGATTGAAGCGGCGCCCCAACCTTGCGCCTGCCCATTTAAAAAAGAGGATTGAGGAGAATTTGCCAAAGTTGGCGCAAATGAGGTTTGGCTTTGCACCTTTTGTAAAGATAGGCAAACCCATGAGGCCAAATCTCGATTGGTTTATGTCCCCGCTGATTCCAAATTTAACCCGATGCGCCCTGGTTCGGCACGATTTGGCCGAACAGAGCGCTGTAGTCTTCATTGGCATGGCCTGCGGCCACACCATCTGCCAATATCCGCGCGAGACCATCGAGCATCCGCGCGTCGATCTGCCGGGTTCCGGCCACCTCGGTGAACAGACGTATATCCTTGAGCAGGTGCTTGAGCGGGAAATTCGCGGCGGCAAAATCGCGGGTTCTCATCCGATCCAGTTTTTTATCAAATGTGGGCGCGTATAAGGCGCTTTCCCGCAGTGTGGACATGAACGCATCGACATCAACGCCTTCACGCTCGACCAACCCAAGGCTCATGGAGAAGGCCGCGGTCAGCGATCCGATGAGCTGGTTCATCGCCAGCTTGACGGCCGCCCCCTGGCCTATGCCGCCGAAATGCGTGGGCTTGCCGAGCGCCTGGAGCACCGGATCGGCCACAGCCACATCGGCCGGATCGCCCCCAACCAGAATTTGCAACGTGCCGGTCTCGGCCTGAGGCGTGGAACCCAGAACGGGGGATTCCAGATAATGACCGCCGAGCTGCTTGATGGATTCGGCCAGCGCGCGGGATTGTTCGGGGCTGATGGTCGCGCCGTTGAGGATGAGCTTGTTCTTGAACAGGTCCCAGGGGTTTTCCACCAGCAACACCGATTCGCAGGCGGCAAAATCCGCCAGCATCACCCACACGATATCGGAGGGTTCCACCGCCGCGGCGACCGACTCGCTCATCGTCACCCCGATCGGCGGCGAGGAAAGCGGACTGCGGTTGTATCCGCGTACCGTCATGCCTGCCTTGACCAGTCGTTCAGCAATCGCCCGCCCCATCAACCCCAGACCCAATACGGCAATATTCATAGCAACCCCCCATTCAAAACCGGGTAACAACCCATACAATACGAACCATGATGATGCCTGAAAGCGTCAAGTCAAAAAATCAACAGAGCAAGACCACCCGGAGGGCGTACATGTGAAGCGCACAGAATCAAACTGGCCCCTGTGGCTCAATTCTGCGCGCCGGCGGCCCAGCCAGACCAGTCCCGCCCTGTTTCACACCGAAACCCGTGCCGAAATCGAACGAGACTATGACCGCGTGCTGTTTTCCACGCCGGTGCGGCGCATGGCGGACAAGACGCAGGTCTTCCCGCTGGATCATTCCGATAGCGTCCGCACCCGGCTGACGCATTCGCACGAGGTCGCCAATCTCGCCCGTTCTGTGGGGCTGGATCTGGTGTTCAACCGCAATCTGGCTGCCGGCTTGCCGCAAGCGCTGCGCGATGTACCCGCGCTGCTTGCAACCATCGGTCTGGCGCATGATTTGGGGAACCCGCCCTTCGGTCATCAGGGCGAGGAAGCCATTGCTCGCTGGTTCGCCCGACATGAAGTAACAGTGCTTGACCCGCAAACAGGCTTGACCGAAGCCATGCGGCAGGACTTTTTGCGCTTTGAAGGCAATGCGCAAACCCTGCGCCTACTCACCAAGCTGCAACTGATCAACGATGATTACGGCCTGAACCTGACCATGGCGACTCTTGCCGCCTTGATCAAATACCCCGTTGGCAGCGACGAGATAGACAAAAACTTCGTGGTGCGCAAGAAGCACGGTTTTTTTCAATCGGAACAGGCACTGGTCACTGAAGTGCAATCACAATGCGGCCTCTTAGACGGTCAGCGCCACCCGCTGACCTGGATTCTCGAAGCCTGCGACGACATTGCCTATTCGGTGCTGGACGCCGAGGACGCGGTGAAAAAAGGCCTGCTCTCTTTTTCCGACATTATTGCTTTTCTGCGTCACAGCGCGGATGGCGATCCGGTGGTGACTCGTGTCTGCGATGCCGCGCAGGATGAGCATCAGCGCTATCGCCAGACCGATCTCTCGCCCGCGGAACTGAACGATATTTCCATGCAGACCTTCCGCATCCGCGCCATCGGTGCGCTCATGCAGGCCGTCGCCGATACGTTCCTGGCTCAGTTGCCCGCCATGAGCGCCGACACATTCAATCAGGAACTAATCGCTGCTTCACCGGCCAATGCGCTGCTCTCCACACTCAAGGCCTGCAACTGGCAACATGCCTACCGCCACAAGACCGTGTTGAAAGTCGAGCTGACCGGATTTGAAGTCATCCACGGCCTGATGGATGCTTTCTGGTATGCGATTACCGATCGGGTCGATCCGCTCGATCCCGCCAGCGCGCGGCGCACGCCGTTGGCGAGCTATCTCTACCAGTTGATTTCGGAAAACTACCGCCGCGTATTCGAATCACCGAACAATCCCATGCCCCTGCGTTACCGCGAGGCCCAGCTACTCACCGATATGGTTTCCGGCATGACCGATAGTTTTGCAGTACGCTCCTGGCAGCAAATTCAGGAAGCCGGGTTTAGACCACACGTTCCTTACTGAAATCCACCGTCCACTCATCAGGAGTCTGATGTTGAGCAAATCAACTGCAACCGAACAAAGCCATTTCTTTGCTTATCTCGCCCGCATGAAGTACATCACGCGCTGGGGATTGATGCGCAACACGCGCACCGAAAATATTCAGGAACACAGCCTGCAAGTGGCGATGATCGCGCACGCGCTGGCCGTGATTGGCAACGAACTGTACGGCGAGACCAACGACATCGGTCGCATCGTGACCGTGGCGCTCTACCATGATGCTTCCGAAATCATCACCGGCGACCTGCCCACGCCGGTCAAATACTTCCGGCAGGATATTCTCGATTCGTACAAGGCGCTCGAAGCCCATGCCGAGCGCAAGCTCACCGGCCTGCTGCCCGAACGTTTGCGCTCGGCCTTCGCGTCCACCATCGAAAGTGCGCAGATTGAGCCGGAGGTTGCACGGGTCGTCAAAGCAGCCGATTCGATGTCGGCTTACCTCAAATGCCTGGAAGAAGGTTTTGCGGGCAATCAGGAGTTCAAGAAGGCCGAGAGCTACCTGCTGACCAAGCTCGAAGAAATGCAGGAGACCATGCCCGCCGTCACCTACTTCCGGTCACATTTCGTCGATGGATTTGCGCTGACTCTGGATGACT
>NZ_DAIESY010000082.1:0-15137 GCF_027346185.1 Halothiobacillus sp.
GAAGAGTCCGGTCAACGAATCTCTTGTCGCTTCCTTTTGCAATGTAACTTCGATCGTCTTGTAATCAGTTACATCGTTGATAAAGCCGACAACGCGTGCCGGTTCGCCGTTGGAGAGATAGTCGGTGACGACCCCGTGATCCTCTACCCACAAGTAGAACCCATTTCTGTTGCGCAATTTCAGATAAAAAAGAAACCATGTACAGCATACCGTTACATGGTCTTGGGTTGAAAGCAGAATTAAATGATCTCTTTAGGATTCAGGTTGCTTGATATCACGCCAGTATTCCTTTTTAAGCAAGAACATGAGTATGGTGAAGAATAGAATGAATCCCAATACATACGGGCCATAATCCATTCGCTGCATTTTGGCCGGCTCAGACATGTACACCATGTAAGAGACAAGATCCTTGACCATGCTGTTAAATTCTTCAGGCGGCAAACTACCGGGAATGACTGGTGGCTTGAGGCCGGACAGACGCTTTTCTGTTGAACCATCTGGCATCTTCACATCAGCGTAGACCGGTTGCTGAACACCCTGCTCTGCTGCGAACACATCGGGCATATTGACATCGGGAAACACAGCGTTGTTCACGCCCCAACGTTTGGTCGGGTCTGTGTAGAAAGAAGTGAGATAGGTATAAAGCCAATCTGCGCCTCGAACGCGAGCGACCAGCGACAGATCGGGTGGCTCGACGCCGAATACCTGCTTGGCATAATCTGCAGGCATGAAGTTAACCATTTCATCGCCCAACTTCAGTTTAGGCGGCAATAACGCCTTGGCCTGGTCATCGGAAAGGTGAAGGTCAGAGGCGACTCGGCCATAGCGCATGTATTTTGCTGTGTGGCAGGTTGCACATTGCGCTTGGAACGTTAGAGCGCCTCGATACAGAGCCGCCTTGTCGGATAGATCGACCGATACGTGCTGTAGGGGAATGGCATACCCCTCTGAACCTTGGGCCGCCGTTGCCAGCATTACGCTGGCGATGATGAAGATAGCCCGAATCATTTCACTCGCTCCGGTACAGGTTTGGTCGTTTCAAATTTGCTCACCAGGAATAAGGCGACAAAGAAGCCAAAATAGATGAAAGCGAAAATTCGGGAGAACAGGGTGTTCCAGTAGGTCACTGGCTGGGTGCCAAGGTACCCCAATCCCAGAAAGGCAACGATGAACGAAAATAAAACTACTTTGAATGCCAATGAGCGATAGCGAATTGATTTGACAGCATTTCTATCGAGCCAGGGCAGGAAAAACAAAATCAGGATGGCCGACCCCATCGCCATCACGCCAAGGAACTTATCGGGGATCGCGCGCAGAATTGCGTAGTGCGGGGCGAAATACCATACCGGCGCGATATGTTCCGGGGTTTTCAGTGGGTCGGCTGGAATGAAGTTGGGCGCTTCAAGAAACTTCCCGCCGCCATCCGGCCAGTAGAAAATCACGGCAGCGAACAGGAACAGGAACACGCTCAGACCGAACAGGTCCTTGACTGTGTAATAAGGATGGAACGGGATGCCGTCCTGGGGTTTACCATGCTCATCCTTATTAGTTTTGATTTCCACGCCATCGGGGTTATTCGATCCCACTTCATGCAACGCCATGATGTGACCGCCGATCAAAAACAGCAGTACGAGTGGCAGCGCAATGACATGCAAGGCAAAGAAGCGGTTGAGCGTGACATCGGAGACAACATAGTCACCACGAATCCAGAGGGCGAGATCAGGCCCGATGTATGGAATGGAGCCAAACAGGGAGATGATGACCTGCGCACCCCAGAAGGACATCTGGCCCCAGGGAAGCAGATAGCCCATAAAGGCTTCTGCCATGAGGGTCAACAGAATCAAAACACCGAAGATCCAGATCAGTTCACGGGGTTTCTTGTATGAGCCGTACATCAACCCGCGGAACATGTGCAGATAAACCGCGATAAAGAAGAACGATGCCCCGGTGGAATGCATGTAACGAATCAGCCAGCCCCAGTTGACGTCGCGCATGATGTATTCAACGGAGTTGAACGCTTCGGCCGCAGACGGCTTATAGTTCATCGCGAGCCAAATTCCTGTAACAATCTGAATCGCGAAAACAGCCAGCAGGATTGAACCGAAGTAGTACCAGAAATTGAAATTCTTGGGGACGTAGTATTTTGCGAGGTGAGCGTTCCAGAAGTGGGATACGGGCAGTCGATCATCGACCCATTTGCCTAGTTCTTTAATCATGCTTTATTCTCCGCAACACCAATTCGGACAACGTCATCCGTCGCAAAAATATAGTCGGGTACAAGCAGGTTAAGCGGTGCAGGCATGCTCTTGTACACCCGGCCGGCCATATCGTATTTGGAGCCATGACAGGGGCAGAAAAAACCGCCGATCCATTCGGGGCCCAGATCCTTGGGCGCCACTTCCGGGCGGTAGATGGGCGCACAGCCCAGATGGGTGCAGATTCCGATAACAACGAACATGTTTTTTTTGCGAGCCCGGTAGAAGTTATCCGCAAACTTCGGTTGCTGACTGGCTACTGCGCTATTGGGGTCGAGCAGTTGGCTATCTAGTGAGGGTAGCATTTCAACCATCTTGTCGGTGCGGTGCACGACATAGATGGGCTGCCCGCGCCAGGCGACGGTCACCATTTGACCTTCGGCCAATTTGCTAATGTTTACATCAACCGGCGCCCCAGCGGCTTCGGCACGCGCGCTGGGTTCGAATGAAGAGAGAAAAGGAACTGTGGCAAAGCCGGCACCCACAGCACCGACTGCGATGGCAGACCCCGTTAAAAAACGACGCCGACCCGGATTGACAGGAACATCAGCCATTAATTAATCGCTCCAACCTTGTTTCATTTAAACACCAACTTTTTCGTTATGAGGCGATTCTGCACGGTCCAGAGCCTACCCGCTCCGCTATGGAATGGTTTCACCCGATAGCTGACCATGAAAACCACGGCTGTTTGAGCCTATTTTCCAACCCGAGTTTAGAGCACAAACCAGACGAGTGTCATCGCTTGGCGTGTTGACGTCAAACAAGTGTCATTAATCGCTTTGCAGATGTGTTTATCACCTTTTTTTTCAAAGGGTTACTAACAGCATTCGGCACTTGCAAAGTCTTAGCCTTCATACCGGATTGGCGATATCGACAAAGCGAACAACCAGTCCGAAATGCTCGGCCAACTGTAAACCGAGGCGACGAACCCCTTCACGTTCTGTTGCGTGGTGACCGGCAGCGAAATAGGTGATGCCCTCCTCCCGCGCGATGTGTGTCGTCCGCTCACTGATCTCACCGGATATGAAGGCATCCAGACCCATTTGAACAGCTTCGACTATTCCGTCTTGAGCCCCGCCCGTGCATAAACCAATCCGTTGGAGCAGCTTATCCGCAGGGCCAACGATCAACGGCGTTCGGCCAAGTATCTGCTCAAGGGCGTTTCCCAACTCTTGCGCTTTAGTTGGCGCCGGTAATTCACCAGCCAGTGACAGTCGCATGGCTCCGAAAGGGATAACACGTTCAAGACCCAGTTGTTCTGAGAGCGCCGCATTGTTACCAAATTCCGGCTGTGCATCCAGTGGAAGATGATAGGCAAGCAAATTAATATCATGCTTGATCAGGCGGGCAATCCGTCGATACTTTATCCCGGTAAGTGTTGGGGGTTCGTTTTTCCAGAAGAAACCATGGTGCACGATGATGGCATCGGCCTGCCAATCGATCGCTGCTTCAATCAATTCCGCACACGCGGTGACACCGGTGATGACACGCTGAATCCTGGGTTTCCCTTCCACTTGTAGTCCATTGGGCGCGTAATCATTCCAGGCGGCCACGTCCAGCAACCGGTCGCAATAGTCCAGCAACTCACTGCGATCAATCATGGTCTGTTTTCTCCATATGCGATATCCGCATGGGGATTCTTTTCAGAAATCCGCCGGGCTTGGTCCTGCATAAGCCATTTTCTGCGGTAGTAATACGTCACGATGATCAGGACGAAAAACAATGTTGATGTCGCACCCAGGATCAAAAGCAGTTTCCATTCCGTAGGGTCGGTGGGTAACAGAATCAATTTACGAATCAGAACCACAAAGCCGGTTTCGAGCAGCGTGACGGCGTAGTCGAAGGAGTTCTTCAAAAAAAGCGACTTCACAATCGCCAGAACAATCAGGACATACAGACCATCGGTCAGCAATTGATTGATGATCGAAAAGGCAAGTGGGCCCTCGGCAAAGGAAAGTGCACTTAGTTTGATGGCAAAGCTGATCACGCAGATGGCCGTGTAGATGATCATCAGCAAAACAAACACTTGGCGCAGCATCGTCAGCGCGATATTGAGCCAGTGATCCAGTTTTGACTGAATCATTTGTAACCGGTTTTTTTCAGTGTGTGGACGATTCAAGATACTTCCCTGCAAATGGTTTGTTCGATTCGCCAAGAGGCTTCGCCCGATTCGGGAGAAAAGTGCCTATCGACGGCCCAGCCAACCAGACAAGCCAGTTGGTGCTCAATTTCGACAACCGGGGTTGAAGACCTGACCCATGGCGGACAAGCGTGCTCCTGAAACCAGTTTTTCAGGCTGCGTGAGTGGGCGCTGCCATGCGGTTGAATACGATCGTTGGGACGTCGTGTGCGTATCAGCCAATCCGTGTCCAACCATCGCTCACCGATGGCAAGCGGATCGGTTATTTGCGTCCGCACCAAGTGGATGCTTTTCCCGGGTGAATACTCAATCGAATGCGTTTTGTCTTCCCATAGTAACGCTTCAGGAGCCGGAGAGTCTGGACGTGTGCGCCACCAGAGTTCATCGCGATACCGACTGATCAACCAGTCACCCCAGACAAGTTCAGGATGCTGACCGGGTTCCGCCGTTTTAAGTTGCCTGAGAAATTCGATCAATCGGGCCTTCGGGGGCATCAACGCACCGTGATGCTTGATCCAGGTGCGGAGAATATTGGCTTGTCGGGAAGGTGCCTGAGCGATCAAAGGCTTAAGTGGCAAACGCTCCAGGCTTTCGAGATTGCCATCAATGGCCGCAAGTGATTCAAGCAATGCCAGATCATCACCGGATTGGAGCGCTGCCTCGCCTAAACCAAGCAAGCCTTGTGGCCAGCGCGACTGAATTCGTGGCAGGATTTCAGCACGCAGATAATTGCGATCGTAGGACAAGTCTTGGTTACTGGGATCATCCACCGGAATCAGGGGCAGCGAAGCCGAAAGCTGTCGTAATTCACTCCGTGGTGTTTGCAAAAAAGGTCGCCAATGCCAACCCGAGCCGAACCGGGTCAAGGTGGGCATGGCAGATAACCCCGCCGCACCGCTGCCGCGTAGTGCAGCCAGCAGGAATGTTTCGACCTGATCCTCAAGATGATGAGCAGTCACCAGAACGGGTTCATCTTCGGGCTGGTAATAGCGATGCAACCATGATCGCAGCGCTTCGTAGCGTGCAAAGCGGGCGCGCGACTCCAGTGAATGCTGTCCATGGATTCCTCGAGTCGGCACGTCGATTTTAATACAGTGCGATTCAATTGAGAAAAAGCGGGCTTGCTGACACGCCCTGGCACTCCATTCGGCCGAGTCGGGATGGAGTTGATGGTCGATACTGACAACGACGATCTCATCGATCACACCCTGTTGATACTGGTTGTGCAACCACACCAAAGCGCCCAGAGAATCGGCACCACCGGAACTGGCCAGCACCACCTTCAGAGGTTTGGTGAGCAGGTTTGGTAGCGAAGCATTAGGCATGTTTGATCGTTTCACGACGACACGTCGAAAACGGAATTCAACGATCGATAAACTGGCCGTAACTCATCAGGCGATCGTAGCGGCGGTGCAGTAATTTATTGATCGGCTGGTTCGAATGCTTGATCAGCGCGCGTTTGAGTGACGCTTTGAGTGTTTGGGTCATCTGGTCGATATCACGGTGAGCACCGCCACATGGCTCACTGATGACCTCGTCGATCAAGCCCAGCTCCAGAAGGCGTGGCGCGGTGATACCCAGCGCCTCGGCCGCTTCGGGCGCTTTGTCGGCACTCTTGTAGAGAATGGAAGCGCAACCTTCGGGTGAAATAACCGAATAGGTGCTGTATTGCAGCTGCATCACGTGATCACCGATGCCGATCGCCAGCGCACCGCCGGAGCCGCCCTCACCAATAATGGTGACGATGATCGGTGTTTTGAGATCAGCCATCACATACAGATTGCGCGCAATGGCTTCGCTCTGCCCCCGCTCCTCCGCCTCTATCCCCGGATAAGCACCCGGTGTATCGATGAAGGTTAGAACAGGTAGTTTAAATTTTTCGGCCAGCTCCATCAGACGCTTGGCTTTGCGGTAGCCTTCCGGGCGTGGCATGCCGAAATTACGGCGGATTTTTTCTTTGGTGTCGCGCCCCTTTTGCTGACCAATCACCATGACCGGGATGCCATCAAGCCGTGCCATGCCACCGACAATCGCCGCATCATCAGCGAATGCGCGATCACCATGCAGTTCGGTGAAATCGGTCAGCATGTGTTTGATGTAGTCGAGGGTATAGGGGCGCTGCGGATGGCGAGCGATCTGGTTGATTTGCCATGCGGTCAGATTGCCGAAAATCGACCGCGTCAATTCCATGCTTTTGGCTTCGAGCCGCGCAATTTCCTCGTTGATATTCAGCCCTGCTTCATTATCCATGAGTCGTAACTCACGAATCTTGGCATCCAGTTCGGCGATGGGCTGTTCAAAGTCCAGGTAATTCGGGTTCATTATTCAGTCTTTCCAGATAAACGCTTTGAGCGAGATTGTAGCGCAATGCGGCCTACTCTATGACCACGGGTTGATTATCAAGCAGCCGAATGGCGCCCAGTCGGGCCGCCGCTAGCAATATGCCACTTTCGGCCGTGCGGAGCGGGTCCAGCGTGTCGGGATGGCAAAGCGCAAGGTAATCAAGTTTGAAGCCGGCAGAGGTTAATCGAGTCCGGGCATTTTCCAGCACGCTGTCAAGCGGCTTTCCCAGACTAAGTTGGTGCGCGGTATCGACCAGTGTGGAATGAAACAGGGGCGCTGTGCGACGCTGATCTTCTTCCAGGAATCGATTCCGCGAACTCAACGCCAGTCCGTCTTCTGCGCGTGTCGTCGGTACGCCAACGATTTCTATCGGCATATTCAGATCGCGCACCATACGACGCACGATTTGCAGCTGCTGATAATCCTTTTCGCCGAATACGGCAACCTGTGGTTGGACCAGATGAAACAGCTTGGTCACAATCGTGGCCATGCCGGTGAAATGGCCGGGACGGGCAGCCCCCTCCCAATGCGCGGCGAGTTCGCCCGGGTCGATACGAATGGTGAACGCATCCGTTTCCGGTGTCAGGTCGGCCTCATTAGGCAGTAAGACCGCATCGACGTTAATCCGGGTCAATAGCGCAATATCATCAGATTCTGTACGAGGATACCGAGCCAGATCGTTAATATCATTGAATTGCATCGGGTTGACGAATATGGAAACCAATACAGATGGTCGATCCGCCCGACTTTGTGCAGCCTTTACCAGGTTCAGATGCCCGTTATGGAGATTTCCCATGGTGGGAACGAAAGCGACATTCCTTACCGCTTTGGCTTGTGCCTGCCGCCAGTTCAATAATTCATTCAGATCGCGGATGATTTCCAATTAAACGAACCCTTCATGTTCCGCGGGAAAACTCCGGCTGCGTACAGCAACTGCGTAGGCTTGCAACGCGTGAAGAATCGCCCCCCTGCCACGAAGAAAATCACGCACGAAACGCGCCGGGTGAGGATTCATTCCGAGCAGGTCGTTCATGACAAGCACCTGGCCATCGACATCGACACCCGCACCGATGCCGATGACAGGCACATCGATCGATTTGGCGATACGCGCACCCAGGGTATTGGGTACACATTCAACCAGAACCATGGACGCACCGGCGTGGGTCAGAACTTCGGCATCACGCATGACGGCAGAGGCATCATCAATATCACGACCGCGCACCCGATACCCGCCGAGTTGTCGCACCTTCTGTGGCAGCAACCCGACATGCGCGCAAACGGCGATACCGGCATCCGTCATGGCTTGCACCAGATCCGCTTTGGCGGCCGTGGCTTCAATTTTTACGATATCCGCTCCACCTTCCTGAATCAGTCGCCCCGCATTGCGGAGCACCGTGGGTATATCGGTATCCGAGAGGAAGGGCAAATCCGCCATAACCAGACCCGTAGGCGCACCACGGCGCACCATCTTCGTGTGATAGATCATGTCGTCCATCGTCACGCTGAGGGTATCGCGTTGGCCTTGCACGACCATGCCGAGCGAATCGCCTACAAGAAGGATGTCGATTTCGGCTTCCATGGCCAAGCGGGCAAAACCGGCGTCATACGCGGTTACCATCGTGATCGGTATTTGATCACGTTTAGCCTTCTGCAGGGTGGTCAGCGTTTTCGGCTTTACACGCTGCGGACTCGTGCTGGTTTCGCCGGGAAGTGTCTGGCTGCTCATGTATTCAATGCCTTTTCTGTGAAGTCGTTGGGGGAGCAACGATGTGCAATGGGTGCTCGGGCGCAGATGAAAGCAGCTCCACAATACGACGGCCATCCGGTAACCGGGCATCCGGCGCAATTTCATGCCACGGTGCCAGAACGAAGCGCCGTTCGGCAATCCCGGGATGCGGGATGGTCAATACAGGCGTGTTCAGAACCACATCGCCGTACGTCAGAATATCCAGATCAAGCACGCGCGCCCCCCATACGCGAGTGGAAAGCCGTCCGGCAGACTGTTCCAGCCCTTTGAGCGCTTCGAGCAATGCGCCTGGCGTCAGGCAGGTTGAAATCAGGGCGACGGCGTTGACGTAATCCGGCTGATCCTGCGGCCCCATCGGTGGATTTGCGTACATGTGTGATATGCGCAGCACTTGGGTGCCCGGCAACCCATCAAGTGCGGAAACTGCCTGGGCGAGTTGTTTGACCGGCTGTTCAAGATTGCTGCCCAAGGCTATGAATGCTTGGACATTATCTGATTCAGAATCGGGCGGACGGGGCGTGTCTGTGGCCTGGCGCATCGATGGGTGGCTTTAGCTTGTTAGTTAGTCGTGGATGGGTTCTTGGGCTGGCGCGGGGGACGTCGCCGACGCGGGCGGCGTTGAGGATCACCATGCCGGGCAAAATCTTCAGGCAGGTGGGTAGGCACGGTTTCTCCGGAATCCTTGTCACGTTCAGGTGCGTATTGGCGCCAGAATTGACAGATATCGGGTGAGACCTCGCCTATTTCACTGCGCAGACAGAGAAAGTCGAGCGCCGCACGGAACCAGGCATGGGCCAGCAGGTGTTTTTGCTGATCTTTAAGTTCCGTCATTGCCATGCCCATCGGCATGCCTTGGGCAGCTTGTTCGAGTGAGGGCTGGAGCGCCCAGATCACGCGCATCAAATCTGTCAGTCGACGTGGAATGGCGACCTGCTTGACCGTTGACTCGATGACTTCGTCCATTGCCAGGGCAAAAGCCACCTCGGAATCGACGCGTTGATGCAGCCAATGTTCACGTCTGCGACTCAAATCTGCCCATAACAATCCGGCAAACAGGAATGCGGGGTTAACGGGCAACTGATGACCGACGCGTTCATCCGTGCCGACGAGTACACGTTCGACCAATCTCGAGATGCGGTCATAGTCGCGATTGAGCAGATCATCGAGCCCCGGAAAGAGGTAACCCAGCAGATCAAGTTCGCGCAATTTCTGGAAGGCGGCCCAGGCATATCCACCCTGGAAAATCTTGATGCTTTCATCGAACAAACGGGCCGGCGCGATTGATTTGAGCAGGTCGCGGCATTCTTGAATGGCAGAAACGGAATCTTCAGTCAGGGTGAAATCGAGCTTGGCCATGAAACGCGCTGCCCGAAGCATGCGTACCGGGTCTTCCTGATAGCGCGTTACGGGGTTGCCGATGATGCGTAGATGACCGGTTTCGATATCCTGCCAGCCCTGCACATAGTCAACGATCTCGGCATTGGCGAAGTTGTAATACAACGCATTACAGGCAAAATCTCGACGCCAGACATCTTCATCAATGCTGCCAAAAACGTTATCACGAAGAATCCGGCCCTCTTGGGAACGGCTGACACTCTCTTCATCGCCGCCGCGGAATGTCGTCACCTCGATCATGTCGTGACCGAAGATGACGTGTACGATCCGAAAGCGGCGGCCGATAATTCGTGCGTGCCGGAATAGCGATTTGACCTGCTCGGGTTTCGCATCCGTGACGACATCGAAATCCTTAGGCCGCAGGCCTCGGAGCAAATCGCGCACACAACCGCCCACCAGATAGGCGGCATAGCCTTGATCATGCAAGCGCTGCAATACGTTCAGGGCTTGATCGCTGATCTGTGAAGTCAAAAGCCCGTGCGTGTCTGGTGAAATCCGGGTAGGTTCTGGTTTGTCAGGAAACAAGGTGTTGATTTCTCAATAAAAGCAAAATGAGTTTTATCGTGTGCTAAAAATGATGTCGGGGATAATGATACAAAAAAGATGGCAGAGTCTAACATCCGGGCGTCAAGTCGCGACATAGTCTGGCAAAAATCATTTAAATATGACCATGTGTTCCTGGCATTCGGCAAGCTGTGATAAATTTCACGGCATGTTTGATTTTGAATATTTATCCGCTCCCGGTTTTTTCGTGTCGGCGCTAATGACGGAAAAACAGGAGGTCGCCAGAAAGATTGCCATAAAAAACGCCACAAAAAGCTCAAGGGAGAGCTAACCCACTTCATGAGTTTATTGAACCCCATCGTTCTTATTGTTCTTCTCCCCTTTCTGAGCGCCCCATTCGTTGCCTGGTTTGGTGGCAAGCGTCGCCGTGCAGCAGCCTGGGCGGCAGCGGCGGTTACGTTATTGTGCTTGGCTTTGCTGGGAGGCGTGATCGCCCAATTCATCGCCCAGGGGCGTTTGGCTGATGCGCATGTCATCGGTTTTCACTGGATGCCGTCCATCGGGCTCGATTTTGCCTTCAGAATGGATGGGCTGAGTCTGCTGTTTACCGGCCTGATTCTGATCATCGGCCTGCTCGTTATCGTCTATGCGCGTTATTACCTCGCTTTACAGGATAGCGCCGCCCGGTTTTTTGCCAGTTTGATGCTGTTCATGGGCGCCATGCTCGGCATAGTGCTTTCCGAGAACCTGATTCAGATGGTCGTGTTCTGGGAGCTCACCTCGCTTTCCTCCTTTCTTCTGATCAGCTTTTGGCAGCATCGCAAGGAAGCACGTTATGGCGCGCGCATGGCGTTGGCTGTCACCGGGTTCGGTGGTCTGGCCCTGCTTGGCGGCGTGCTTCTGCTTGGGCATGTCGCCGGAAGCTACAACCTCAGTGTGATTCTCGAAGCCGGGGATGAAATCCGGCAAAGCCCGTTGTATCTGCCGATTTTGCTGCTGATTCTGCTGGGGGCTTTCACCAAGTCGGCCCAGTTCCCTTTCCACTTCTGGCTGCCCAATGCCATGGCCGCGCCGACGCCGGTTTCCGCCTATCTGCATTCGGCCACGATGGTCAAGGCCGGGCTCTTTCTGCTGGCTCGCCTTTTCCCCGTACTTTCCGGTACAAATGAGTGGCTGTTGCTGGTCGGCGGAGCAGGACTAATCACGTTCCTGCTCGGTGCCTACACCGCGCTGTTCAAGCACGATCTCAAAGGATTACTGGCCTACTCCACCCTGAGTCATTTGGGGTTGATTACGCTTCTGTTCGGTTTTGGCACGCCCATGGCGGCGGTGGCCGCGATTTTCCATCTGATCAACCACGCCACGTTCAAGGCATCCCTGTTCATGGTCGCGGGCATCGTTGACCATGAAACCGGCACCCGCGACATGCGCCGTCTGGGTGGGCTGGCGCGCAAGATGCCGCATACGGCCGCACTGGCCATTGTGGCGGCATCGGCCATGGCGGGCGTGCCCTTGCTCAATGGCTTTTTGAGCAAGGAGATGTTTTTCAGCGAAGCGGTCGATGTGGCGCATGAGTTCGGCTCGAACTGGGCTTTGCCGCTGCTGGTAACCTTGGGGGGCGTGATGTCGGTCGCCTACTCCATCCGCTTTATTCACGATACGTTTTTCGGCACACCCTCGCCTGATCTGCCCACTGAAATTCACGAACCGCATCGCGGTATGCGCATCCCGATTGATGTTTTGGTTTTCGTGTGCCTCGCCGTCGGGCTCTTCCCCGCCCTGCTCGTGGGCGGATTGCTGACTCTGGCTGCCGGTGCGGTGCTCAATGGCCCGCCACCTCATTTCAGCCTCGCACTGTGGCATGGTTTCAATGCCCCATTGATGATGAGCAGTATTGCGCTCGCGGGTGGTTTGCTGATGTATTTGTCGCGCCGTCCGCTAACCCGATGGCATGAAAATAGCTTTGGACGCTTGAGCGCGCGCGCCGTTTACGATCGGCTCATGGCGTTAATGCAGATCGCCGCAGAGGCCGTAACGCATCGTTTCGACCAGGGGCGCATGCAGCCGATGGTTCTGTGGACGACCGGCGTCGCGCTGATTGCCGGCCTGATTGGGTTCTTGAGTTATCAGGCACCACTTTTCGGCAACGATTCGCTGGCGGCTCCTTTTGATGCACTGACGGCAACCGGCATGATCATCATGATGGGTACGGCTGTGTGGGTGGTTAATCAACACCGTCAACGATTGTTTGCACTGCTGTTGATGAGTGTGCTCGGCTTAGGGGTCTCCCTGCTTTTCATTCGTTTTTCAGCGCCTGATCTGGCGTTGACCCAGCTCTCTGTTGAGGTGATTACTGTCATTTTGATGCTGTTGGCGCTGCGTTATCTGCCGCAACAAACCAGCTCGGAGCGGGATCCGAAAGATCGTCCGCGAATCCGCCGTGATGCTGTCATCGCTGTACTGAGCGGCGTGGGCATCGCCTTATTTACTTATGCCGTAATGTCGCGTGTCTACGATACGATCGCCGGTTATTTTCTGGCAAACAGCCTCACGGAAGGCGGTGGCCATAACGTCGTCAATGTGATTCTCGTCGATTTCCGTGGGTACGATACCTTCGGTGAGATCAGCGTGCTGGCGCTGGCCGCACTGGGCGTTTATGCGCTGTTGCAGGGGATGCGACTACCGCCTGCCGTGTCATCTCCCATTGCCAGTGGTCGGATCGCGCATGCCCAATTGTTGCAAACGGTAACGCGTCTGCTCCTGCCGATGACATTGATGTTCGGCATCTACATTCTGCTTCGTGGGCATAACGCGCCGGGTGGTGGATTTATCGCAGGGTTGATCATCGCCAGCGCGCTGATGACCCAATATCTCGCTCAAGGCATTGATTCAAGCGAACGCGCTTTGAGTGTGCCAACGCACGGTGCGATTGCCCTGGGTTTGTTTCTCGCGTTGGCAACAGGGATGGGTTCGATTGTGCTTGGCTATCCGTTCCTGACTTCGGCATTCACCCACCTGCATTTGCCCGTTGTGGGGGATGTTGAAGTGGCTTCTGCCATGCTGTTCGATCTCGGTGTGTTCTTTGTCGTCATGGGTGCCAGCGTGCTCATGCTGACCCAAATGGCCAAACTCACACGGGTCGAGCCCACTGCTCAGACTTCCGGGCAGGTGGCCAAATGATGTCGATCCTTTTTGCCAGCCTGATCGGCTTTTTGACCGCCGCGGGCGTATTTCTCTCATTAAGAGCGCAAACATTTCCTGTTGTCCTGGGTTTGACCCTGCTCTCCTACGCGGTCAACCTCTTTCTGTTCGGCATGGGGCGGCTTAAAACAGACGCTGCTGCCGTATTGGGCAATAGCGCGAGCTATACCGATCCATTGCCGCAAGCCCTGGTGCTGACGGCCATCGTCATTGCTTTTGCCATGACGGCATTTGTGATTGTATTGGCGCTCAAGACCCGCGCGGAACTGGGGAATGATCATGTCGATGGCGAGGACGACGCGTCTGCGAACGAACAGGGTGGTCCTTCGGCATGACCCCTAACGTGAATCTTGCATCCCATTCGTTTGATCAAATACTGGCTCTGCTGGTGTTTCTTCCCGTCCTGAGTGCCATTGCACTGATCGCCCTGCACCGTGCCGGTTGGCGCCTGAAGCGTCTGATCAGTGCAGTCAGCGTCGGCATTTTGCTGCTGGCGACGATCTATCTTATCGTAAGCGGTGCAGGCAACACGCCACAGGTTTATCCCATGGGCGATTGGCCTGCACCGTTCGGAATCGTCTGGATGTACGACCGGCTTTCCGGGCTCATGCTGCTTCTGACGGCGCTTCTCGGTGTCGTCAGCCTCACTTACGCCATCGCCACGAATGAAGACCATCGCGGTGCTCACTTCCATGCGCTGTTCCAGGCGCAATTATTCGGCCTGAACGGCGCATTCCTCACTGGGGATGTATTCAACCTGTTCGTGTTCTTCGAAGTGCTCTTGCTGGCCTCCTACGGTCTGATGCTGCATGGTGGCGGCGCGGCGCGAAGTAAGGCCGGGTTGCATTACATGGTCATCAATCTGGTGGGCTCGACCTTGTTCCTGTTCGCTGTCGGGGCTTTGTATGGCGTTCTGGGCACGCTGAATCTTGCCGATCTGGCCGTCAGAATCGGTCAGGCACCCAGCAGCCTGTACGGGGTCATCGCCGCTGCCAGTCTGATGCTGTTCGTGGTGTTTGCCATCAAGGCCGCTGCTTTTCCGCTGTATTTATGGCTGCCCGGCACTTATGCGGAAACATCGGCACCTGTCGCCGCCCTGTTTGCCATCATGACCAAGGTCGGGGTGTACGCGATGCTTCGTGTTCACGGCACGTTATTTGATGCACACACCGCACCGGCCAGTCTGGTACATCTCATCGGCCCCTGGGAGCTATGGCTGGGGATCGTGACACTCATCATGGCAACACTGGGCGTATTGGCGGCCATGAATCTCCGCCGCCAAATCGCTTACCTGATTCTGGCTTCCGTGGGCACGCTGCTGATTGCCTTGGGTGTGAACACCACCGAATCCATTGAAGCCGCGCTTTATTACTGGATTCACACCACCCTGCTATCCGCCGGATTCTTCCTGCTGGCCGACATTATCCGGCGGAGCCGTGGTGATGATGGGTGGCGCGTCCTTCCAGCGATGCCACGTGCCACATTGATCGGCGGATTGTTTTTAACCTACGCCATGGGTATGGCAGGTTTGCCGCCCCTGACCGGCTTTTTC
>NZ_DAIESY010000101.1:0-10423 GCF_027346185.1 Halothiobacillus sp.
GCGGCCAGAAGATCCCGCCCGGACAAGACGATCGGGATCGCTTCACGTTGGATGGGGGTGGGATTTATATAGCCAACGGCGTCGAGCGCGGTCAGCAACTCGGGCATCAGGCCCAGTTCAGCAAATGACATGGTGTTTCCAAAGGGTATCGGTAAAGGGGATAAGAAAGGAGGGGTATGAATGCGGCAAAGCCGAGAATCATACCTGATTGCGTCGGCCAGCAGGGTTTTGATTACTTTTGCCGGCTCAGCCGTTCGCCTTCGGCTGAGCACTGATGATGACGGCGCGCGTTTGTTCGACGATCTGTCTGATGGCCTCATCAACCAGCGCCTGACTCGCTGCTGCGAACTGTGTCGCGTTGTTTTGAGTAATGGAGCGGGTTTTGTCGAAGCGCCAATGGGATTCGACGGTTCTGTCTTCAGGATTGGTCCACAGGCAGGTCATGACGAGATGGGCTTTGCCTTCGTTGCCGCTGAGGTCATGCTCCAGGCGAATAAGTCGGCAACTGAGATTCACGGCTACGGGGGCACTGGCGGAATTGGGTACAACGCCAGCCACCCAGGGTTGCTTGAGCAGGGTTTGTTCGATGGCGTCACTCAACATTTCGGCAGGAGCGGCTAACCAACGGCTGTTTCGATAGGGCGAGAGGTTTAGCGTGTCGCGGCTGTACATCATTTCCTGAGTTTCGAATCCATGTGCGGCTTGCAGTGTGCTCATTTGTATCAAATAAAAAGCATCTTTCCCTTGGGCGACAATCGCGGGGGTTTGCAGGTTCGTGCTGTTGAGCCGGAACGTGTTCTGCGCTTCAGGTGGCTTGATGGGCAGGCTGCAACCAGCCAGAGCCAGACTGAGCATGCACAAGGCGGCGAGATAGGTAGAGGTTTTCGTGAGAACTGATGGACGCATGGTTAATCCTAGGTGTCTTGCTTATCTTGATCGGGATCGCATCAGGCCGAATCACGGCGACGGTGCGATTTGATTGGGACTGGCAGAGGTTTTCCCCTCACCGGGCCCCGGAGGAATGGGTGCCGCGCCATATAGAATCTGGCTTGGGTTGTCGTTGAGCTGGTTGACGAGTCGAGTCAACGCAACACTGGTTTCCTGCAACTGTGACAGCAGGCCATCGAGTACCGGCAGGGTGCGCTGGTTGAAGTTGTTCAGTGTCTGATTGCCGGTCTGAGTCATGGCGATCGTATTGTCGCTGGCCGCGCTGACCTTGTTGGCCGCTTCGTTTGCAGCGTCCAGCGTCGATTTCAACCCTTGAATCGATTTATTGAAGCTTGAGACCAGCATCTGGGATTGCATGATCAACGTGTTCGCAGATTGACTGGCGACCGCCGTGTTCTCCAGGGTTTTGCGCCCGGCAATGATGGCGGCTGAAATATCGGTTTGATGCTCTGCGAGCACGGTGGTCAGCCCATTAATATTCTGCAGCATGTTATCGAATATCGCGATGTTCTTTTCGCTGAATAACTGGTCGAGCCGGTCGCTGATACTCGTAATCTTGACCATCGTGTCGCTAAGTCCGCCTTCGAGTCGAGAAAAAATGGATGGCTCATAGGGAATTACCAGTTCGCCATTCTTTGTGCGTTGTAACAGTGGAGTGTTCGATTTGCCTCCGGTCAGATTCAGTACGCTCAAGCCAGTGACTCCTTGTGGGCGCAGTTCCGCGACGGTGTCGGCACGAATGGGAGCTTTGGCGTCAATATCGACTCGGATGCGGATGCGGCCTGGGTTGTTTTCATCGATTCGGATTTCTTTGACTTCACCCACGTCTACACCCCGATACAGTACGTGGCTGTTGACGGTCAGCCCGGCCACGCTATCGGTCGCATAAATCACATACGGAGTGAATGATTGCTGTTTGCCGCCGGTCACGAGCCAATAGGCAGTGGCCGCGAGGCCCAAGCCCAGCAGCAACACAAATAACCCGACGGCGGTGTAATTGATTTTCGAATCCATTAGGTCGTCTCTGCACTGGATGAGGATGGAGCGGTAGGGGGCTTTTCTGGCTTTGCCTGTTGTGATGCCAGCCAGTATGCTTGAGAGCGAGCACCTCTGAAATAGGCTTGTAGTTCAGGCTCTTCTCGCGCAGCTAACTCGGCGGCCGTGCCGACGGCCAAAACCTTTTTTCGTCCGAGAAAAGCCACTTCGTCAACACCACGCCAGATCGAATCGAGATCGTGTGTCGCCTGCAATACTGTGAGGCCGAGCGAATCGCTTAAAGTGCGCACCAGTTCATCAAATGCGGCAGCACCGATGGGATCGAGCCCGGAGGTGGGTTCATCCAGCACCAGCAGTTCGGGATCGAGCGCCAACGCCCGGGCGAGCGCCGCGCGTTTGACCATACCGCCGGACAATTCCATTGGCAACTTGTGCGCGCTGTCGGCGGGCAATCCGGCAAGCAGGATCTTGCTCATGCCAAGATCGGTCAGCCAGTGCGGGTCGAAATGGCCGTGTTCCTTGATGGGCAGCAGCACATTTTCCAGTACGGTGAGTGATGTGAACAAGGCGCCGCCCTGGAAAAGGACGCCAATCCGTTCACGCAGCGACTGTCGTTGGGCATCGTCGGCCGAGCCGGTATCCACGCCGAAGAGCTTCAGCGAACCTGCATTGGCCTGACGAAGCATGATCAGCGTGTGGAGCAGGACGGTTTTTCCCGTACCCGAGCCGCCGACGAGCGCGCAAATCTTTCCGCGCTCCAGTTGGAAATCCAGCTCATCATGGACGCGATGGCTGCCGAACTCATTCACGATGCCGTGGGCATCAATGACCAGATCCTTTGAGCCGTTGTGGTTTGAGCCGGTTGCAGCCGTCATGCTCATTTCAGTAACCCATCAGGTTGTAGAGCACGGAAAACGCCGCATCGATGACGATGACCATGAAAATGGCCTGCACGACACTCACGGTCGTCGCGCGACCTACTTCCGCCGCGCTGCCCCGGACGCGCAAGCCCTGCATGCAGCCGATCAGCGCGATGACGATGGCGAACACCGGTGCCTTGATCAGCCCCAGCCAGAGCGTGGTGAGCGATACGACTTCCGGCATTCGCTGGAAAAAGACGGAGAACGAGACACCGTATCCGTAATTGGCGACGACGGCGCCACCGAGCAGACCCATGAGATCGGCGAATACCGAAAGCAGGGGCAGTGTCAGTGCCAGCGCCAGCACCTTGGGGAAAATCAGAATCTCGAACGGCGGCACGCCAATGGCACGCAGCGCATCGATTTCCTCGGTGATGCGCATCGTGCCGAGTTGAGCGGTATAGGATGAGCCGGTACGACCGGCCACGATGATCGCCGCGAGCAACGGCCCCATTTCTCGCAGGGTGATGATGCCCACGAGATTGACGATCAGGACGTTTGCCCCGTAGTTTTCGAGGGTGGCGCCGCCCTGATAGGCCATCACCATCCCGATCATGAACGACAACAGGCCGACAATCCCGAGCGCCCGCACTCCGGCAGCTTCAATTTCGGATAGGACGGCGCGCCAGCGGATGCGCCAGAAGGCCAGCAATAGCGGAAATCCACGCCAGACCAGTTCGCCCAGGAATGACAGGAATGATTTTGCTTCATGCCATTGGTCAACGGCCACTTCGCCCAATCGCGCTAACAGGGACGGCTTGTGTATAGGCGAAGGTGTGGAATCGACGAGTCGTTCGTCCAGCAGCGTGAGCAGGCCGGTTTCGCGTGAGGGAAATTCCGAGAGGTCAACCGTCAGGCCCGCTGCACGCCACTGCCTGATCCAGCGCGCGAGCACCAGTGCGGCGGAGCCATCGAAAGCAGTCATTTCGCTGCGCAATACGATTTGCGGTTTCGCGCCCTCTTTGACCGGGGTGTCGACCTTCGGCACGTGGTTCAGGCTGCGGATCGTCCAGTCGCCACTGAGCAGCAGCACCGCGTTCTGCTGAACACCCATGTGCTCGTCGTGGAGCCAGCGAACCTGGGGCGTCGCAGTGGCTGGAATGATCGTTTCGGCCGCTGTTGTCATGGGCTTGCGTCGGTATCTCTTGGTGATGATTGGTTAGGAGCTTATCATTCCCCCGAAAACCTGTCCGATCAAGCAATCAAAATTGGCGAATACGCTTCGCCAAGCACGTAAAGAGAACTACCGCGTGAGCAAACAACGCCTGCAAAAAATCCTGGCCACTCAGGGACTCGGCTCCCGTCGCATGATCGAAGGCTGGATCAGTGCGGGCGAGGTGAAACTCAATGGTGTCACGGCCCAATTGGGCGATGTGGCCGGGATCGGCGATGTCATCGATGTGCGCGGGCAGAAAATCACGGCATCCGACGAAGAGCCGATCCGACGGGTCATTATTTATCACAAGCCTGAAGGCGAGATCACTTCCACCTCCGATCCGGAAGGCCGCCCGACTGTGTTCGCCGCGCTCCCCGCCATTCGTCAGGGGCGTTGGATTACGGTTGGCCGCCTGGATTTCAATACATCCGGTCTGCTGCTGGCGACGAACGATGGCGAACTGGCCAACCGCTTGATGCACCCGAGTCACCAGATCGAGCGCACCTATGCCGTGCGTGTGCTGGGTGGCTTGACAGAGGATCAGATCAAGCAGTTGACTACCGAAGTTCAGTTAGATGACGGTCCTGCCAAGTTTGATCAACTCAGTGACGCCGGCGGCACTGGGGTGAACCGCTGGTATCACGTGACCCTACGTGAGGGGCGGAATCGTGAAATTCGCCGCATGATTGAAGCCGTGGGCGCCGTGGTTTCCCGTTTGATCCGCATCAGTTACGCGGGCATTCCGTTGCCACCACGCCTCAAGCCGGGGCGTGCGCAGGATCTGCCGCCAGAAATGGAAGATGCGTTGGTCAAACTGGTGGGCCTTCGCCCTGAAACCCGTCGCAAAGTGCAGGATGAAGACACCAAGCGGCGCGCGCTGAAGCCTTATCGGGCGCGTGTGCAAACCGGCACGGTCGCCAAACGGCCTGCCGAACCGTTTCGCGTTCCTGCCCGCGCGCAGGCGCAAGAGGGCGCCGCTACCGCCAACCGACCGGCCGCTCGTCCTATTGAACGAGTAAAAACCCGTATGAGTCAGCCCGGAGAAGCTCGACCAGGTGAATCTCGACCGGTTCTGTCTCGCGCACGTCCTCAAGGGGCAGAAGCAGGCCCTGACAAGCGCAGCAAGCCCGCGCGTGCCGGTGGCAAGCCGATCCGTCGGGAGCGACAGGGAACGGCGCGCACTCCCGCTCCTGGGCGGAAGCCTTCTCGCGGCAGGTAAGCATCTGCAGGTGTTGCTCGTCGGGGGGCATCACGCAGGGCTTCCTTAACCGGCGGCGCGAGTCTATCATTCAACAATGATTAAATTTCCTTCCGAAGACCATACGCCAAAACCAAATACCGAGGGGCAGGATAGGCGGCCTGCTAGCATCTCGACGATCAGCTTTACCGATCCCATTCAGTTGAAAAACCAGTTGCTGATCGCCATGCCCAGTCTGGACGATCCGAACTTCAACCATAGTGTGACCTACGTTTGTGAGCACAATGAAGAAGGTGCGATGGGCATCACCATCAATCGTCCGCTGGACGTCACCTTGGGAGATATTTTCGATCACATGAAAATTTCCTGCTCCAACCCGTCCATTCGCAGTCGGCCCGTGTTCATGGGCGGCCCAGTCGCGCTGGAACGTGGTTTTGTGTTGCATACACCGCATGGTGGCTGGGAATCGACGCTGGAAATTACCGATGAAATCGGCCTCACGACCTCCAAAGACATTTTGCAGGCTTTGGCCGATGGCGCTGGCCCCGCGCGCGCCGTGATCGCCCTCGGCTATTCGGGATGGTCCGAAGGGCAACTCGAGCAGGAACTGGCAGACAATACCTGGTTGACCGTTGCGGCGAAGACGGAGCTGATCTTCGATTATCCGGTCGAGGAGCGTTGGGCCGCAGCGGCACGGAGTTTGGGTGTCGATATGAACCTGCTGTCCGGTGAAGCCGGTCACGCCTGAGTAAGACGCGAATCGCCATGACGACTTCGGCCGCGCCCGGAACCTGGCTGGCATTCGACTATGGAGGATGGCGTGTCGGTGTTGCCGTGGGTGAGCAAATGTTGGGCAGTGCACGCCCATTGACTACGCTGCATCATCGCAACGCGCATCAGATCCAATGGGATGTCATCGGGCGTTTGCTGGATGAATGGCGTCCGGTTGGTCTCGTGCTGGGTTGGCCGGTAATGGATTCGGGCGAGACCTATCCCGTCGCCGAGTTTATCCGTCGCTTCGGTCGCAGGCTGGAAGGGCGTTTTAACCTGCCGGTTCGTTATGTTGATGAGCGCCTGAGTTCCGAAAATGCCCAGATGCTGCTTACCGCTCGTCTTGGCAAGAATAAGGTAAAAAAATCGCCCGGCATGATCGATGCTCAGGCTGCTGCCATCATTCTGGAAACATTTTTCAGTCAAAGTTCGGTGCAATCGTCGGAGAATCCCGGAGAGTCTTTTGGGGAATCTCCTACCGCACCCTAAGCAAACGGTACCTACACATGACATCCAGTTGTTCATCTGGCCGTACATCCGGCCCTGAAATCAAGTCGGTTGATTTATTGATTGACTCGTGTTTTTCCGAGTTGAAGCAGGCGGTCGATCAGGGGAAATTAAACAATCCGCTGATGGTGGGCATCCACACTGGTGGTGTTTGGGTGGCAGAAGCATTGCACCAGTGCATGAAGCTGGCCGAGCCGCTGGGCAAGCTGAATATCACGTTTTATCGGGACGATTTTGATACCCTGGGCCTGCATCCGCAGGTCTCGCCGTCGCATTTACCTGCTGATATCGACGGTCGTGACATTATTCTGGTCGACGATGTGCTGTATACCGGTCGTACCATTCGCGCGGCCATGAATGAGCTGTTCGATTATGGCCGCCCTGCGCGTATCTGGCTTGTGGTGCTGTTCGAGCGCGATGGCCGTGAACTTCCGATTACGGCAGATACGGTCGGGCAGCGCGTGCACCTTGCCGCCGACCAGCAAATTCATGTTGATGGCCCGGATCCCTTGATCGCGAATATTGTGACTCGTGAGGAAAATGCCTGATGGCCGTCAATTTTGTGCGTCCGAGTATGCCCAAACTGGTGACTGATCCCTGGGCAATCCAGTTCGATGCGCAGGGGCATCTCAAGCATTTGCTGACCATCGAAGGTCTTGGTCCGACCTGGATTACACGGATTCTCGATACGGCTGAAAACTTCATGTCGGTAACAGATCGTGAAATCAAGAAGGTCCCACTGTTACGCGGGCGCACGGTGGTGAATCTGTTCTTCGAGTCATCCACGCGCACGCGCACGACCTTCGAGTTGGCAGCCAAACGATTGTCAGCCGACGTGTTGAACATCAATCTTTCCACCTCGGCAACCACCAAGGGTGAAAGTTTGTTGGATACGTTGCGCAATATCGAAGCCATGCAGGCGGACATGTTTGTGGTGCGCCATGAACAATCCGGCGCGGCTCATTTCATGGCCCGGCATGTCGCGCCACACGTTTCCGTTCTGAATGCGGGGGATGGTTGGCATGCACATCCGACCCAAGCGCTGCTTGATGCGTTCACGATCCGCCGAATCAAAGGCGATTTCGCACCCCTGCGCATTGCGATTGTCGGCGATGTGAAGCACTCTCGTGTGGCCCGTTCCCAGATTCACGCCTTCAACTCGCTCAACGTTGGCGAGTTGCGTGTGATTGGCCCGCGCACCCTAATTCCGAACGACATTGAACCGATGGGTGTGCGCGTATTCCACGATATGCGCCAAGGTTTGAAAGACGTGGATGTCATCATCATGTTGCGTTTGCAACGCGAACGCATGGAAGGCGGCCTTTTGCCGACTGAGCAGGAGTTCTATCGCCTGTACGGTCTGACGGAAGAAAAACTAAGATGGGCCAAGCCGAATGCGATTGTGATGCATCCGGGGCCAGCCAATCGCGGGGTCGAAATCGAATCCCGCGTTGCAGACGGCCCGCAATCCGTCATCCTCGAACAAGTTTCCAACGGTATTGGCGTACGTATGGCCGTGATGGCGTTGTGCATGAGTGCTGAATCATGATTCAAAATCCACCTAATCTTGGGATTGATCTCGACCCTGTCCGGCACCCTGAGGGTTGCCGTCCGGGTATTGATTGCGACACCTGGCTCATTCAGGGAGCGCGGGTGTTCGATCCGGCAGTCCAGCTTGATTGCATTGCTGATGTGTATCTGGCAGATGGCCGGATCGCGGGTATAGGTGATGCACCAAGCCAGTTTCCTCATGAACAGATGCAAAAGATTGATGCCAAGGGGTTGTGGTTGATTCCAGGTGTCATCGATAGCTGGGCACGCCTGCGCGAGCCCGGATTGGAACACAAGGCAACGATCGCCACGGAAACATTGGCAGCGGTCGCGGGCGGTATTACAACCGTCTGTATGCCGCCGGATACTGATCCGGTACTCGATACGATTGCCGTGGCGCGTTTTATCAAACGTCGGGCTCAATTGTCCGGTCGTGCCCGTGTGGTGGCGATCGGTGCGCTTACGCAAGGTTTGAAGGGCGAATTGCTGGCGGAAATGGCCGAATTGACCGAAGGCGGGTGCGTCGCCGTGTCCAACGCCCATTACCCCGTGCGCGATTTGCGTCTGTTGCGCCGGGCGCTGGAGTATGCCGCCACCTTCGATATTCTGGTCGTGATTCAGCCCGAAGACCCCTCCCTGAGCAAGCGTGGATGCGCGCACGAAGGGGTCATCGCCACCCGACTGGGCCTGCCGGGCATCCCCGTATCTGCCGAAACGGCACCACTTGCACAGTTGCTGGCGGTGGTGGCGGAAACGGGCGCACGCATCCACATCAACAATCTTTCTTCGCGTGCGGGCGTGCGTATGATTGCCCAAGCCAAGGCGGAAGGCTTGCCGGTAACGGCATCCGTGAGTGCGCATCACCTGTGGCTGTCCGAAATGGATACGGACGCGCTGTGTGGAAATACGCATGTTCAGCCACCTTTACGTGGCTTGAGAGATCGGGATGCCCTGCGTGCCGGTTTGGCGGATGGCACGATCGATTGCGTGATTTCCGATCATCAACCGCACGAAACCGATGCCAAGCTGGCGCCATTCCCGGCAACGGAGCCCGGGATTTCCGGTTTGGATACCTTGTTGCCGCTCGTGCTCAAATTGGTCGACGAAGAGGGTTTGAGTTTGGCCAGAGCCTTGGATGCGCTGACGCGTCGTCCGGCCGAACTGTTCGGTCTGAATGATTCGGGTAGACTTGCAGTAGGCGCTCGGGCCGATGTGACATTGATCGATCCCGATGCTTACTGGACTCTGGATGAGACGACGATGCGTTCAGCCGGGCGCGATACCCCTTTTTTCGGTTGGGATTTTCGTCATCAAACCCGTGCTACCTGGGTGAATGGCCGCCTGGTTTTTGAACTCGCTACCTGAAATTGATTCGAATTTTTGCTCTGAAGCTACGCCATGAAAGCGTCATATGTCGCAGACATGATTACCACAAACACCTTCACCCCACCACCTAAGGAGAATGACGATGGCTTCGAAAATTTTGAGCATCATGCCTGCTGATGATTGGTACGCCCTGATCAGCGATGAGGACGATGGCATCGGCTATGAGCCCTTGACCTGTTTTGCGCTGGTACAGACTGAAGAAGAGGGCGTTCTCTCCACGGAAGTGCGGCCCATGGTGTGGGCTGAAACGGCTGTTATGTTTGCTGACGAGATCGAAGGCTTCATGGATATTGAGCGTATCGAGGAAATTGGAGACGATGATGACTTTGATCTGGATGAAGAAGAGCAGTAATCATCTGATTATTAATTGATTTTCCCGTTTGAAACCACCGGTTACTCCGGTGGTTTTTTTGTGCGCATCATTTGCGTGGTATTGGATCGTTGGTGCGGAAATCACAATTTTCCCGTCAAGGCGAAAGCCCCTCTTCTCAAGTTGAAAAAAACACGGTATAAGGCTGCGAAAATCCATCAATTCCTGAGGAATATACTATGAGTAAAGACGACGATATTTCCGATCTCAACGAGCATTGGGAAGAGGATGCCGAAGATTCGGCCGATGCTGAACCCGAAGTGGAAAAAGTAAAACCTGTCGAGAACAAGGACGCCCGTCGTCGGCTTGACGATCTGCTGGAGATGACTCGCGTCAAGCGGCTGATAGAGGATGACTTTTAAACGGCACTCAATGCCAACTCAGCGCTAGTGTACTGTTTCGCTCTTGGAGGTACTTTCAGAGTCCTCCGAATGTGTCAGGACAAGGCGCCGTGCGCAGGCAATGGCCAAACCCTTGTCAAGCACGGCAACGCCGTCATGGCGCATTCGGAGCACTCCCATCGGGCGAGCCGCTGGCCGATCATCTGCGGCGTTGCGCTCGCTTGCAAGGGGGCGGCCATTGCGGCGCGAGCGCGCCTTGCATCTAATCGGCCAGCGACT
>NZ_DAIESY010000114.1:0-2866 GCF_027346185.1 Halothiobacillus sp.
TGCGGGGATTGTGGTAATCGGCGGCTGTCTCCGCTGTCGGATTCGGTCATCTATGATCATTTGCTCGGCAAGCACACGGTCGGCGTCTATTCCTTGCTGGAAGATGACACGTGCACCTTTCTCGCCGTCGATTTCGATGAGGCCGAGTGGCAGGACGATGCTCGCGCCTTCGTGCATTCTTGCGAAGCACTCGGCGTCCCAGCCGCTCTGGAGATTTCGCGTTCCGGGCAGGGGGCACATGTCTGGGTGTTTTTCGCAAGCAGGGTCGCAGCCCGGGATGCCCGTCGTCTGGGCACGGCCATCATCAGCCATACCTGTGCGCGCACCCGGCAACTGAAGCTGAATTCCTATGACCGGCTGTTCCCCAATCAGGACACGATGCCCAAGGGTGGTTTCGGCAACCTGATTGCCTTGCCGCTGCAGAAAAAGCCGCGCGAGAATGGCTGCAGCGTATTCGTCGATACCGACCTGCGCCCGTATCCTGATCAATGGGCTTTCCTGGCATCCATCCGGCCGATGGCGCCACAGGATATCGAGCCTACCATCCTGCGCGCCACGGATGGGGCGCATCCATTGGACGTCACCTTCATTGATGAAGAAGACCTGGCGACGCCATGGAAGCGTTCAACACCAGCAACAACGAAGTTATCCGGGGCGATGCCAAAGACCCTCACGGTGACGCTGGGCAACCTCCTCTACTTCGAAAAAGGCCAACTGCCCCCGCCACTGGCCAACCGCCTGATTCGCCTTGCCGCGTTCCAGAATCCAGAGTTCTACAAGGCGCAGGCGATGCGGATGTCGGTGTGGGACAAACCGCGCGTCATCGGCTGTGCAGAAAACTATCCGCAGCACATCGCCCTACCGCGCGGCTGCCTCGATGCCGCACAGGATTTATTACGCAACAACGCTATCCACTGCGAACTGCGGGATGAGCGGGTTCCCGGTGAACCCATCGACGTGCATTTCATCGGTACACTACGCCCCGATCAGGAGGCGGCTGTCGCCGCGATGCTGAGCCACGACGCGGGCGTGTTGTGCGCGCCCACTGCCTTCGGCAAAACCGTCGCAGCAGCAGCGATGATTGCGCGGCGTAGCGTGAGTGCCTTGGTGCTGGTGCATCGCACCGAATTGCTCAAGCAGTGGCAGGAGCGGCTGCAGTCGTTCCTTGGCGTCGGCAAAGGCGTGGTTGGCACGATTGGTGGCGGTAAAGCCAAGCCTACCGGCAAGATCGACATCGCCGTGATGCAGTCGCTATCACGCCATGGTGAGGTCAATCCCATCGTCGAGCACTACGGTCATATCATCGTGGACGAATGCCACCATATTGGCGCGGTGTCCTTTGACGCCATCCTGAAGCGGGTCAAAGCGAAATATGTGCTCGGCCTGACCGCCACGCCGATTCGCCGTGATGGTCAGCAGCCCATCATCTTCATGCAGTGCGGACCGATTCGATATACGGCCGCGAAACCGGCCGGCGCCCCGCATGATCTCGCGGTGGTGCCACGATTTCTCCATTCATACATTCACCTGCCGCCTGAAGCCGGGATTCAGGCGGTGTTCCGGCACCTTGCCAATGACCAGGCCCGAACGGATGCCATTGCGGCCGAGATCGAAAATGCATACCTCCGGGACGGCAAGATACTGGTGCTGACCGAGCGCAACGAGCATCTCGATGCTATCCATGCGGCTTTGGGTGGCAAGGTGCCGCCCTTGTTCCTCCTGCACGGTCGGATGTCCAAAAAGCAGCGTGCTTTGGTCATCGCGGAACTTGGCGCGCTGCCACCGGATGCTCCTCGTGTGCTGCTCGCCACCGGCAAGCTGGTCGGGGAAGGATTCGACCATCCGCCACTGGATACCCTGGTCTTGGCAATGCCGGTGTCATGGAAAGGCACGTTGCAGCAATATGCCGGCCGACTGCACCGGGAGCATGCCACCAAGACCAAGGTACGTATCCTTGACTTCATTGATGCCGGGCACCCGGCACTATTGCGAATGTGGGATAAACGTCAGCGCGGCTACCGGGCAATGGGTTATCGAATAACGGACGAGGGTGCCGCTGACCTGTACATGCCGATGTCATGACGAGTAATCGGGGAAGCGTTGTCTTTGGCTGGAAGCTGCGGTTCGGCTGCCACTCCCGGCCACTTATCCTGGTTTTTTCGTTCCAGTGAACCTCAGAGGCATATGTTCAGTCGTCTTGGAAATCGCTGTCACTCGGCGGGACGAGTTTCATCCTGGGTATTCTGGCCTTGCAGTTACCATAGGGAACCTCGAATAACAAAAACTTCGCCGTTTGAAGTGGAGGGACTCCCTCTCCTTCGCCATTTTCCGGCGATTTTTATCCATTATCCATCAGTTGGCTGATGATTTCTATGCTTTTTTGCCATTTTTGCAGATTTTTGACGGATTACCCCCTACCAAGCCGTTTCCTGTTTTAGCAAGCAGGTAAAGCGCCGCATGTTATAGACCAAATTCATCATCCCAATCTTGACGGCAGCGCGGGCCTTGCCAATGGTCCGTAGCATCTTGCCTCCCTGCTGGATGAGTGCGCCAAACACATGCTCGACCCGGGCACGGTGACGGGAGCGCCGGGTATTAGCCCGTTCCTGCGCTTTCGTCAACGGTCGGTTGCGGTACGCCCTTTCGTGGATCCGGTTGCGATATCCCTGTTCCTGTAGCAGCAGTTCCGATTCCTCCGAACGATAAGCACTGTCGGCGAAGACCTCCACGCCGGTATTTTCCGCGTCCAACAATGCTTCCAGGCACTGGCTGTCATGCACCGAAGCATCCGTCACGACGTACTGGTGAATCAGCTTATGGCGCTTGTCCACATTGATGTGGTTCTTGTAGCCAAAATAGCTCTGGC
>NZ_DAIESY010000132.1:0-30589 GCF_027346185.1 Halothiobacillus sp.
GCTGCATCAAAGGCCGCTATGGTTGGGTTGATTTTTCGATTTTCGGGGTTATCCAATTGGGTTCACCTTGTTCATAAATTCCTGAATTTTTTTAGCTGACTTGATGCCGGGTGCTGTTTCAACGCCGCTGGAAACATCAACCGCGTAAGGCTGCAAGCTCTTGATCGCTTCTCCTACGTTGGTGGCATCAAGCCCACCTGCCAATATGAAAGGTACCGATGGATATTGACCTTGCGGCCAATGTTGCCAATCGAAACGCGTGCCTGTGCCACCCAGTGCGCCGGTGGCATGGCTATCCAGCAGAAAACCACGCGCTGTCGCGTGATCTGCCAATGCATGGCCAAGCAAATCACTTGATGGATCGACAAACAAATCCGTGCCGAGCGCCTTGATGTACGGGCGGCCAAACTGACGGCAGTACGCACCGGTTTCATGTCCATGGAATTGCAGCAGGTCGGGCGAGAGCTTGCTGATGACGGTCTCGACCAGCGACTCGTCTGCATCTAGGAAAAGTGCTACCGATTGCACGAACGGCGGTACACGATCGAATAACGCCAAAGCCGCTTCAGGCGCGAGATTCCGCTTGCTTGCAGGCACGAACACGAACCCGACCGCATCCGCACCATACTGAACGGCCGCATCCACATCCTCCGTTCGAGTCAACCCGCAAATTTTCACCCGCGTACGCTCCGGCCGAACGAAAGAGGCGTCCTCTGCAAAGCGAGCTGATCTAGAGCTCGATTGAGCCGTCGGTATGGATGGGGCCATCTTAAGGGCCATGGGGAAATTAATCCTCAACACGTAAATTAAAGGCAGGATTCTAGCAGCAACCCGACTGCATTTCGCAGCTAGAGGCCCAAAATATCGGTTTTGACCCGGCTTGCTTGATGCTAAACGAATCGGGATAACGAACATCGACCAGATAAAGTCCATCCGCGGGCGCTGTCATACCCGCGGCCGAACGATGCTTGGCCAGAAGAATATCCCGAAGCGAATCGGCAGGCTGCTCCCCTGCCCCCACCGGCAACAGCGTGCCCACAATAGTGCGCACCATGTGATGCAGGAAGGCGTTGGCTGTAATGTCCATATAAACGTATTCGCCCTGACGACGGAAACTCAAGGATTCAATATGGCGCACAGGGCTGATGGATTGACAATCCTTCGCGCGAAAACTACTGAAATCATGCTCACCCAGTAAATATTGACCTGCCTCGTGCATGGCACCCTCATCCAGCGAACCGCGCCACCACGTGACCCGACCGCGTTGCAGTGCAGAGCGCGTCATCCGATTCAAGATAATGTAGCGATAGCTTCGTGCGGTTGCACTGAATCGGGCATGAAACTCAGAATCAACAACTTGAGCTGACAAGATACTGATGTCAGACGGCAGAGCCTGGGTGACACCAAGCAACCATGCCCGCTCGGAACGAATCGCCTCTGTATCAAAGTGAACAACCTGATGGCTGGCATGCACACCCGCATCGGTTCGCCCGGCACAGACCACTTCCACAGGCGAATCGGCTACGCGAGACAACGCGGTTTCAAGCCGCGCCTGGACCGAGTCGACCTCCGATTGGCGCTGCCAACCATGATAGCGGGATCCGTCGTATTCAAGGGTAAGTGCGATACGAGGCATATTTTGTCAGCAAGGGTAGATACGTTTAAAAACCTGCATCTTACCCAAAGATTCTGCATTGACGCTTAATCATATTTTCAACCCATCACCAACAATCAAACCTTGAACAAAACTATATTAGAAAAGACTAATAAATAACTTGTATGCAAACTTAATTTATTTACAATCAGCCGTCTTAGTAGAATCATTGCTGCGCTGATGCCCTCTTTCACGTAGTCCGATGAGTTTTGATAGACAGGTAAACTATCCGTGGCAACCCATAGAATTAAAACAATAAATTCAATTCAGGCACCATGCATAAGAGGTCCATTCACGGTGAAGAGCTCCATTCTGGTAACGTCAGTAATCCTATTTATTACCGCACAAGCATCCGGCTTCGCACAAACTTTACCAGTTCTTGACGGCCAAGCCACTGTGACAAAATCACAGAACGCTCAAGGTCTGAGCATTCAGCAAGCAATCCAGAATGCGCTGACGCAGAACCCGATGATGCAACAATCCCAGGCCATGATTGATCAGGCACAGGGTGCAATTCAGGAGGCTAGCGGAAATCGTTTACCGCAGCTGGATCTTTCGTTCGGAGGCATGGCTTCCAACAATGCCCTGAACGTCTTCGGCATGAAGCTGAATCAGGGGCAGGCCAACTTCAATGACTTTGGTGTGCAGCAATTTTTTCAAGAAGCCGGACCCACCTTCGGCAATCTGGCTGGCGCCAGCAGTACCCCACCTGATAGCCTCAACCACCCCGGTTGGCACCAGAATTTTCAGACCAGCCTGAAGCTGTCGGTGCCTATTTATAACGGCGGCAAAATAAGCGGGATGAAAGCACAGGCAGAAGCCTTGTTACGTGCGGCCCAATCCGGTGACCGTGCGGCAAAACAGCAACTCATCCTGCAGGTTGTTACCGCCTATGCGGGCATTGATGCGGCACGCGCTTTTGTAAAAGTCACACAGCAGGCGGTTGAAGCGGCGAAATCCTATCGTGATTTGAGCAATAAAATGTATTTACAGGGTGTTGTTTCCAAAAGTGATCTGCTGAAATCGGAAGTCAATCTGGGCGATATTCAACTACGGCATCAACAAGCACTGGATCAATTGGCCAACGCCAAGGATGCATTGCGTATTGTCATGGGATCACCAGGCAATCAACACTTTGAAATCAATGAGTTGATTCACATTGACAAACTGTCCGGCACCTTGGAAGAGGCACGAACCATGGCACTGCGCAACAATCCGCAGATTCTGGCCATGGACCAACAGATAGATGCCGCTCGTTCAGGGGTATCCTCTGCGCGCTCGGTCTACAAACCGCACGTCAACCTGATGGCACAGCAGGACTGGAACAGCGAAAACCTCGGAATCAAGAACGATTCGTATACGGTGGGTGCCGTACTAAATTGGAAGATACTCGATTTCGGTGCCCGCTCAGGCCAGGTTGATCGTGCCGTCGCCGGTCTGAACGCTACCCAGTCTAATCAACAAATGGCGATCAACACCCTGATGTCACAAGTGGGTGAAACCTGGCGAGCCGCTCAACTGGCGGAGTATCGGCTGGAGTTGAAAAAACTGGCGATTTCTCAGAGCGAAGAAGCCACACGCCTTGAAAAACTGCGGTATGCGCAAGGGATTTCCACCATGACCAACTTGCTGCAAACGCAAGCTGAGCTGGATAAATCACGTGCAGAATTTTTACAGGCTCAATATGAATTGATCCTGCAACGTGCCACCTTACTATTGATGACCGGCCAACTCGAACCGGACGCCATTTCAGCCACACCGCTGACCACCCAATCATCACTGCCCGACGCGCGGCGTTCTGCCCTTGCGCAGCCCGCCGTTCTTTCTGTTTCTAAGGTGCCTCAATAACATGTCCGTCAATAATCGTGCTTTCGCGAAAAAAACCGTTGGTGTTGCCGCCCTCCTCGCCATTGCATCCGTACTTTCCGCTTGCGGAGGTCACGATGAGCATCCGGCTTCAGTTTCATCCCAACCCGAACTGAAGACACTGGCTGAGTTGTTCAAGGTGCAAGATCAGTCTTTGCCTGTGTTCGCATTGTTCCCGGGCTCGGTAATCACCTCCGATCAGATTTCGATTTCATCCCGGGTCATGGGCTATGTGCGGAGTGTGGATGTTCATGAAGGACAGACCGTCAAATCGGGCGAGACACTGCTCACCATCGATTCCACAGATGTCACCGGTGCAATCAATCAGGCGCGAGCCGAAGTAAACAAGGCTTACGCTTCTCTATCAGACGCAAAAAACAACTACGATCGCTACTCCTCGCTTTACAAAGAAAATGCCGTTCCAAAACAAATGTATGAGCAGATGCAAACCGCCTACAAGGTTGCTCAAAGCAATTACTCTGCGGCACAAGCCGGGTTGAAGCAGGCAGAGTCCCAACTGACATATGTCAAAATCTCGGCCCCATTCAGCGGCACGATAACCAGTCGGACGGTCGATGCCGGCCAAATGGCGACTCCAGGGTTCCCGTTACTTACCTTGCAGGGTAGCGGACAGAAACAAGTTGAAGTCCAGCTCACCAGTCAGGCGTTCGCCACACTGAAGCCAGGAGAACCTGTTACCGTCCGTTACACGGACTTCCAGGGTGAACAACATCAGTTTCAGGGGCTTGTTGAACGCATGGTCGACGCCACGGATCCTGTTACGCACACCCACACCGTCAAGATCGGTGTGCCGGAGAACGTCAATGTGCGCAGCGGTAATTATGTTGTAGTCGAGATTGCTGTTGCCCACGAAAACGGCATGTTGGTTCCGCTTTCAGCAATCCATGATCGGGGCGGTATTCGCGGCGTGTTCGTACTTGACGATCAGAACCGTGCGTGGTTCCGGATGGTACGCCTTGGCCACGTTATCGACGGCAAGCAAGAGATCCTGTCCGGCCTTGTATCGGGCGAAAGGATTGTTACGCAATCGGATGACCGCCTGCAAAATGGTATCGTCGTCACCAACACACCAGCAGCCAAAGAACAGCCCGCATCATGAGTGAACAGAAGCACACACCCAAAGACGAACCTGTGCCCAATCTCAATCTGGCCGGCAGGCTGGCGCAGACCTTTCTGCACTCCAAGATCACGGCCTTGATCATGGTGGCGCTGACATTGTTCGGCCTGATGGCCTTCTTCATCACGCCCAGGTTATACAACCCGGAAATCGTGGTGCCCGGTGCGCAGATTCTGGTGCAACGTGTCGGCAACAGCGCGTCACAGATTAAGGAGCAGGTCGTCAAACCCCTTGAAGCCATCATGGCCGGCATCAAGGGTGTCGATCACACCTACGGTTACGCCGTTAATGACATGGGCATCGTTACTGTAGCGTTTAAAGTCGGCAGCGATGAAGAGCGGAGCCTGCTTCTGCTCTATAACCAACTCTCACGCAATATGGACAAACTGCCACAAGGCACGAGCCAACCGCTGGTCAAGAGCATCGGCATCACCGACGTTCCTGTCATGACCATTACACTTAGTTCCACGCAGATGAATGGCATTGAACTGCGTGAACTTGGTCAGCGTGTACTTGATCAGCTTCAAAGTGTGCCGGATGTTGGCAACAGCGAAGTCATCGGTGGTCAAAAGCAGATCCTTTCTGTGAGCGTCAACCCACAGAAACTCAGCAGTTCGGGCATAGCGCTCAGTACCCTAATCGACCTGCTCAAGGCATCCAATGTCGTGTTACCTGCCGGGCATATCGTCAATAACAACGAACAGACGAATCTGCGGGTTAATGCTGCATTCACTAATGTTCAGGAGCTCGGTGAAATCATCATCGGCACCCACAATCAGCGGCCGGTGTTTCTGCGCGACATTGCAGACATCAAAATGGCGCCGGAAGAACACGAGCAGTACTCGCAGTTCGGCTACGGCAAAGGAAACCCAAAAGGTTATGAGATTGGTGGCAACGATCCCGCGGTCGTCTTGAACATCGGCAAGCGGGCCGGCGCCAATGCCGTAACGGTGACTGAGCACGTTCTGGCTAAACTCAAGGTTGTTGAGCAGCAAATGGTGCCGCAAAACGTGCATGTCACTGTGACACGAGACTACGGTAAACGAGCGGACGATGCTGTCAATTTGCTGATGGAGCATCTGATGATCGCCGTTCTGGTGGTGCTCATCATCCTGTTCTTCTTCCTCGGCTGGAGAGAAGCGCTCATCGTCACCCTCACCGTCCCACTCACCCTGTTTGTCGTGCTGGGTGTCGGTTACGTCATCGGGCAGACCATCAACCGAATATCGTTGTTCGCGTTGATTCTGTCGCTGGGTTTGTTGGTTGACGCTGCCATCGTCGTGATTGAGAACATCCATCGTCACATCCACGAAGGCAAGGAAAAGTCTTTTGCGGATTTATTGATCCGCGCAACCAACGAAATTGGCAACCCCACCAACATTGCCACCATCGCCGTCATTCTGGCGTTCGTCCCGATGGCGTTTGTTACCGGCATGATGGGGCCATTCATGCTTCCCATCCCGATCAACGTTCCCATAGCGATGGTCGCTTCTCTTATTCTGGCCTATATCGTCGTACCCTGGACTGCCTATCTGTGGTTGCGTGGTAAGGCACATAAGGAGTTGGCTGCTTATGAGGCACGTTCTGATGAGCCCCACCGCCCTGACTTACTGCAACGCGGCTACACCCGTGTGATTCGTCCGCTGCTTGGCAGTCGGGGACTTTCGTTGTTCTTCCTGATTTTAGTACTCGTTCTGATGGTGGCTTCCATGCTGATGCCCGCATGGCAGTTCATAAGAGCGAACGGCATGAATGGCCCCTTAAGCCCAGCGGGCGTCAGCCTCAAATTGCTGCCGGAGGGCAATGTCAGCACGTTCGTGATTGAGGTGGACACACCGGCGGGGACTGCACTGGATGAGACTGGTCGCATCGTTAACAACGTGACCCAAGTGGTCTCGCAAAGCCCGTATGTAACCAACTACCAGACGTTTCTGGGGCGCACGGGACCGCTCACGTTTGCCGGGATGGTCCGGGGCGACATGATGCGCCAAGGCAGCAATCTTGCTCAGATCCGGGTCAATCTCGTACCTTTGCACGATCGTCCGAATACGGAAGTGGTGGCAACTGGCATTTGGAAATCACTAAAAGCCGTACGGGAAAATTCCAAACCGGCGCTAGTCAAGCTCTTCCTGACGCCGCCAGGCCCACCCGTACGCGCCCAGATTCTGGCGCGTATCCATGGACCCAACTACACTGAGCTGCGTGCAATCGCCAATGAAGTCAAAGCCAAGTTTAATGATGTCTACGGCATGATCAACGTCGATGACAGTATTACAGCGACTGCCCCGGAATATCTGATTGAAGTCGATCGCCAGAAGGCCATGCAGTCTGGCGTCATGCCCGCTCAGATCGCCCAGCTGATTCACAGTTATGTAGGCGGAGTCACGATTGGCTCGTTGCACGAATCCAATTCGGCCGAACCGATCAATATCGTCCTGCAACTTCCGATCGCCGATCGCGCAACCATTCAAAAGGTACGTGATCTGACGATTATCGGAGCAGGCGGCAAACAGATTCCCATCAGCAGCTTCGTTAATATCATCAAATCGAGTGTCGCCAAGCCGATCCTTGATCAGGATCAACACGAAGTCGTGTATGTACAGGGTGATTTGCTCGGTAGCTCACCGGTCTACGCCACATTGACACTGAACAAGTGGCTCGATGACATGAAGCTAAATGGTAATGTGACGTTAACCACGGCCAACCTCGGTTTTACCGATGCTCAGCCCGATGATCTCGAAAAATATCAACTGTTGTGGGGCGGTGATATGCGTCTGACTTTGGATGTCTTCCGAGACCTCGGGGCTGCATTCATCGTTGCACTGATATTCATCTACCTCTTGCTGGTGGCCTATTATCAGTCCTTCATGCTTCCGGTCATTGTCATGGGGGCGATCCCTTTGACCTTGGTGGGTATTTTCCCCGGCCACTGGCTGTTTGACATGCCATTCAACGCCACCTCAATGATTGGTTTCATCGCACTTGCCGGCGTGGTTGTTCGAAACTCCCTTCTTTTGATCGACTTCATTCTTGAATACCGCAAAGAAGGGTTTGACCTCAAGGAATCCGTTATCACAGCTGGTGCAGTCCGCTTTCGCCCGATTCTCCTGACGGCACTGGCGATTGTGTTTGGTTCTGCGGTTATGGTGACCGATCCCGTCTTCGGTGGCCTGGCTGTTTCCCTAATCTTCGGAACGCTCGCCTCTACCCTGCTGACGCTGGTGGTTATTCCCATCATGTATTATTTCTGGCAGCTGGATATTCAGATCAGGACAGAGAAAAAGGCGCGTGCCCCTGGTCAACCCACCTAAACATAACGTCAAAATCAAGGGCGCTTCGTAAAACGCAAGGCGTTCCATCGTTGCTTCCTGCAACGACCTTGGTTCCCCGCAATGAACGTCTTCGAAAAAAACCCATGGAAGGGGTTTTTCGAGATTCCCCTTAGATGAGCAAGCGAATTTCACCACGAAACGCTACACTGATCATTCAGACTAAAAGTCTTCCATTACCTCAATTTATATATCCAGAGACAGTGACGCCATGCGTGTATCTTCGCTGAACCCCAGACCACCACATCTAGGCCAAATCAAGGCTATTTCATCGACAAACGCTTTGGTGACCACTCAATCCACTGTTTCATCCCTCGTCTCAACCATTGCTATGGTTATTACGCTCATGACCACCGGATGCAGTGCACTAACGGTTTCAGCCCAGCCACCAAAAACAGCGAGCAAGGCTACAGAGGCTGCTGATACCAACATCTCGTCGACTGCTCAGGAACAAGCTCGATTAAAGAAAATTGACCAGAACCCGGTTTTTCTCATCATGGCAGGAGAGCTTGCTGGTCAGGAAAATAATTTGTCACAAGCGGCTGATTATTATTACGCGGCGGCAGAACAAACAAATGAGTTATCCATTATCCAGCGCGCAAGCCAGATAGCACTGATTGCCAAGAAATATGAAATGGCGCAGAACATGTCCAAGCGCTGGATAGCGCTGGAGCCCAAGTCCATAAAGGCTGCGGCCACACTGACCGTCTCCGCGATCCAACTGGGTGATACCGCAGCAGCAGATGAGGCATTGGAAAACTGGCTCACGCAGATCAATCAAGATAATCAAGCTGTCTTCAACGAGCTTGGTGCCTATCTTGAAAATAACGTACCCAGAGAAAAAGCCATCACCTACATCGATCATTTGGCGAAACACTATCCTAACAACTTCACCGCCCAGGTCGTGGTGGCCAAACTGGACCTGAAATTCAACCGCCATCAGACCGCGATTGTTGCTGCACAGCGCGCGGTTGAACTTGATCCCCATAGCATGACGGCGAGGGATATCCTCATCGTTGCCTTGAGTCAGTCCGGCGATTATTCTGCGCTCCTTAAGGCACTGGAGTCAGCCCATCGTGCCTTTCCCGGTACAAATCGCTATCTGACCGGGTTGATCGAATCCACCATCAGGGCAGGTGGCTCAGCCAAGGCAGGCAGGCTGATTGAATCTGCGCTTAAAAAGCCGTTCAAAGACCCTGATCAATTGCGTGCCCTGGCTCTGATGTCTTTGCAGATCGAACGCCCCGTACTCGCCAGGAAGGCCTTACTCAAACTCGATCAATTGCCCGGTCAGCATGACCTTGCCCAACTGCTGCTCGGTCGACTCGCCGCGCAATCGAACGCGTTTCAGCAGGCTATCCGTTATTTCAACCGGGTTTCGGTCAACAGCGAACACTATGCCGAGGCACGCGTACTTATGGCGGCGGCATATGCGCAGTCCGGTGATATGGTTGGCGCGCTTCAGAGCTTGGATATAGCACTGAGTCATCCCATTGACGTAGGCGACAAACAGCGTCTTACGCTGGCAAAAGTGGGGTTACTGCAAACTCAAGGACTAGATCAGGAAGCACTTACCACGCTCAACGAAGCCGTCACGATTTGGCCTAATGCTCACGATCTTCAGTTACAGCGAGCCATGATCCTCCTGAAATTCGACCGCAGCATTGAAGCGGAAGCCATCCTTCGTCAGGTCATCAAGGAAGACCCGGAGAATGCAACGGCGCTCAACGCACTGGGCTACACCCTGGCCGATGAAAACCGTGATCTCGCAGAAGCGGAAAAAATGATTCGAAAAGCACTGCAAAGCGATCCTGAAAATGCGGCTTATCTCGACAGCCTTGGCTGGGTGCAATATCGATTGGGTCAGTTCAAAGAGGCAGAGAAAACGCTTAAACAGGCGTACAAACTAGCACCCGACCCGGAAGTTGGCGCACATTGGGGCACCGTACTCTGGCACCTTGATAAACATGAAGAAGCCAAGGATGTGTGGAAACGCGCTATGTTGCTGCACGGAGATCATCCTGTATTGACGCAGACCATACAGAAATACGCACCTGACCTAATGGACGATGACGACACAGAGACACAGCAGAATCAAAACCAACCATGATGATCAAATTATCGTTTCGATCTCGCCTGCTGATGGCTGGAATCGCCATAACGACATTACTGGGTGGATGTGCTCAACAACCGGTCAGTCTTGATCAGGCCACGTCAATACAAAACAGGCTAAACCCGGCCTGGCAGGCGCACGAGGAAGCTGTCCGTCAAGTTACTGACTGGCAGTGCATCGGTCGAATAGCCATCCGCACCGAAACCGATGGCGGAACCGTCAATCTCAACTGGCACCAAATTGGTGATACCGCAAAAATCGTACTGAATGCCCCTCTCAATCAAGGTACGGTCGAATTGATCGGAAGTCCGGATAGGATGCTGATTACTGATTCCGCCGGTCATCGCCAGTTCACGTCAAACCCCGAAGCAAGCATTGAACAGCTTACCGGCTGGAAAATACCCATCACTGCCCTGCCCGACTGGATTCGTGGACTGCCGCACGACAAGAACGCCATGATTCAACTCAATGAGCGCGGCCGGTTGCGCACATTAAGTGACGATGGCTGGCTGATCGACTACGAATCCTATATGCCCGTACCTGGACTCGATCTGGATATGCCAAGGAAAATCACCGTCAGCCGCAACGATATCCGGTTGCGACTCATCGTTGAATCATGGCAAATGAATGCAAACGGTAAACTTGAGCCAGTCCGATGACCCCTGACGCACCATCCCGTTGGCTTGCACCCGTTAAAGTCAATTTATTCCTGCATATCAACGGCAAGATCCCCGAAGGAGCATTTCGTGGTTATCACGAGTTGCAAACTTATTTCCAGCGGCTCGATTACGGCGATGAATTGACGTTCGAACATACCTGTGAACCCGACATTTCAGTGCAGTGGCAGGAAGGTGCAGAATCCATTGCCCTGAAGCCGACGAATGAGTGCGACGATCTGATCTATCGAGCGGCTGCCCTGCTCCAAGAAACCGCGGTCACTCAGAGGCATTCACTAAGAGGCGCGCGGATTACACTCACCAAGAACACCCCAGTGGGTGGTGGTCTCGGTGGTGGCTCTTCCGCAGCGGCGACGACGCTCCTGGCGCTTAATCAACTCTGGGGCGTTCATCTGCCATTAATGGAACTGGTTAAGCTCGCGCGTGAACTCGGTGCTGATGTACCGTTCTTTCTCTATCAAACCAATGCCTGGGCGGAAGGAATAGGCGACCGGATTACCCCCTACCCCAGTCCGGTCGCTACACAATGGTTTGTCCTAGTCGTGCCGAACACACGTGTTATGACGGCAAATTGCTTCGCTCACCCTGATCTCATTCGTAACGAAGTGAAATCCAAGCCTGATGAACTGGTCAATCACTGGCAACAATCCGGCTACAACGCGTTCGAGTCCATCGCGCATGCAGAAAACGCCAACATAGCTGCCTGTCACCAGGCCCTGAGGCAAGCAACGGGATTTTCCCGAATGACTGGCAGTGGCTCCAGCCTGTTTTCACCGGTTACCAGCCTTGCAGAAGCAGAACACACAGCAATAATTTTGGCTCGCGATACCGAGCAGATTCAACGAGTAATCATTGCAAAAGCCCTGCCTGATAGCCCTATCGCTCACCATGAATGATAAAAAATTACATGAAAGCACTTGGCAAAGGCAAAAGGCTTCGTTAAGATGCGCTCCTCTTTCGTTTGGGCCGTCGCCAAGTTGGTTAAGGCACTGGGTTTTGATCCCAGCATTCCAAGGTTCGAATCCTTGCGGCCCAGCCAAACAATCGGCAGAACGATGACAATCCAAAGAACACTGATGGTATTTTCCGGCAACGCTAATCGGGCTCTATCCGAGCGCGTCGTTGAAAGTCTAGATATTCAACTCGGGCAAGCCACAGTTTCCCGCTTCAGCGATGGCGAAAGCTACGTTGAAATCTTGGAAAATGTTCGCGGACGGGACATCTTCATCGTTCAACCAACCTGCGATCCCACCAACGACAACATCATGGAACTCATGGTAATGGTGGACGCACTCCGTCGTGCTTCGGCTTATCGCATCACGGCGGTTATTCCCTACTACGGTTACTCTCGGCAAGATCGCCGTGTGCGTTCCGCACGTGTGCCGATCAGCGCCAAAGTAGTTGCCAACATGCTGCAAAGCGTGGGCGTGGACCGGATTCTCACCGTTGACCTGCATGCAGACCAGATTCAGGGCTTCTTCGATATCCCCGTGGATAACGTCTATGCCTCACCGATTCTGCTCGGCGATATCTGGCGCCAGAAATACAACGATCTGATCGTCGTCTCGCCAGACGTTGGCGGTGTTGTTCGCGCCCGTGCTGTTGCCAAACGCCTGGACGACTCCGATTTGGCCATTATCGACAAGCGCCGCCCTCGCCCCAACGTATCTCAGGTGATGCATATCATCGGTGAAGTGCGTGACAAGACTTGCGTGATTGTCGATGACATGGTCGATACTGCTGGCACACTGTGCAAGGCGGCAGGTGCACTCAAGAAGCACGGCGCCAAGAAAGTTGTTGCCTATGCCACGCACGCCATCCTTTCTGGCGCCGCGATCGACAATATCAACAATTCAGACCTGGATGAATTGGTCGTCACCGATACAATTCCACTCAAACCCGAAGCTGAACAATGCGATAAAATCCGCGTACTTTCAGTCGCGGGCATGTTGGCGGAAACCATTCGCCGCATCCATACCGAAGAATCTGTGAGTTCTCTTTATAACGACTAATTCGCATTGCCTTCCAAGAGCGTGTTAACCAACCGGGCCTCCGGCGCAAGAACCGGTTAACACTAAAGAATCAACACTCTGGAATTTACTCGTTCTTTCCCTTATAATTTCCCGCCTTGTTGCGGCCTTTGGCTCAACAAGGTTGAGGCGTTGTTTGGTCGCGAACAGCCCACCGTCGCGTCGGTCATGCCTAACCACACCGATTTAATCTGACCCGACGATTTATTATTTTTTGGAGTTATTTCTCATGTCTCAAGAAACATTTGCGCTTGACGCCGTAGCGCGTGATGATCAGGGGAAGGGTGCGAGCCGCCGCCTGCGTCGCGAAGGCCGCATTCCTGCCATTGTGTATGGCGGTGGCGAAGCCCCTCAGTCAGTCACCATCCTGCACAACGAAATCCACAAGCACCTCGAACATGAAGCATTCTATTCGCACGTGCTGGATCTCAATATCGACGGCAAAACCAGCAAGGTCATCCTGCGTGATCTGCACCGCCATCCCTACAAGCCATTGGTTCTGCATGCCGACTTCCAGCGCGTATCTGCCAACCAGACACTGCGTGTCACTGTTCCCCTGCATTTCCTGAATAAGGAAATCAGTGTTGGTGCAAAAGCGGGCGGCGTAGTGAGTGTCATCCTGACTGAAGTTGAAGTGGACTGCACCGCAGACAAAATTCCCGAGTTCATCGAAGTGGACATGAAGGATCTGGATATCGGTGGTTCAATTCACCTGAGCCAGATCAAGATGCCAGCAGACGTTCGCATCCATGCGCTGATACTGGGCGAAGATCACGACGTTGGTGTGGTAGCGATTCATGCGCCGAAATTGGACAAGTCTGCTGAATCCGAATCTGCTGAATAATCAGGGTTAGCCCCTAACCTAAACCGCTGCCTCTAACTTCACAGGTTGAAGTAAAGATGCGGCGGTTTTTTTATTACTCCCTGTTTATACAATGTACATTCATCAACGCTTTATCAGTGGTCATCAGGTGATCTCATGACGATTCAACTTATGGTGGGGCTGGGAAATCCTGGCAGCAAATATGAGTCGACCCGTCACAATGCGGGTTTCTGGTTCATTGATGAACTGGCCAGAGACTTGGGTGCTCATCTCAGCTCAGACACCAAATTCCACTGCGATATGCTTCGCATCTCAATAAAACAGGTCGATCGACGATTGATCAAGCCACAAACCTTCATGAACCTGTCCGGCAAATCTGTTGCCGCGGTCGCGAATTTCTACAAAATTCCTGCGGAATCAATACTTGTCGTTCACGACGAACTGGATCTGCCGCCGGGGAAAATGAAGTTAAAAATCGGCGGCAGCCACGGTGGGCACAATGGCCTGAAGGATATTCAGGCTCAGTTGGGCTCCCCCGACTTCTGGCGTTTAAGGCTTGGCATTGGCCACCCTGGCCACCGGGATCAGGTCGTCGGGTTCGTACTGGCCAATCCGCCCGCATCTGAACGCAAACTCATCGATGCCAGCATTCGGCACGCCGTGGACGAGATCGACGCTCTGCTGGATATCGATCCGGCAAAATCAACACAACGAATCAACGCATTCACCGCGGAAGCTTAAATGCCCGCATAAAGGCTCTGGCGTCTATAATGGCCAACCTTTTTTATTTTTTACCGTTTTCGGAGAGACTCCATGGGTTTTAATTGCGGCATCGTCGGCCTGCCGAATGTGGGCAAATCCACACTGTTCAACGCGTTGACAAAAGCCAACATTCAGGCAGAAAACTACCCGTTCTGCACCATTGAACCCAATGTCGGCATTGTCGCCATGCCCGACCCTCGCCTTGATGCACTGGCCGAAATCGTCAAGCCAGAGCGTGTTCTGCCGACAACGATGGAATTCGTCGATATTGCGGGGCTGGTCAAGGGTGCTTCCAAGGGCGAAGGTCTGGGCAATCAGTTCCTGACCAACATTCGCGAGACAGATGCCATCGCCCAGGTCGTTCGCTGCTTTGACAACGACGACATCATCCATGTCGCTGGCAAGGTAGACCCTTTGAGTGATATCGACATCATCAACACGGAACTCGTGCTTGCCGATCTTGATATCGTCACGCGCAATCTGGACAGAGCCGTCAAGGCGAGCAAGTCCGGCGTCAACAAGGAAGCCATCGCCCGCAAGGCTGTGCTTGAAAAAATCATGGTCGGACTGAATGAAGTCCAACCCGTTCGAGCCTTGGGTTTGAGCAGTGAAGAACTCGCCGTCATCCGCGATCTGCAATTGCTGACCGTAAAACCCATCATGTACATCGCCAACGTCAGCGAAGATGGCTTCACCAACAACCCTTACCTGGACGCTGTTGAAGCCTACGCTGCAAAAGAGAACGCACCTGTCGTGCCGGTATGTGCCACGCTCGAATCCGAGATCATGCAACTCGATGACGAAGACCGCGATGAGTTTCTTGCTGAAATCGGCCAGTCAGAACCGGGTCTGAACCGCGTGATCCGTGCAGGATACGCACTGCTGGGCCTGCAGACTTATTTCACGGCCGGGGTCAAGGAAGTGCGCGCCTGGACCATCCACAAAGGCGACACGGCCCCACAGGCCGCGGGCGTGATTCATACTGATTTCGAACGGGGCTTCATTCGCGCTCAAACCATCGCTTATGACGACTTTATTCAGTACAAGGGCGAACAGGGCGCCAAGGAAGCCGGAAAAATGCGGGCGGAAGGCAAGGAATATGTCGTCAAAGATGGGGATATTCTGAACTTCCTGTTCAATGTGTAATCCAGCATAACTGGATGCTGAAAACCATAACCGGCACGCAGTCTCGGAACGATGTCGCCGGCGGCACATGCACCGCCCGAGTGACATCTCACTTCAGGAGCAAACAAAAATGATTAATCGCACTTTCCCCGCCCACCGTCCGCGTCGTATGCGTCGGGATGATTTCAGTCGGCGCATGATGCAGGAACACACCCTCTCGGCGAATGACCTGATTCTCCCGGTGTTCGTTCTCGAGGGGCAAGGGACGCAGGAACCGATTGGGTCTTTACCGGGCGTGTATCGGCAGAGTATCGATCTGCTACTGGATACAGCCGATCGGGCACAGAGCCTGGGCATCCCTGCCCTCGCCCTGTTCCCGGTTACGCCATTGAGCGCCAAATCGCCCAATGCCGAAGCGGCCTACGACCCGGACGGCTTGGTTCAACGCACAATCCGTGAATTGAAGAATACATTCCCGAATCTGGGCATCATGACTGATGTCGCACTCGATCCGTACACTACGCATGGACAGGATGGCCTCACCGATGCCAATGGCTATGTGCTGAATGACGAAACCACTGAAGTTCTGGTCAAACAAGCGCTGTCACACGCTGCGGCCGGTGCCGATATCGTGGCCCCCTCCGACATGATGGACGGTCGCATTAGCGCCATCCGTCAACAACTGGAAACCGCCGGGTACATCCATACCCGCATCATGGCCTACAGTGCGAAGTATGCTTCAAGCTTTTACGGTCCATTCCGTGATGCCGTCGGTTCAGCTGGAAATCTGGGTAAAGCCGATAAAAAAACCTACCAGATGGACCCGGCCAATTCCGATGAAGCCCTGCATGAAGTGGCCATGGATTTGGCTGAAGGTGCGGATATGGTCATGGTCAAGCCGGGGATGCCTTACTTAGACATCGTACGGCGCATCAAGACCGAACTGAAAGTGCCTACCTTTGCGTACCATGTCTCCGGGGAATACGCCATGCTCCGCGCAGCGGCCGACAACGGCTGGCTCGATTGGCGCAAATGTCTGCTGGAAACCATGATGGGCTTCCGTAGAGCGGGGGCAGACGGCGTTCTGACCTATGCCGCTCTGGATGTCGCAGAGTACCTGGCTGTGGGTGATATCCAATAGCTCACGCCTTGCCCCGAACCGCATCAACAACCATCTTGGCAATGTTCCGATCAACCAAAGGACGATCTTCAGGCACGACCCGACACTGCTTCATTGTTTGATGGCCGATACGAATCGAATACAAGGCGACGCCAACCCCCTGCCCTGCCCGCACGCCGACTTGCAGCAGGATATTCGATAGCCAGCTCTGGCTGACCGAATCGAGCATTGTCTCGGTAACCGTGGTAAAGGCAATGTTTTTCAGAATCATCTGATACAAGCGCCAGCGTGCGGTGGCGGATAATTTCAGCCCGTAAATCGCCGCCACACGTTCAACCATGGCCGCATTTCTCCAGGCCACCAGGAGCAGATCGAGTGCGGGATAGGGACTGGCGGCGATAAATACCCCCGTTCGCGTCGATTCACGCTTTACCAGTTGCGCGGCCTCGGTATCCTGCGCCCCGTACCAGCGGCTGAGATGACCAGCGAGCTCCTTTGTACTCCAACTCTCGTCCACTTCGGCCAACCCTTCCCATAGGTCATCACGGCGCGGACTTCGCCGATAGAGGTGTTTGATTCTTTGCAGCCATTCATTCAAGCTGCCTTGAGTCGCGTAGGGATTGCTGATTGCCTGCTTGAAGTAGGCTTGAATACGGGCAATTTCATCGATCTGCCGTCTCGCCCGGTGAGCCTGCCAGGCCAGTATCAGGAACCCGAGGATGATTGCACTTCCAGCCGCCAGCAGAGCCGCACCAGCCCACGGGTTGAGTGACCAACCCCAAACCACGGCCTGACTCCAGACCACACCCATCCAGACGAGCAAAGCGCTCGCGATCAAACGACTCAGCCAATGGCTACGGACCGGGGGCAAAAGGGGCTCAGGTTCAACCTCGGGTGTGGCATCTTTTCGAATTTCGGCCGCATCGATCGTGGGTACGTCATCACCCATGGCATGTATGATCGTGCGCAAATCGTTGTCTTGTTCATTCATCGTTTGATCAAACTCTTATTCAGCCAGAAGAAAGGCAAGTAACTGATCGATGCGACGTGCGGGAAAAGCTTGCACCCGATCGAGACCTTCCGGTGGTGAAAGTTGTGGCAAATCCTCAATTTTGAGATTGAGCGCATGCGGTAGATTGTCGGGCAGATGCGGCGGTGTGAAGCGGATACGCTCCCCCGTACGTTTATCCCGACCAATCAGGCTTTGCACGTGATCAGCAGACTCATGCAGCTTGGCCGATTGAACGGCAGCGATGGCCATCACATTGACATCAATATCTTCCGCCGCCAATCGCTGTACCGTTTCGTAGAGATAAGACTCCAACAAGGACTGCATCCGTTTCTGATCTTCGGGCAACAGGTGATCGATCTTGGTCGCACAAACCGCGACTCTACGAATTCGACGACGGAACAACCGGCCAAGCCAATGATCCTGCCCGTAGCGGAATGGCTGTAACACGCTGTTGAGCGCGGCACGCATGTCTTTGAGCGCTTCCTGCCCGGCGGTCATGGCGCCCAACAGATCGATGAGAATCACCTGTGCGTCAAGCTGCTTGAAATGCTGTTCGAAAAATGGTTTGGCTTCGTGATCACGATACGCCTTGTAATGCTCCGCACACACCGCGCCCCAGGATTGGGCGGGGAATTTGTCTAGCACCGCGCCACCTGCCAGCTTAGTGAAAAACAGTGGCACGAAGGGTTTGTCACCGGGTTTGTAATCGGCGCCCGCCAACAGAAACCGACCCGGAAGGTTTCGGCTGAGTTGATGTGGCGGTAACCGGCAATCGGCAAGAAATTCTGCCCAGCGCTGTTGCAACTGCGAAAGGTACGCTCGATCAACGGGTGCCATTGGGTCGATTGCAGCCAGCTCCTGAATAAGTGCATTTCCCAATTCCAACCGCGGCGACTGGCTGCACCATCCCCACAGGGCTTGGCAAAACTGGGGAAAATCCCAATTAAGAAGAGCAAGATCCATGAGCCACTCACCGGGGTAATCGAACAGTTCAATAATTCGTTTACGTGGTTTTGGGGAATACCATGAGCGCACCATTGTGAGTTCGATTCGAGCAATTGACCAGTCGGTGGTCGAAGTCGGCCAGTATGGCGGGCGATGCGTGAGCGCCTGTAATCCCGCATCATAATCGAAAGCATGGGGCGCATCCCGCCGCCACAAACCGTGCGCAACATCCGTTAAAACCACTTGCTGGATGAGCGACCCTCGGCGGGCATTTTCAAGATGATTGATGATCGACGTGATCAGGGTGGATTTTCCCGCCTGAGAAAGCCCGGTAATACCAATCCGGGTCGTTGTAGCGCTTGCAAATGGAAGTGGACTCAATTTCGATACCGCCTGTCGCTACACGTGTTCTGTCTAGAGAAGATCTGCACAAATGCAGACCTTCCAGTGCAGGGCATCCATGCCCTGCCGCTCAATGACGCAAGTCATTTAAATGCGCAGCACAAGACGGGCGTGAACCCGCAGCTTGCGCAAGCCCGTGTCCGCACGAAGCCATGGATGGATTCGTACTAAGATTCCCTAGTCGCCTCGAAAGCAAAATCGATAATCGTCCAAATCATCAATAACACAGGTTCGAGGCAGCCAATGGCGACATTCTATGACACTTGCAGTGACAGGGCTGGAACTTGACATCCCCGCCAAAAGGAAATTGCGAGTTTTAAACGTCCAACCAGTTGATATCACAGCAAACGACTTTATTGCCATTATCGGGTGCATGCCCGCGACAGTACGACAGCGTGCGGCACAAATTCCCGCCCGCAACCGACAGATAAGGTCGACTGATCTGGACCATATTGGGTTCGATCATGGCTCGGCGGAAATAAGGACGCTTTGCCCAGCAAGCGCCCTCGGCATGTGCCAGGGGTCGAAACCGATTCTTGATCGAAGCCGGTGCAAACGCACCGTGAATGGTTTCTGTCACCTGATAACCTCTTGCATCGAGCACAAATACACGCGCAACGATTGCCATCGATAATAAGGCACGGGAAGCATTCTGGAGGGATTCGCCCCGTTCCAGTGCAACCAACATATCCTCAAAACGTTCGGTGACTGAAACGATCTGTTGATGAAGGTTGTAATCGGCTCGATCCATTTCTAGCGAACTATCCTTCAATCCCTGATCAAGGAAATCGCGATTAAACTCTTCCTTTTGATTCAGCAGTGCCGGCATAGCTAGACCAAATCCCTGCAACAGATCCGCCCCCGAGTTTAGTGCAATAGCTAGCTGCTTGGGGGTTTCGATACCTTCTTGCAATACCATGCTGCCCGCTTCGTGGATCATGGCAACCAAAGAGGGCAACGTACGCTGTGCACGATAAGAATATTCGGATTCGACGATCAAACTTCGGTCAAGTTTGACGATATCCGCATTGATGCGCCACAAGCGGGTGAACTGTGAACCACCTACTCCAAAATCATCAAGCGCGATCAGGCATCCCAGTGAACGATAAAACTCGATGGACTCAATAAGCCGCGTATCATCGGGTAACTCCGACTCAACCACTTCAATAACGATGCGCCAGCCTTCTATATTCAGTGTTTGCAGAAGTTGTGCAAAAAAAGAACCGAACTGATGTCCATGCATGGCTACGAGCGGATGCACATTCAGAAACAACCAGCTTGACTCGAAGTTGGCGTTGATGAAGTTCTTTAAGTGCACCTCCCGGCAGGCGCGGTCTGCACGAACCAGAAATTCGATATCCGTGATGGATTGGAACAAGTCTGCGGGCGAGCGTGGTGAACCATCGGCATCAAAAATCCTTGCCAGGCCTTCATATCCGACAATGCGCTGGTGCGCTACGCTGACGATTGGTTGAAAAGCGGAACGCACAGTGAACTGCTCACACTGAGCGACTCTTTGCCCATCTGCAGTGGTTTGAATTTGGGGATGCATGAAAGCCTCATTGAACAAATGCACGTATAAACAAGCAAAAAACACGCCATATATTGGTTTTCGATAAATAAGCTTTCAGAAAATCAAAACCTCAATCTTCCTGTGAGGAACCCAAACAGAAAATAAAGGGCACCTCGAAAGGTTATTCGAGGGGTCCTGACGGTATTGTTCAGAAAAAAATCAAAGGGAATTGCCCAGACATCAACAAACCAGCGATAAGAATGATACTATAAAACAACAGCTTGTGTGTGATTTATTTAGACCGGTCTAATTATTATATTTAGGTAATGCCATGTCCCTTCGGGAAGAGAAACTGTTGAAACGAGTGACCATTGCCTCTGTCGGAGTCGCGATCTTGTTGATCACGCTGAAACTGGTGGCGGTGATCAGTACCAACGCAATCAGTATGATGGCGTCCTTGATTGACTCGACAATGGATCTGTTCGCCTCACTCGTCACCTTGATTGCAGTTCGAATCGCGCTGCAACCCCCGGATGAAGATCACCGTTTCGGTCACGGCAAGGCTGAACCACTGGCTGCATTGGCCCAAGCTACCTTCATTGCGGGTTCAGGTGCATTCTTGTTGCTTGAAGCCGTTCAGCGCCTGATTCGGCCCCAAACGGTAGAAACCGTCGACTTTGGCATCGCCGTGATGATCCTATCGATGGTTGCAACGGGGTTCCTGGTTTTGTTTCAGCGCCACGTCATTCGTGTCACCCAATCCACTGCCATCCAGGCCGATGCGGCGCATTACGGATCGGATTTTCTGGTCAATGCCGCCACAATCGCGGCTTTGTGGTTAGCTCAGCAAGGGGTGCACTGGATTGACCCGATTTTTGGTGCAGCAGTGGGTGGTTTTATCTTGTTCAGCGCCTGGATTGTCGGTCGCAAGGCGTTGGATCAGTTAATGGATCGGGAAGTACTGGACGGCAGTGAGGATCGTATTCACGGCATTGCGGTCAGTCACCCGCGGGTGGAAGCGGCCGATCATATACGCACGCGCATGGCCGGGCGCACCATGATCATCCAGCTTTATATCTACCTGCAAAATGATCTCGATCTCGCACACGCTCATGTCATTGGCGACGAAGTGGCAGAACGGATTCAAGAAATATTCCCTGGTGCCGATATATTGATACATGAAGAGCCTTACCACGGCGTGAACCAACAATCCGATGCCCAGGGTCGAAGCGCATCCAAGACCGGGTCATCTTTTCAGGAGTCCATATGAGCAACAACATTTCCAGCATTGGTGTACTGGTGCAAAACTTTGCTCAGTCGGCATCCCAATCACAAGTCCAGGAACTGGCTCAGATCGCGATGCTGAAAAAAGCTCAGGATATCCAGGCTCAAAGTATTCTGCCCCTGCTGGATGCCGTCGTTGAAAACAGCCCCAAACTCGCTTCACCGACTGACTCTATCGGCAAAGTACTTGATGTTCGCGCTTAATCTGAAGCCCATGAAAAATTGAGATGATATAAGTAACCCTTGGCTCTGACCACATGACCATATTTTAATCTTGGCCGTTAAAGGTCTGGCTTACCATGTGTCGATGAAGCAGTTAATCGATGAAAACCACACTCAAACTCCTTTGATCGGATTTGCTCGTCCTTCTGGTCGAGGGCGCCGACGATTTCTCGGATTTTCTGGCGTTTGCTTGCTTTGCGTTGGGCTGCTGTCCGCCTGGGCTCCTTTTGCGGCACCGGCATCGATGACAACGCAAAGCAAGGCGCTGGATTCGATCAGTGTACTCACTCAAACGGTTGATCGTCAGACCGTGATTTCCGGCCTGGGTCGCGTCTTGCCTATGGTGACACTGGCATTGCGCGCGCAGCGCTCCGGGCAAATCCAGCAGTCTCGTTTACATCTGGGGCAGATTGTTTCTGCCAGCGAGATCGTGGGGTTTCTGGGTGGTGCCGGCTTGGATGCACAAATTGCGCAGGCCGCAGTTGAATGGACACGAGCACAGGCCGAAGTCAAAGCCGCCCAGCGTGCGCTCGAAATCGACCGTAAGACACTGGCTTACGCGCAGACCACCCAAAAAACGCTTATTCAAGGCGAATTGGCACTCAAATTGGCCGCGGCCAATCAACACCGTGCGCAAAGCGCCTTGAATGCCTTGCAAGAAGAGCGCGTACTGCGCTCGCCAACGCAGGGGGTGGTGACGCAAATTGATCAAGCCGAGGGCAGTCTCGTTCAACCCGGCATGACGATTGCGCGGATTGAGCCTTTGAATGATTTGCAACTTCGCGCCACCTTTTATCCGGCCGAGGCGGGTCAAGCAACCAGCCAGATTCACCCGGGGATGACGGGCTGGTTTCAGCCCTTGGGCTCCGGGCAAAAAATAGCGATACGCGTTCAGTCTCTGTTGCCGCTGAATCCTCAAAATGGCGCTTTGCCCGTCATTTTGCGGCCGGTAATCAACGCGGCTTCGCATCAGATGCCCCGTGGCTGGCAATCGGGAGCGATGGGTTCGATTGAACTGGATGCAGATCAACAGACGGTCATTCCCATCCCGACCCGCGCACTGGTTCTCGATCAGGGGCAATGGTGGGTTTTGGTCTGGCAGGATGGGCACTGGCAGCGACAGCGCGTCCACATCGGCGACAGTCACGGTTCATCGACGGATATTATCAGCGGTTTATCCGCGGGTGAGCGGATCCGGGTCGATCAGGCGTATCTGGCGTTTCATCATCAGTTCAGCCTGCGTTATCAGCAGCCGGATTAAGCATGCAGCAGGAGCAGAACGAGTCGCACGAGGCCGTGCCCATTACCGAGACGGGATGGGTTCGCTGGCTCAGGCAGCCGGTTGTCTGGGCAATGGTTTATGGCGCGCTCATCGCTTATGGGCTGTACGCATTAATCAACATTCCGGTTGAGGTGCTGCCGCGTTTCGATTTTCCGCAAATCAGCATCGTGACCTCGCTGCCGGGCAGCAGCACGCAGGAACTGGAAGCAGAAATCGCCCGCCCGATAGAGAATGAATTACTGGCGCTGCCGCAAGTGACTCATATCCGCTCGACCATCGGTCATGGGCAGGTGGCAACCCATGTGCGTTTTGCCGAGCATTCCAACCCGACGCTGGATTTGCAAATGGTCAATGGGGCGATTGATCGGGCACGCAGCCAACTGCCTAATGCGGCGCATCCTTTTGCTGAAATCATGGGTAATGCGATCAATGAAATTGCCGATTACAGCCTGATTTTGCCGTCTGATGCTTCGCCGGATTCTGTGCGCCGATTGATTGACAGCACGATTGTGCCGCAGCTGCGCGCAGTGCCCGGCGTACAGCGAGTGGATGTGTTTGGCGGTGGTGTACAGGTTCTGTGGGTTCAACCCGATCTGGCTGCCATGCAACAACGGCACCTCAGTGTCGCTGATATTACCCATGCGCTGCGCCAGTATGTGGTGTTGCAACCGGCAGGCTATGTGTCATTAGGGCATCAGGATGTGCAAATCGAGCTGCGTGCCCTGCCGCGCCAAGCCCCAGCCATCCGTCAAATCACCATTCCGACTCGCCAAGGCCCGATTCCCTTGAGCGCCATTGCGCGCGTGGTGCGTGCGCCGATGCCCAGTCACAGCGCGGTGACACTAGATAATCGAACCACCATTGCCATGACCGTATTTAAGCAGCCGGGCGCGTCCACGCTGCCCGTGACGCGAGAGGTGCAAAACGCACTAAACCTGAGCCAATCGATGCTGCCCCCTGGTTCGCGCTGGTTGCGGGTGTATGACCAAGGGCATTTGGTTGGCATTATCGGCAACGATCTCACCCGGAATTTGCTACTGGGTGCGGCACTGGCGGTACTGGTTCTATTCTGGCTGCTCGGTGGCGGGCGCGGTGTCTGGCTGCTTGCCGTCAGCATCCCCTTGTCGCTTTTGCTCGCGATTGCCGGTCTTTATGCCGTCGGGCAAACCCTGAATCTACTCACACTGGGCGCGCTCACGGTCGCCGTGGGTTTGTTGGCCGATGATGCGATCATCGTACTCGAAAGCATCATCCATCGCTGGGAACAAGGAGATGCCCGCTGGACGGGCGTCTGGCGGGGCTTGCGGGATATTGCCAGCCCCGACATCAGCGGAACCCTATCCACGGTGGCCGTGTTTTTGCCCTTGCTGTTGGTTGGCGGCTTGGCGGGGCTGTTTTTCCTGCCGTTTGCCTTGGCGATGACCTTTGCGCTGCTGGCCTCCTTGGTGGTGTCGCTCACACTGATTCCCCTGGGGTTGGGGCTGTTGCAAGCGGATCGTTATCTTCGACGCCCCGCCAAGGCAGCACCCCGCAAACGCTCGGGCGCGCGCTTGATTGATGCGCTCTACCGTTGGAATCTGAAGCTGTTTTATGGCGTTCTGCGGTACCCACGGGCGGGCTTGAGCCTCAGCGTGGGTTTGCTCGTACTCAGTGTGGCGAGCATGGCCTGGGTGACGGTGAATTTTTTACCGCTGCCGAATGAGGGCGTCATGCTCGAGAGTTTTACGCTGCCGCCGGGCACTTCCCTGACCGAAACGCGCGCGACGGTTGCCCGAATCACGCAGCGGTTGCGTGAAGATCCTGCCGTGGCGCATGTGTTTGCACGCATCGGTTCTGCGACCTCGACGGCCTATACCGAACCGGCTTACGCGGGGGAGATCCAAATCGTGCTGCATCGCCATACGGCAGTGAACGATCTGAATGCGATTGGTGGGCGATTGACCGCCTTGAGCGCTTTGCCCGGTGTGCAAACCAGCATCGACACGCCCACCATTGAGCGGGTGGGAGAAAGTTTATCGGGGTTGCCGCAACCGTTTGTGATTCGGCTATTCGGGCCGCATATCGACACCCTGCATCAATTGGCCGATGAGATAACGCATCAATTACGCACCGCCGCACCCGGCCTCAGCGATGTATTCAATAACGATGGTTACCCGATCAATCAACTCAATATTGTCCCTCGCCCTGACGCCCTGGCGCTGTACGGCATTACGCCCGGCCAACTGGACATGCAACTGCAACCTCTGCTATCAGGCCAAATACTGGCGACTGTTCCGGATGGCAATTTGCCCCTGCCGTTGTTCATTCGTTTGGCGGGCGCACCGGATTGGTCCTTGCGCCAACTGGCGGCGCTCCCCATCACCGTGGATGGCGATCCGGCAAAAAACGCAGCCAGTCAGACCGTCACCTTGGGGCAAATCGCATCGATCCAGATGATTCAGACACCCAATCAGATCCGGCACATTCAGGGTGCCCGCGCCTTGGATATTCTGGCCACGCCAACGAGCATCCGTGCCGTTGCTGACATCAACAACACGCTGGATCAGATCAAACTGCCCAGTGGCTACCGGATTACGGTGGGCGGGCTCTATCCAGAACTGATTCACACCGGCATCGTGCTGGCCGTGGCCGCGTTGATCGCATTTGGCTTGATGCTGGGCATCCTGTTGCTGCAATTCGATGGCTGGCTGGCGCCGGGCTTATTGCTGCTGCAAATCCCCCTGGCCTTGACGGGCGGCGCTTTGGCACTGAGCCTCAGCGGGATCGGGCTGAATGTGACCGGCTTGATCGCGTTTATTACCCTGATCGGCCTGAGCCTGAATCACGGCATCGTCCTGTTGTATCGCATTCATCGCAACGAACGCCATCTGCCATTGCGACAGGCAGTGGAAGAGGCCATCGCGATCCGCTTTCGCCCCATCTTGCTGACCGTGCTGACCGCCATGCTCGGTATGTTGCCTACGGCCTTGGGCTGGGGACAGGGCGCCGCGCCCGAACAAGGGCTCGCGGTCGTGATTCTGGGTGGGATTTTCTGGAGCGCCCTGCTGTCGACGAACCTCATTCCTGCGTTGTATGTTCATTTGTGTTCCCCGAAGGGTAGTTCGCTACAAATGACACATTAAAAAACCCCGTTCATACCTGGATGAACGGGGTTGTGATTTCAACGTTTGGTATCGGGCTGATCAGTCGTCCTGAGTTTCCCCGTCTTTGTGATCATCTGCTATGCCGTTCGCATCACCGTGATCCATGCCGTTTTCAAGGACTTTGTCGTTCATCGCATCGATGCCCACTTCATGTTCACCTTGCTGGGTTTGAATGTCGAACGAATATCGTAGGCCGGAACCGCCCTGCTCATGTTCCAGTTCGGCGTCTTTGATCGAGCCGGGTTGCAGTTGCAATGCCTGTGCCTTGGCCTGCTCCATGGTGATTTTGGCGTCCGCCTTGGACGGGCTGTTATTGGCATAGGCCGCGGCGGTGCCGGCACCGATGGCAAGAATAACGGCGGCGGTCAAAGCGCGTGATAAACGAAGGTTGGTTTTCATTGCATAATCTCCTGCTTGGGTTGAATCTGACTCCATCGAATCAGTGGAACCAGATTATCGAAGCGACCCTACGCTGAGATTTCGGCGGGATTAACTGTTATTCATGTGCCAGGCCGACGAATCAATGATTGAGCGCGTACCGTTGCCGGATCATCAATCGATAAATAACCGGCATCACCAGCAAGGCCAGGGGAATCTGCACAATCATGCCGCTGATGATGGCAATGGCTAAGGGTTGTTGCATGGCCGAGCCTTGCCCGATGCCAAGCGCCAGGGGCAGCAGGGTTAAAATCGCAGCTAAGCTGGTCATGATGGTGGGACGCAGGCGGCGCACACCGGCTTCAATCAAACGATCACTCCAGGGGCCGCTGCGGATGCGGCCGACTTCGAAGAAGTAGAACACGGCCACTTCGGTAACGATGCCGATGATCATCGTCAGCCCCATCAACGAGGTGATATTGAGCGTTTGGCCGGTCACCCACAGCCCGAAAAACACCCCGGCCACGGCCATGAGCGGCGCGCTGATGATCGAGAGGCTGATGGCGAAGCGTTCGTATAAAAACAACAAGGCCAGAAACACCAGCGCGGTGGCGGTGGCAAATACCAGCATCAGGCCATGAAAGGCGATTTGCTGCTGCTGATACAAACCAGAAAGCTCGTAATAAACGCCTTGCGGCAAGAGGCCCGGTTGTGCCAAGGCCTTTTTGACATCGGCAATAGTGCCGCCGAAGCCGCGTCCGCTGATCCGCGCCGAAACAGCCACCATCGGTTTTTGGTTATAGCGGGTGATTTCTGGCGTGCCGGTTATAGACACAAAATTCCCCACATCACCCACTCGAACCGGTTGCCCCGCCGCATTGGTCAGTTCCATGTTTTCCAGGCTTTGCGGCGTGGCGCGCAAGTGCGTGGGCGTGATGACGCGCACACCGACGACTTGCTCGCCCTCGGCAAGACGGGTAGCGATGGTTCCGCCGAGCAGAGTGCCCATCTGCTGCACGATGGCGCCCGGCGTTATGTCGGCAATAGCCGCTTTATTGCGATTGATATGAAATTCGAGCGTATCTCCGGCAATCACGAGGCCGTTTTGCACCTCTTTGATTCCGTTGATGCCACTGATGGCTTTCGCCACCTTGGGCGCAAGTGCTTGCAGTTCCTGTTGGCTTTGACCAAACAGGCGAATCACAACGGGGCGGGGCGAACCTGTCAGATCACCGATCAAATCCCCCATGGGTTGCATCAGATCCTGCACGGTGACGCCGGGCACTTGATGGGCAATTTCCGTGGCGATGCGGTCCATTACCTTTTGTTGATGCGCGGGTGATTTGAGTTCGATGAATATATCACCTTGATTGGCCTCGGTAAGCCCACCGCCGAGTTGTGCACCGGTACGACGGGTCAGCGTTTCAACCTCAGGCATGGCACGAATCAAGGCTTCGACCTGCATCAGCTCGCGGTTGGTTTCGGTAAGGGATTGACCGGGCCGGGTTTGGTAATCCAGTACAAAGCCACCCTCGTTCATTTCCGGCATAAACCCGGTGGGGATGTGCGTGAGACTTACCCAACCGATGGCCGCCAAACCGACGATTACCGGCAAAAGCAACACCGGTGTACGCAACAGGCGGAACAACAATCGCCGATAAGTGCGCGTCATCATGCTCTCTTGCGGCATTGTCGTATCAGTCGGGGGCTTGGGCTTGATGTTCAAGCGATTGAGCAAAATCGGCACCAGTAACCAGGTGAACAAGAACGACAAGATCAGGCTGGACGCCATGGTCAGGGACAAGGCTTTGAAAAACGCGCCGGTCACGCCATCGAGAAAGGCCAGCGGGGCGAAAATAATAATGGTGGCCATCGATGAGCCAACCAGAGGGCGGGTGAATTCCGACAGCGGATGCAATAAATGCGGGTGACGCCGGGTGTGTTTTGGGTGCAACAGATATTCGATCATCACAATGATGTCGTCGATCACGAGCCCCACCGCCGCGGCCATGCCGCCCAAGGTCATGATATTGAAATCAAGCCCGAATAATTTAAGCAAAATCAGTGTGCTGGCCATCACGGCGGGCACCACAAGCAAGGCCACCAACGTGACGCGGCCATTTTTCAGGAATAAAAACAGAATCAATATCGCAAACAGGATACCCAGTACGATGGCATCCCGCACGGATTGCGCCGAGTCGACGATCAGGGTGCTCTGGTCGTACCATTTTTTCAGCACCACGCCGGGTGGAATCAATTTTGCGTTGTCCTGCAAACTCGCGCTCACCGCATGGGCAATCGCTACGGTGTTTCCGCCCAGTTGCTGCTTGATCATCAAGAGCACGGCCGGTTTGCCATCGGCGGTGATGCGTTGGTAATTCGGCACTGTTGAATGCACAACAGTCGCGATATCCGCTACTCGGATATTGCCCGCCGCTGAATGCCGAATCACCGCCTGCCCGATCTCGGCCGCATCGCTCAAACGCCCATCGGTGAGCAACAGTTCCAGCCGATTAGGGGTTTGCAGATGCCCAATCGCGTGTTGTCCCTGGCCACTGTTCAGCGCCGTGACGACTTCTTGCGTGGTGATGTTCAATGCCTTTAATCGTTCAGGGTCCAGCAGCACATGGTATTCCGGCAGCGCACCGCCCTGAATCTGAACCTGCCGCACGCCCGGTATGCTGGAAAGCAACGGGGCGATCGTGTATTGCGCCAGTGTGCGCAGTTCGGTCTGACTCTGGCTGTCGGATGTCAGACTGTAGGCGACTACCGGAAAGCGGGTCGGGTTTTCCCGATGCACGCGAAAGACCGTGCCCGCAGGCAAGCTGGGTAACACCGAATTCATCGCTGCGGCGGTTTGCAACGCAGCAAGGGCCGTGTCGGTGCCCCAGGCGAACCGCAAATCCAGATCGGCGCTGCCCCGGTTGGTGTTACTGGCGACGGATTGAACACCGGGCACCGAGCGCAGGGCTTGTTCGACCGGCTTGGTGATTGTGCGCACCATTTGTGCGGCATCGCGGTTACCGGCATCGACGGCGACCACAATCCGGGGAAAACTCAAACTCGGAAACAGCGCTACCGGCAGCGTCATGGCAGTGAACGAGCCACCGGCCACCAGCACCAACAGTAAAAACAACAACGAGCGTTGATGGCGCAATACAAAGTGGGCCACCGCAGAATAAGACCTCATGGCTGAGCCCCGGCTGACGGTTCGGCAATCAATGTCATGCCCGCCGCCACATTCGGTGCACCCGTGGCGACCACCTTGTCGCCCGCCTTCAAGGCCGCAGCATCGATGGGCTCGACCACGCTATTCGCTTCAACCGTCGCGAGGACTCGCACCGGCACGGACACAGCCTTGTGCGCACGATCCAGCCAAATGCGCGGTTGGCCTTTGGCATCGGTTTGAATGGCCGCATGCGGCAAAATCAACCCGGTATGGCCCGGCAGTGTGAATTGCGCCGAGACGGCCTCTCCCAGCACCCAATTTGGCGTATCGGCAGATTGATTGCCTGGAAGGTGCAAATGAATGGGTTGGCGATTGCTGCCCGGCAAGACCATCGGATCAATGGCGGAAATTTGGGTTGCCTGCGGCGGTTGATTGCCAAAAACCGATTGCACCTTCACCCCATCACCGATGGTCAATTGCCGGGCCACGGCAGCGGGCACCGGGACTTTGATTTCCCATTGCCCGGCATCCACCGTGGTCAACAGGGGTTGATTGGCCGTAAATACGCCGCCCAATTGCACGGAAATGGTCTGCACCACACC